>JAZQRQ010000001.1:0-13737 GCA_045629665.1 Faecalimonas sp.
ATCGATTCAGACCAATTAGGGAAAAAATAAATTACAAGGCGTTGCGTGAGTATGTGGTATCCACAACCAAGGCCGCGTATAAGATTTTTATTTTATGGACGCTATTAATTGTACTCATAGGGGCTTTTTACCATTGGGGTATCATAAATAAAATGGGCTTATTTATGATAACGGTAGTGTTTTATGTATGTGATTTGATATGTGTCCTAATTTGGTGCCCGTTTAGACTCATTATGAAAAACAAGTGTTGCACCACATGCCGCATTTTCAATTGGGATCATTTAATGATGTTTTCACCGCTAATCTATGTAGGGGGCTTCTATGCCACATCATTGGTTTTAATGGCTTTTGCCGCATGGTTGGTGTGGGAATTGTGCGTTATGCTTTACCCGGAGCGCTTCTGGGAGATGACTAATGTGTCGCTCAAGTGCTCAGAATGTACGGATAAACTGTGTACGCAATATTGTCAGAAGTTGAGATAAAGTACGGAAAGGAGAGGGCACATTGAATGAAGAATGCTTAATTTGCAAAGCACCATTGGAATATCTTAACACCGATGAAGTAATGGAATGTGAACTGTGCCATAAAAAGCAAAGCAGTAAAACCAGATGCATAAACGGACATTTCGTTTGTGATGAATGTCATACAAGCGGAATGGACGAGATTATTTCGATATGTTTTAATAGTACATCTGTAAACCCTATTGAGATTATGGAAAAAATGATGTGTATGCCATCTTGCCATATGCACGGTCCGGAACATCATACTATGGTTGGCTGTGCACTTTTAACTGCTTATAAAAATGCGGGTGGCGATATAGATTTAAAAACTGCACTTTATGAAATGCAAAAGAGAGGAAAGCAAGTACCCGGCGGTACTTGTGGCTTTTGGGGTGCTTGCGGTGCAGGTGTTAGCACAGGAATGTATATTGCAATTGCATTAAAATCAACACCATTGTCAAAAGAAGCTTGGGGACTTTCAAATCAAATGACAGCAAAATCATTGGAAGCCATAGGGAACATCGGTGGCCCCCGTTGTTGCAAAAGAGATTCTTATCTTGCGATTGTAGAGGCTGTTAAATTTACGAGAGAGCAATTAGGTATCAAAATGGAATTAAATCCCATCAGATGTACCCGCTCGCATATGAATAATCAGTGCATCCAAAGCAAATGCCCTTTTGACAGAATAGGAGTTACACAGGATGAAGAAAAAAAGATATGGTAAGCTTGCGCTTTTCTTGACGGCGATGCTTTGGGGAACAACCTTTGCAATAGGTAAGATAGCAACAGAAGTGTTCTCTGCGTCTTTTGTGATTGCGCTTCGATTTACCGTTGCAAGTATTGCGTTAATAATTGTGGCAGCACCACTTTACAAACTACTGAACAAAAAATATTTGATTGATGGAATTTGGATGGGAATCACCCTTTTCATAAGTTATATTTTGCAAGTGGAAGGACTTGCCGGTGACACTTCTCCGGGGGAAAGTGCATTCCTTTGTACTACATACTGTGTAATGGTTCCGTTTTTACATTGGTTTGCCACGAAAAAGAGACCGCAAATTCTGCATGTTTTATGTGTATTTATTTGTCTCTTTGGCATTGGGATTTTATCTTTGCAAGATGGATTCGGAATGTCATCCGGAGATGTTTTGACTGTGTTAAGTGGAGTTCCATGTGCTGTTAATATAGTGATATCATCTATTGTGTGTGAAAATAAGAATCCACTTCTTCTGACAACGATTGAACTTGGAGTAGTTGCTGTGTTGGCTTGGATATTTGTTATATTTACAGATACGTTTCCAAGTCGATTTCCGGTAAATACAGTCGGTGGAATTGTCTATCTGGGACTGGTGGCAACAGCCCTTTGCCTATTTCTTCAAAGTTATGGATTGAAATATGCGGAAGCCTCTATTGGAGGAATGATTTTGAGTTTGGAATCTGTATTTGGAGTGGTGTTTGCTATTATTATCTATCATGAGAAAGTGACACTTCGGATGCTTGTTGGATTTGTTGTGATTTTTGTGGCAATCCTTTTGTCGCAATTAGAACCAAAAGAGAACAAAGACACATCTGCATAGTTAAGCGGATGTGTCTTTTCTTAATAACTTATTCCATATCCTCGACTTTTTTATCAAGGGGTGTTTCCAAAACAGCGGGGTCACGCATGATTTTACGGAATTCACGAAGAGCCAAAGCGTAATATAATCCGTCGCAGAAACGCTCGTCAGAAACAAGACTGAATCCCATATGTTTTTCTATCACAACTTCATCCTTGTGCGCAACAGGAATATTTTTTTCTTTTCCCATTGCGAAGAAGAGCCCGTTAGTACCAAATTCGCAGGTGTGGTGATGCACATGGTTGATACCGAGAGATTTCAGGTTGGTAATGTAAAATGAAGTATGGAACGGGCTGAATTCGATAATCGATTTTGGCATCATATTATGTCTGTCCATCCACATAAGCACCGCAGCGACAATGTTTAAAACCCAACTAGGCAGGGCCGTTAAGAAACGCGCCAGTTTATCGGTGCCATTTTCTTCTGAGCGAAGAATAGTTTCTTTGCGAATAGCATCATTAATAGTCTGCGCAATCTCCAAAATCGTTTCGGTTCCTTCAAAGCATAATTTAATGGTCGTATCCGGCGAGTCAATATGTAGTTCGGGATGGATGGTAAAACTCACCCATATTTTTGGTCTTGCATAGATTTTTCCGTTCATAACGAAGCGATTGAGTCTTGGCCATTTCGCAAGTAAACGTACAACTCCTGCAATAAAGATATGCATATACCCAAGTTTGATTCCTTGTTCTTCTTTTTCTTTAATGTATTTATCCCACGATTCGCAATTGAAAGTGTCTTCATACATATTCATAGAATCGTATCGCTTTTTCATCAGGAATCCTGTGATAAGCTGCATTGGGTCAACAGTGCGAAGTCTGCGCCCATCCGGTCTTTTTCCAAACATAAGTAGTTCCTCCTGCATAATAATATTAGAAAATGATTATAAATATTTTATACTTTTTCAATAATTTCCTTCAATTTACATGCTATTATTGTACATAAATCGAGAGAAATTGACAAGTTTTTCATAAAATTTAAGAAATTGGGAGCAATAGTGATGGATACGAAAAAGACATCCTTGTTATTTGAAATTATTAAAAAAACCATACGAATATTTTACGGAAAGATGGAAATTGAAGGAATTGAGAATCTGCCGAAGGAAAAAGCAATTATTGTGGCGAATCACACACAGATGAATGGTCCGATTGCAGGGGAACTCTTTCTACCGGAGAATTGTTATATCTGGTGCGCAGGACAAATGATGGATTTTAAAGAAGTTCCAAAGTATGCGTTCTCTGACTTTTGGTCGCAGAAACCGATGTGGACACATCCTTTTTACAAAGTATTATCTTATCTGATTGCACCGTTTGCTGTTTGCATCTTTAACAATGCACGGACAATTGCAGTGCATCGCGATATGCGAATTATGTCAACCTTCAAAGAATCTATCAAAATGCTGAAGAATCATTGTAATATTTTGATTTTTCCGGAGAAGGACGAAAAGCACAATAACATATTATATCAATTTCAAGAAAATTTTGTGGATGTAGCAAAACTTTATCACAAAAAGGCCGGAATAGAACTAACTTTTGTGCCATTATATATTGCTCCGAAATTAAAAACAATGTATATTGGAAAAGGAATATGTTTTAACAGTGAAAATAGCATAGAAGAAGAGCGAGCCAGAATCTGTTCATATCTCTCAGAGGAAATTACGAAGATTGCCCGTGATTTGCCGGAGCATATCGTGGTTCCATATCGCAACATTCCGAAAAAATATTACTTAACGAACAAAGACATTACGGAGGTGCCGAAGACATGAGAAAACCGGTAGTTGATTATCGAGAGTTTCGATTTTCGAAGATAAGAGAACCGCAATACAGACATTTATTGTATCTGCTTGGATGGGTTGGTTATTTCATTCTATACTTTTTGACTGAGAATTTGATTCCATATGAAAAATGTTATCCGGTTCACTGCTGGCTCGATGATGTGATTCCGTTTTGTGAGTATTTTGTGATTCCATATGTGGGTTGGTACTTATTGATTGTTGGCTCACTGATTTATTTTGCACTATACAATACGGACAACTTTAAGAACATGAGTAAATATATAATCATCACGCAGATTGTGGCGATGACCATATATATTGTCTTTCCAAGTCGCCAGGATTTGAGACCGGAGGTGTTTGTGAGAGATAACATTTTCACGGACATTGTTGGACTATTATATACAGCTGATACTTGCACAGGAGTGTGTCCGTCCTTGCATGTGGCATATTCTGTTGGAATTGCCTCTACTTGGCTTCGAGAAAAGTCAGCATCCAAGTGGTGCAAGACGTTGATTGTCACGTTCTGTTTCTTTGTATGCATCTCGGTGGCGTTTGTGAAACAGCATTCGGTGGTTGATATTTTTGCAGCGATTCCTGTATGCATGTTGGCTGAGTATCTTACATTTATAAGACCAAAAATGATAGGAGTGCAACATGGAAAAGAGTAATCGAAAAGATATTTTATATTTGAATTTTGCAGTTATGATGTTTGGTATTGCAGGTGTCATTGGGCAGTATGTGGAAGTGCCTTCTGTCATGGTAGCGCTTGGCAGAGTTATCTGCTCATCCTTGATTCTTTTAGCAATTACTCTTGTAAAAAAAGAATCATTAAAACTGGAGAGCAAGAAGGACTATGCACTTATTATATTTACGGGTGCTGTATTGGCACTTCACTGGACCTCATTTTTTCAGTCCATACAAGTGTCATCCGTTGCAATTGGAACAATTACGTTTTCAACGTTTCCATTGTTTTTGACATTTTTAGAACCGCTTATTTATCGCGAGAAGCTTTCCATAAGAAGTATTGTCAGCGCAATCATTCTGCTTATCGGTGTTATCATAACAATTCCGGAGTTTTCTATGGAAAATCAAGTAACAATCGGAATTGTGTGGGGCATGTTAAGCAGTCTTACATATGCAATTATCACATTAGCGAACAGATACTTTTCCGGTAAATATCAAGGAAGAATTGTCAGTCTGTATGAGCAGGGGACAGCGGCTGTTGTTCTTTTGCCGACGCTCTTATTTATCAAAGTATCTTGGAGAATGCAAGATGTGGTAGGTGTTGCACTTATCGGTTGCATCTGTACTGCATTTGCTTATTCTATGTATATTTCAGCACAGAAGAAAGTAAAAGCACAGACAGCTGGACTTATTTCCGGAATGGAGACGGTGTATGGAATTATATACGCATTCATTCTTTTAGGTGAGGTGCCGACACTTCGAGAAGTGATTGGTGGTGTAGTGATATTGAGCGTGGGATTATATTCTTCGTTATGCATCAAAAAATAATAAAAAACACTTGATTTTCTTGAAAATAAGTGCTACTATAACAACAACGTAATAATTGTTGGCGAGAAAGTGAACCGAAAGGTTCACTTTTTCTTCGTGTTACACACGAAGAACGCTCCGCGGGATGCGCACTCGTGCGTAAGGTAGACGTTGCTTTGCAACCGCACTTGGCGCGGAGAAGTGTGCAAGCACACTTCTATTAATATGTTACTCATAAGAAAGGAGACTTTTGATGTCTAAAAGAGAGCAATACGAACAACAAACAGAAGAACTCTTACTTCCAATCATAGAGAGTCATGGCTTTGAATTGGTGGATGTAGAGTACGTAAAGGAAGCAGGAACATGGTACCTTAGGGCTTACATTGATAAACCGGGCGGAATTACCGTAGATGACTGCGAAGTAGTCAGTCGTGCTTTTTCGGATATTTTGGATGAAAAGGATTACATTGAAGATACTTATATCTTTGAAGTGAGTTCTCCGGGACTTGGAAGACCCCTGAAAAAAGAAAAAGACTTCGCAAGAAGCATTGGAGAAGAAGTCGAGATTCGCACCTACCGCGCCATCGACAGACAAAAAGAATTTATTGGTATTCTTGTTGAATACGATAAAGATACAGTAACTATTGAATACGAAGACGAGACAACACAAAAGTTTGAAAGAAATGATATCGCGTTGATTCGTTTGGCATTACATTTTTAATTTAGGAGGAAATCAAAAAAATGAACACAGAATTACTGGAAGCTTTGACAATTCTCGAGAAAGAGAAAGAAATCAGCAAAGAAACAATGTTGGAGGCAATTGAGAATTCATTAATCAATGCGTGTAAGAATCACTTTGGTAAGGCAGATAACGTAAAAGTTATTATGAATCGTGAAACATGTGAATATTCTCTATATGCAGAGAAAACAGTTGTAGAGACTGTAGAAGATGATGTAATGGAAATCAGTCTTGCAGACGCTAAGATGAGAGATTCTAAATTTGAACTCGGCGACATCGTTCAGATTCCAATCGAATCAAAATCATTTGGACGTATTGCAACTCAGAACGCAAAGAACTTGATTCTTCAGAAGATTCGTGAAGAAGAAAGAAAAGTTGTATACGATCAATACTTTGAAAAAGAGAAGGATATCGTGACAGGTATCGTACAACGTTACGTTGGCAAAAATATCAGCATCAACTTGGGCAGGGCAGATGCAATGCTTACAGAGAATGAACAGGTAAAAGGTGAAGTGTTCAAACCGACAGAGCGTATCAAACTCTATGTGGTTGAAGTTAAGAATACAACAAAAGGACCTAAGATTTTAGTGTCTCGTACACATCCGGAACTTGTAAAACGTCTGTTTGAATCAGAAGTAACAGAAGTGAGAGAAGGTATTGTTGAGATTAAGAGTGTATCAAGAGAAGCAGGTTCTCGTACGAAAATCGCTGTATGGTCAAATGACCCAGATGTAGATCCGGTAGGAGCATGCGTAGGTATGAATGGTGCCAGAGTAAATGCAATTGTAAGCGAACTTCGCGGAGAAAAGATTGATATTATCAACTGGGATGAAAACCCTGCATACTTAATTGAAAATGCACTTAGTCCTGCAAAAGTAATCTCTGTTGCAGCTGACCCGGATGACAAGACAGCAAGTGTTATTGTTCCTGATTACCAATTGTCACTCGCAATCGGTAAAGAAGGTCAGAATGCCAGATTGGCAGCAAGACTCACAGGATACAAGATTGATATTAAGAGTGAGACTCAGGCAATCGAATCCGGAGAACTTCCTGCAAACTGGATGGAATTAGCGGAAAGCTACGAAGAAGAAATGTATTATGATGAAGAAATGTAGTCAGGAAGTGATTCAGTGAGTGTAAATAAAAAAGTACCTATGCGTAAATGCGTGGGATGCGGAGAAATGAAGAGTAAGAAAGAAATGATACGTGTTTTGAAGACTTCTGAGGAAGAATTTGTACTAGATGCAACCGGAAAGAAAAACGGTCGTGGCGCGTATATATGTCCTTCAAAAGAATGCTTTGCAAAGGCTGTAAAAAGCAAAGGATTAGAGCGTTCTTTCAAACATTCCATTCCGAAAGAGGTTTATGAAAAATTAGAAAAGGAGCTTGATGCAATTGAAACTGAGTAAAGCATTATCCTTAGTTAGTCTGGCGATGAAAGCGGGTAAGGTTGCAAGTGGTGAGTTTTGTACGGAAAAGGAAGTTAAAACCGGTATGGCGGCACTTGTGATTGTAGCGAATGATGCGTCAGATAATACAAAAAAGAAGTTTCAGAACATGTGTGAATTCTATGAAGTGCCAATCTATTTTTATGGAGATAAAGATACCTTGGGGCATGCAACGGGAAAAGAGTTTCGAGCAAGCTTGGCGGTGACAGACCCTGGGTTTGCAAAAGGAATTGCAAAACATATAGAAGCGCAGCAGAATACGATTGCATAGAGGAGGTAGTTATATGACAAAATTGCGAGTACATGAAGTAGCAAAATCATTAGATAAAACGAGTAAAGAAATTATTGAGTTTTTAAGAAGTCAAAACGTGGCTGTAGCAAGTCATGCAAGTTCATTAGAAGATGAACATGTGGAGATGGTAAAAGCGAAATTTGCACCGGCTGCAAAACCAGAAGCGCCAAAGGCTGAGACACCTGTAAAAGCAGAAGCACCTGCAAAAGCGGCTGAGCCAGCCGCACCGGAAGAACCACCGAAGAAAAAGAACATTGTGCAGGTATTTAGACCACAGAACAGCCGTCAGGCAGGAAACCGTCCGGGACAGGGACGTCCAAATGGAAACAGACCTGGTCAAGGTCGTCCGGATCAAAGACGTAATGACCAGAGACGTTCATATGGTCAGGAAAGCGATGGTCTCCGTCAAGGATTCTCTTATGGTCAGCCTGTAAAACCAAACAGGCCGAATCCAAATGCACAGAAGCCTGCAGTGTCGGCACAGAAGCCGGCAACACCTGTAGCGGAGAAACCGGCAACACCTGTAGTAGAGAAACCGGTAGCACCTGTAGTAGAAAAAGTGGTTACACCGGTGGCAGAGAAACCGGCAACGCCTGTAATTGAGCGTACAGAAAGACCTGTACGAAATGACAGACCGGAAAAATTCGAAAGAACAGAACGTCCGTCAAGACCGGAACGTGGTGAAAGACAAGAGCGCGGAGATAGACCGGAACGTGGCGACAGACCGGCACGTCGTGACGATAAAAGAGATGAACGCCGTGACGACAGAAGAAATGACCGTCGCGATGATAGAAGAGATGATCGTCGTGACGATAGAAGAAATGATCGTCGTAACGACAGACGTGATGACAGAATGTCGATTCCTGCACCAATGGGAGAGCAAAAACCACAGCGCAAGAATCAAAAAGATAATTATAAGAAAAAAGATAAAGACTATCGCATGGATGAACAGGAAGATGGCGTAAGAGGTGGAAAGAACAGAAAGAACCAGAAAAATGTTCCGCTTCAGCAAAAACCACAGGCAAAACCTGTTCAAAAAGAAGAAGAAAAGATTAAGATGATTACAATTCCTGAAATGCTTACCATTAAGGAGTTGGCTGACCACATGAAGATTCAGTCATCAGTCATCATTAAGAAACTTTTCATGCAGGGAAAAATCGTTACCTTGAACCAGGAAATTGATTTTGAAACGGCAGAAGAGATTGCAATGGAATTCGAAATCCTCTGTGAAAAAGAAGTAGTTGTCGATGTGATCGAAGAACTTCTCAAGGAAGAGGAAGAAGACGAAAGTAAGATGAAGAAACGTCCACCGGTTGTTTGTGTTATGGGTCACGTTGACCACGGTAAGACATCACTCCTTGATGCTATCCGTAATACAAGTGTAACAACAGGTGAAGCAGGTGGAATCACACAGCACATCGGTGCGTATGTTGCAAAGGTAAATGGCGAGAGAATCACATTCCTTGATACTCCTGGTCATGAAGCGTTTACAGCTATGCGTATGCGTGGTGCGAACTCAACAGATATTGCAATCCTTGTTGTAGCAGCTGACGATGGTGTAAAACCACAAACAGTAGAAGCAATCAGCCATGCAAAGGCTGCAGGTATCGAAATCGTAGTTGCGGTTAATAAGATTGATAAGCCAACAGCAAATGTTGAGCGTGTAAAACAAGAATTGACAGAATATGAATTAATCGCAGAAGACTGGGGCGGAAGCACTATTTTCGTACCTGTATCAGCTAAGACAGGCGAAGGTATTGAAGAGTTGATGGAAATGATTCTTCTGACAGCAGAAGTATTAGAACTTAAGTCAAATCCAAACCGTCATGCAAGAGGTCTTGTTATTGAGGCTGAGCTTGACAAAGGTAAAGGTCCTGTTGCAACTGTACTTGTTCAAAAGGGTACACTTCGCGTCGGTGATCCTATCGCTGCAGGTGCTGCATGCGGTAAAGTTCGTGCGATGATTGATGACAAGGGAAGACGTGTAAAAGAAGCAGGTCCATCTACACCGGTAGAGATTCTCGGTCTTAACGATGTTCCAAATGCAGGTGAAGTATTTGTGGGATGCGATACAGAAAAAGAAGCAAGAAACTTTGCAGATACATTTATTGCACAGAATAAGGTTAAACTTATTGATGATACAAAATCAAAAATGTCTCTGGATGATCTGTTCAACCAGATTCAGGCAGGTAACGTAAAAGAACTCAACATCATTGTAAAAGCTGACGTTCAGGGTTCAGTAGAAGCCGTAAAACAGAGCTTGGTGAAACTTTCTAACGAAGAAGTTGCA
This sequence comes from Faecalimonas sp., assembly GCA_045629665.1. Taxonomy (GTDB): domain Bacteria; phylum Bacillota; class Clostridia; order Lachnospirales; family Lachnospiraceae; genus Faecalimonas. The sequence goes on from JAZQRQ010000001.1 coordinate 10,151, forward strand.
GTTAAAGTTATCCATGGCGGTGTTGGTGCAATTAACGAATCAGACGTTACACTTGCATCTACATCAAATGCTATCATTATCGGATTCAACGTACGTCCGGATGCAACAGCAAAAGAAATTGCGGATAGCGAAGGCGTAGATATGAGATTATATCGAGTTATTTACAACGCAATCGAAGATGTACAGGCAGCCATGAAGGGTATGCTTGACCCTGTATTCGAAGAACAAGTACTTGGTCATGCAGAAGTTCGTCAGACATTCAAGGCATCCGGTGTTGGTACAATTGCAGGTTCTTATGTGCTTGACGGTATGTTTGAACGTGGATGTTCTGCTCGTATTATCCGTGACGGAATCGTTATCTTTGACGGTGCACTTGCATCACTTAAACGTTTCAAAGATGACGTGAAGGAAGTAAAAGCAGGATATGAATGTGGTTTCGTATTCGAAAGATTCAACGACATCAAGGAAGGCGACCAGGTTGAAGCTTACAAGATGATAGAGATTCCAAGATAGTAGAAAAGAGGAATGAATTTTGAGAAAAAACAGTATTAAAAATACAAGAGTCAATGGAGAAGTGCAGAGAGAACTCAGCAACATCATTCGTGGGGGAATCAAAGACCCACGAGTGGCTCCTATGACCTCTGTGGTTGCAGTAGAAGTGGCACCTGACCTTAAGACATGCAAGGCATACATTAGCGTGTTTGGCGATGAGAAGGCACAGGCAGACACCATCAAAGGCTTGCAGAGTGCGGAAGGATTTATCCGCCGCGAGCTTGCAAGAAACTTAAACATGCGCAACACCCCTCAGATTACATTTGTGATGGACCAGTCTATCGCATATGGTGTTGCAATGTCTAAAATGATTGATGATGTTACAAAGGATATCAAAAAAGAGGAAGAATAATATGTTAAATTGCGCACTTAAGCAGGCCAAGACAGTTGCTATTGGCGGACATATTCGTCCGGATGGAGACTGCTTTGGTTCCAGCATGGGGCTCTATCAATATATCAGAAACAATTACCCGGACATCAAGGTTGATGTTTATTTGGAAGAAGTACCGGAATGTTTTCATATGTTTCCGGTGTCGGGAGAGATTTTGCATGAAGCAAAAAATGAAATCTATGATTTGTTCATATCACTGGATTGTGCAAGCGTAGACCGTCTTGGATTCTCGCAGTGTCTGTTTGACAGTGCGAAAAAAACGCTGTGTGTGGACCACCACATTAGCAATCAAGGCTTTGCAGATGATAATTATATCGTACCGGAAGCCAGTTCCACATCAGAATTGGTTTACAACCTAATTGACAAAGAATCAATTACAACAGACATCGCAGAATGTCTGTACGTTGGAATTGTGCATGACACCGGTGTATTCCAGTATTCAAGTACATCTCCTGAGACAATGGAGGTGGCTGCGGAGCTAATGCGAAAAAATATTCGTGCCAGCGAGATTATTGATAAGACCTATTATGAGAAAACATATGTGCAGAATCTTATGCTCGGAAAAGCATTACAGGAAAGTCAGCTTCTCTTGGACGGAAAAGTGATTGCTTCTCATATCACGAGGGAGACAATGGACGCAAACGGAATAAAACCTTCTGACTTGGAGGGTATTGTGAGTCAGCTTCGTGTGACACAGGGTGTTGAAGTTGCTATCTTTATGTATGAACTTCAAAAAGAAGAATACAAAGTCAGTCTTCGTGCTTCCGGTGATGTAAATGTGAGTAAAGTAGCACAGCACTTTGGTGGAGGCGGCCATGTAAAAGCTGCCGGACTTACAATGAATGGAACTGCGCAGGAGATTACCCAAAAACTGCTTGAGCAGATTCAGACACAAATATAAAAGGACAATGGTATGATACACGGAGTTATCAATATTCATAAAGAAAAAGGTTACACATCTCATGATGTAGTGGCAAAACTACGAGGAATCGTAGGACAAAAGAAAATCGGTCATACAGGAACGCTGGATCCGGATGCGACAGGCGTTCTTCCTGTATGTTTAGGGAAAGCAACGAAACTTTGCGATATGCTGACCGATAAAAACAAAACCTATGAAACCGTGATGCTACTTGGAAAAGTAACAGATACACAGGATATATCGGGAAACGTACTACACGAGGCACCGACCGATAAGTTGGATGAGGAAACTGTCAAAACGGCAATTTTATCCTATGTCGGAGACTATATGCAGGTTCCACCAATGTATTCTGCTCTGAAGGTAAATGGCAAGAAACTCTATGAACTTGCAAGAGAAGGTGTAGAAATTGAGCGTAAGGCAAGACCTGTGACCATTCTCGATATTGAGATAAAAGAGATAAATCTTCCGCGAGTTCGTATGGAAGTTTCCTGCTCAAAGGGAACCTATATCAGAACCTTGTGTCATGACATAGGAGAGAAACTGGGCTGTGGCGCTTGCATGGAAGAACTTATTCGAACAAAAGTGAGCAGATTCAAACTGGAGGATAGCCTGACATTATCACAGGTACAGGAACTGAAAGAAGCAGGAGAATTAGAGAAGATTCTGGTTCCGATAGATGAGATGTTCTCAGATTATGAGGCAATTACTCTTAAAGAAGAATTCATGTCATTCGTATACAACGGCAATACATTTATGCCAAAACACGTAAAGCAATATATCGAATTATCAGAGGGGAAAATGGTCCGCGTGTATGATGACAAAGGCAATTTTATAGCCATTTACAAATTTATCAAGGAAAAATATATTTTCAAAATAGAAAAAATGTTTTTTGACAGAAGCGAACAGGCATAAGAGGAACATCAATGAAATATGTAAAAGGGATAGAAGCATATCAAGATACACGAGATTCTGCGATTACACTTGGGAAATTCGATGGACTTCACTTAGGACATGAACTTCTCGTGTCGCGTGTGGAGGAGCATCAGACACAGGATGGCGTTGTTGGAATCGTGTTTGCGTTTGATATGAGACCAATGTTAGAAAAACTGAATAAACCATATAAGATGCTTCTCACAAACGAAGAGAAGGCGGCGCGTTTGGATGGAAGAGTGGATTATTTTATTGACTGCCTATTCGATGAACAGATTGCGTCAATGGAGGCGGAAGATTTTATCGAGAAAGTGCTTGTAGGCAAATTCCATGCCAAATACATTGTAGTCGGAACTGATTTTCGATTCGGACATCAAAAGCGTGGCGATTATCATATGCTCCTAGAGTACAGTAAGAAGTTTGGTTTCCAGGTCGATGTCATGCAAAAGAAGCGTTACGAAGGACGTGAAATCAGCAGTACGTACATTAAAGAGTTGTTGACTGAAGGAAAGAAAGAACTGGCGGATGAATTGCTGGGATATCCATACAAAGAAATTGTTGACAGCCAGTAGGAAGTATGATAAAGTAACAAGGTATGAAAAGCCGAGGTTCGGTAATCGGATTCTCCAACCATTACTTAATCTTAGGCGTTAATAAAAGAAAATAGGAGGAACAAGCAATGATTTCTAAAGAAAAGAAACAAGCAATCATGGCTGAATATGCCAGAACAGAAGGCGACACAGGTTCACCGGAAGTTCAAGTAGCTGTACTTACAGCAAGAATTAACGAATTAAC
>JAZQRQ010000002.1:0-22648 GCA_045629665.1 Faecalimonas sp.
AGAGTGACTTACGTTGTTACCAAAATGAGCACTCTTTTCACAAATAGCACATTTAGCCATGGTTGCACCTCCTAACGATATTAATGTCTTATCAGACTCACAACAAAGGTATTTTAACAGATAAAGGCAAATAATGCAAGCACAAATTTCATAAAAAATATTATTGTTGTAAAAAGGTCAAAAATAGAGTATAATACGTATGTTAAGTATGTGCAAATGTATACTAATCCATTATAAAGAATTGGAGGAAACGATATGAAAGGTAGCATGACAACGGATTTGGGTATCATCACAATTGAACCTGATGTAGTTGCAAAATATGCAGGGACTGTTGCAGTAGAATGCTTTGGCATTGTTGGTATGGCAGCTGTAAGTATGAAAGACGGTCTTGTAAAATTACTTAAGAAAGAAAGTTTAACACATGGAATCCAAGTTGAGATTTCAGACGATAATAAACTTACAATCAATTTCCATGTGATCGTGGCTTATGGTGTCAGCATTTCAACTGTATGCGAGAACCTGGTAGGCAATGTGAAATATAGAGTAGAAGAATTCACCGGTATGGAAGTGGATAAGATCAACATTTACGTTGAAGGCGTAAGAGTGATTGATTAATTAAGGAGGAAATTATTTTGGCAGTTAAGACAATAAATGCGGAATTGCTCTCTAAGATGTTTTTGGCTGGTGCCGCAAACATTGAGGCAAAGAAAGAATTTATTAACGAATTGAACGTTTTCCCTGTTCCGGATGGTGATACAGGAACGAATATGTCATTGACAATTATGGCAGCGGCAAAAGAAGTGGCTGCTCTTGATAAACCGGACATGGAAGGCTTAGCGAAAGCGATTTCTTCAGGCTCGCTTCGCGGTGCACGTGGTAACTCGGGTGTTATATTATCTCAGTTGTTCCGTGGCTTTACAAAGGCCATTAAGGAGACAAAGGAGATTGATGTTCTTACCCTTGCAAATGCGTGTGTAAAAGCAAAAGAGACTGCATACAAAGCAGTTATGAAACCGAAGGAAGGAACAATCCTTACGGTTGCAAGAGGAATTGCTGATAAGGCAGTAGAGCTTGCTGAGAGAGTGGATGATTTAGAAGAATTTATTCCACAAGTAATTGCTCATGCAGAAGAAGTGCTTGCAAAGACACCGGAGATGCTCCCGGTATTAAAAGAAGCAGGTGTTGTGGATTCCGGTGGACAAGGTCTTTTGGAAGTCCTTAAGGGCGCTTATGATGCGTTCCTTGGCAAAGAGATTGACTACACTCAGATTGCACCAAGTGCATCTGCAAATGTAAAAGTAAGTGCAGAGACAAATGCTGATATTAAGTTTGGATACTGTACAGAATTCATCATCATGACGGAAAAAGAATTCACAGACAGTGATGAAAGAGAATTCAAGGCATTCCTTGAATCTATCGGTGATTCCATCGTATGTGTTGCAGATGATGAGATTGTTAAGATTCATGTTCATACGAACGACCCTGGTCTTGCAATTCAAAAAGCGTTAACTTATGGTCAGTTGACTCGTATGAAGATTGACAACATGCGTGAGGAACACGAAGAGAAATTAATTCGTGATGCTGAGAAACTTGCAAATGAGCAAAAAGCAAAGGAAAAAGAAGATCAGAAAGAATTCGGCTTTATCGCAGTATCAATTGGCGAAGGTCTCAACGAAATCTTCAAAGAATTAGGCGTTGACTATATCATCGAAGGCGGTCAGACCATGAACCCAAGTACAGACGATATGTTACAAGCAATCGATAAAGTCAATGCAAAGCATGTGTTTATCTTCCCAAACAACAAGAACATTACGCTTGCTGCAAATCAGGCAAAATCTTTAGTGGAAGACAAAGATGTGATTGTTATCCCAACAAAGACGGTACCGCAGGGAATTACGGCAATCATTAATTTTGTTCCGGACATGTCTGCAGAAGAAAATGAAGAAGCAATGATGGATGCTATTCAATATGTAAAGACCGGACAGATCACTTATGCTGTACGTGACACCTGTATTGATGACAAAGAGATTCACAAGGATGACATCATGGGAATCGGTGATAGTGGTATTCTTGCAGTCGGAACTGATATTGCAACCACAACAAAAGAAATGCTTGCAGAATTAGTGGATGAAGATTCTGAACTGATTAGTGTTTACTATGGTGAAGATGTTTCAGAGGAAGATGCAATGCAGCTTACCGAAGAATTAGAAGAGTTATATCCAAATGTTGATATTGATACACATTTGGGTGGACAGCCGATTTACTATTATGTAATATCTGTTGAATAAGTATAACGAAAGAGATTGCGTTTTCCGCAATCTCTTTTTGACAGGAGAGTTCTATGAACGAATATTCCAAGATTCGCGAATTAAAGGGGATTGGCGATAAGACAGACAAGTTATTTCAAAAACTGAATATCCATACTGTTGGTGATTTGCTTCACTATTATCCGCGAAGCTATGATATCTATGAGTCTCCGATTACAATTAGCGAGATTCAGGAAGGTTCAATAGCGACGATTACGGGAACTATTTATGGAAAAGTACAGATCAATCAGGCAAAGAATCTACATATTACATCGATTCATGTGAAGGATTTGACCGGTGTTGTGAAAGCGACCTGGTTTCGCATGCCTTTTCTTAAGAATACACTAGGAAGAGGCGGCGTGATAACACTTCGCGGTCGTGTCGTGGAGAGAAGAGGGTCGCTTTGCATGGAACAGCCGGAGATATTTTTTCCAAGTGCGACGTATAATGCCAAGGAAAATACCATGCAGCCTATTTATCCATTGACAACAGGACTTAGCAACAATGTGATTATGAAGGCAATGAAGCAGGCGATAGAATATTTGGACTTAAAAAGAGAATTTCTACCACCGAGCATTCGTCTGGAGAATCACTTGGCAGAGTACAATTATGCCATTCGTCAAATCCATTTTCCAAAGGATAAAGACGCCTTTTATCATGCACGAGAGCGACTTGTATTTGAGGAGTTTTTAATATTCATCCTTGCGCTAAGACGCATGAAGGAGACGAATGAGAAGACTAGGAATACATTTACATTTCCAAAACATGATATAGTGGAACATTTAATAAGTAGCCTTCCTTATGAACTTACCAATGCACAAAAGAAGGTATGGCAGGAGATTTATAGTGACATGTGCGGGGAACGTGTAATGTCGCGCTTAGTACAGGGAGATGTGGGTTCCGGTAAAACGATTATCGCGTTACTTGGACTTGTACTTGCCGGAATTAACGGTTATCAGGGTGCGATGATGGCACCGACGGAAGTCTTGGCAAAGCAGCATTATGCCTCTATCACAGAACTTTTTGAAGAGTACAATATTCCATTAAAAGTAGAACTTTTGACAGGTTCTATGACTGCAAAAGAAAAGCGTGAAAGTTACGAGCGGATTGCATCCGGCGAGGCGAATATCATTGTCGGTACACATGCTTTGATTCAAGACAAAGTAGAATACAAGCATTTGGCTTTGGTAGTCACTGACGAACAACATCGCTTTGGTGTCAAGCAACGCGAAAAACTGGCTGAAAAGGGGCAGGCACCACACATCTTGGTTATGAGTGCGACACCGATTCCAAGAACTTTGGCGATTATTTTGTATGGAGACTTAGACATTTCCGTGATTGATGAACTTCCGGCAAACCGTCTGCCGATAAAGAATTGCGTGGTTGATACCGGTTATCGAAATACAGCCTATACATTTATCAAAAAACAGGTTGCCGAAGGCAGACAGTGCTATGTGATCTGTCCAATGGTGGAAGAAAGTGAATTCTTAGAAGCAGAAAATGTTATCGACTATGCGAGAATGCTTCAGGACGAATTGGGAAATGGTATTACCGTAGGACATCTTCACGGAAAAATGAAACAGTCCGAGAAGGATGCTATCATGGAGCAGTTCGGAAAAAATGAGATACAGGTGCTTGTTTCTACGACTGTTATTGAGGTCGGTATCAATGTGCCGAATGCAACTGTGATGATGGTGGAGAATGCTGAGCGATTCGGACTTGCACAGCTTCATCAACTTCGAGGTCGTGTAGGACGAGGAAAACATCAGTCATACTGTATCTTTATGAGTGCATCAAAAGCGAATGATACAAAAGAACGCCTTTCGATACTGAATAAATCAAACGATGGATTTTATATTGCAAGTGAGGACCTAAAACTTCGTGGTCCGGGAGATTTATTTGGAATCAGACAGAGTGGTGTTCTTGACTTTAAAATGGCAGATGTATTTCAGGATGCGTTGGTTTTACAGCGTGCAAGTGAGGCGGCAGTGCAGCTTATGAAACGTGACCCTTATCTAGAGTTGGAGGAGAATCAGAATTTAAAAAATTATTTAAATTTTTATATCAAAGAAGGTTTGGTTGAAACGACATTATAACATTTCAAAAAATGGAAAAAGATGAAACAACTGCTAGTGTATCTTTTTCAATTCATCACATACTAGAGTTGTAACATAAAGTTACGCAAAAAAGTAATCGAAAGAATGAGGAGGAAAAGAACATGTCAAGTCGTTCATCAAACAGAGCAGCAGTTCCAGAGGCAAAAGCTGCATTAGACAAATTTAAATATGAAGTAGCAAGTGAACTTGGAGTACCTTTAAAAGAAGGATACAACGGTGACTTAACATCAAGACAGAACGGTTCTGTTGGCGGTTATATGGTTAAGAAAATGATCGAACAACAAGAAAGACAGATGTCAGGTAAATAATCGAGAGATTAGATAAGAGTAGGAAAAGGGTGTAACTCGAATGGGTTGCACTCTTTTTCCGTTCCTTGACAACAGACGCTGTACTTTGTATAATTTACAAGAACAATCAAAGGAGGCATTTCAATGCGTGTCATTGCAGGAACTGCGAAGCGATTACAACTGAAAACTGTGGAAGGCATGGATACAAGACCGACTACTGATCGAATCAAGGAAACCCTGTTTAATATGATTTCGGAGTATCTTGCGGATTCTAATTTTTTAGACCTTTTCAGTGGAAGTGGAGCAATTGGTATTGAGGCATTAAGTCGCGGTGCGGCACATGCAAGTTTTGTCGAGCAGAGCAAAAAAGCGATGGCTTGTATCAGAGAGAATCTTGAATATACGAAACTTGCTGACAAAGCAGATGTGTATGAAACGGATGTTATAAACGCACTCAGTCGTATGGAAGGCAGAAAAGTCTTTGATTATATTTTTATGGACCCGCCGTACAACCAACTACTGGAGAAGAAGGTGTTGGAATATTTGAGTACATCCAAGCTGCTTTCAGAGGATGGACTTATTATTGTTGAGGCATCTTTGGAAACTGATTTTTCCTATATCACAGAACTTGGTTTTGCGATTGTCAAAGAAAAAACATACAAAACCAACAAACACATTTTCTTAGAAAAGGAGGCGTTATAACTCATGCTTAGAGCAATTTATCCGGGAAGTTTTGACCCGGTCACCTTCGGTCATATTGATATTATTGAGCGAGCAGCACGCATTTCTGATGAATTAATTGTCGGTGTATTGCAAAATAAAGCAAAAACGCCGTTGTTTTCTGTCGAAGAACGTGTTATAATGTTACGCGAAGTTACAAAACATCTAAAAAATGTAAAGATTATTCCATTTGAAGGTTTACTGATTGAGTTTGCCAAACAGATGGATGCAAAGGTGATTGTAAGAGGCTTACGTGCAATCACAGATTTTGAATATGAATTACAGATGTCGCAGACAAACCGCAAACTGAATTCCGATGTGGAGACATTATTTTTAACTACCAGTCTTGATTATTCGTACTTAAGCTCCACAACAGTCAAAGAGGTTGCTAGTTTTAGCGGCGATATTACACAGTTCGTACCGGAATTTGTGGCGGAGAAAGTAACAGAAAAGATAAAAGAGAGAAGGAGAATATAAGAAATGAGTAGCCGTATCGAACAAATTATTGAAGAAATCGAAGAATACATTGACAGTTGTAAGTTCCAACCTTTATCAACAACTAAGATTATTGTTAACAAGGATCAGATGGATGAATTGCTTAGAGAACTTCGCATGAAGACTCCGGATGAGATTAAGCGTTATCAGAAGATTATCGCTAACAAAGATGCTATCTTAGCTGATGCACAGGCAAAAGCTGAGAGCATGATTGAAGAAGCTCAGATTACAACAAAAGAATTGGTAAGTGAACATGAGATTATGCAGCGCGCATATGCACAGGCAAACGACATTGTACTTGCAGCTACAGAGCAGGCTCAGCAGATTCTTGACAATGCTACAAACGATGCAAACGATATTCGTATCAGTGCAATGCAGTACACCAATGATTTGATGGCAACTGCAGAAGGAATTATCGGACATACTTTAGATAGCTATACAACAAAGTATGATGGTTTGGTAAGTTCTCTTCAAGAATGCTACGAAATCGTTCGTGCGAACCGCGCAGAGTTAGAGATTCCTGACAAATCTGCTCGCGGAATGGAAGCAGAGTTCGGTGTGGACCTTATTGATGAATAAAATGAATGTAAACAAATGCAAGCAAGCTGGTTACCAATGCGGTAATCAGCTTTTGTATTATGTAAGGAAAGATAGCCAATTTACTCTCCTGTATCATAGAGTTTGTTTGAGCAATGGCACAGAGTCCACCGAATGACGTAAGTGTTAGAACTAATGGAAATATTATGTACAGTGGTTGTATATTGATGCAGATCCAATGTATTCCATTTGTGATTTCTAAAAAGGGTAGAACATATTTCGTATATGGAAGTGTTTCGCATATTGAAAAGAGCACAGAAAACAGAATGATATATCCACCAACCCTAGTAATTGTATCAAATCCATTCATAATACAGTTGTCAAACAAATTAAAATCAAAACAGAATCCTTCTTTAGAATGATTCTTTTGGATAAATGAGTGCTTATTTACTTTATAAAATCTTCGAAACAGAAAACTACACAGCACCGGTGCAAGATATAGAATCACAAGTGTACCAAGTAGCAAAGACTCATTTTTAAAATTCTGCATCACAATAAAACTTATAATAAACATTGGGCTTGTATTATTACAAAAAGAGAGAAGATATTGTCCTTCATTCTGAGAAATTCGTCCTGTTCTAATCAAATCCGCAACCACCTTGGCGCCCATTGGATATCCGCATAAAAACCCCACAAATATCGCATAGCATCCATAGTCTGATACGCGAAATAATCTCTGGGTAAATGGTTTTATTATATTTGAAATATAAGTCACTGCATTGGTATGTATCAGAAGATTGGACAAGATGATAAACGGAAGCAGTGTGGGTAAAACAATCTGGAACCAGAGGAGGAGACCATTACTTGCACCTTCAAAGGTTTGGCGTGGAAATATAAGCATAATCACAAAGAATCCAATAATGATAAAGAGTGAGATAAATTTTTTCATGAGGAGGCACCGAACACATTTTTATTAGTTTATTGTGAAAATGAGTTCATTATGACGCATATAGTAAAAGAAAAACGAGGTTTTATGATGCGAAAACAAGGATGTTATCTGCTTGTTTGGACAATTCTCATTGCATTTTTTGTGTCCCTGTGGAGCGGCAAATTAGTGGAACAGGGACAGTTGCAGTGGCTCAGTGAAGATGTTATTTCATCTGCGGAATTCCGCGAACAGAATATCAGTGAAGAGATACTGGATTTTTTGAACAAGACTTCAATACCGAGTAAATATGTTGGCATCTATCTTTTGGAGAGTAAATTCGGTTATCAGGAATTTGCGAGCGAACTCTCAGAGAGGACATTTTCAAAGATGACAAAGAGATGGGAGAAGCAGAAAAGTTGGAATACATATCTTAAGACGATGCAGGCTATCTGGGATGATGTGAAATATTTTCCGATAGCAGAATTCACCAAAGATCCTAAACTTACGGTCTCTTACGTAAATACTTGGATGGGTGAGCGCAATTATGGTGGGAAAAGAGGTCATGAGGGGTGTGATCTTATGGCAAATAATAATAAACGTGGATTGTATCCGATTCTCAGCATGACAGATGGCATCGTGGAAAAGAAAGGGTGGCTCGAAAAAGGCGGTTATCGAATTGGAATTAAGGCACCGGGAGGCGCGTACTTTTATTATGCACATCTGGATTCTTATGCAGACCTGAATGTAGGGGATGAAGTGAAGGCGGGAGATGTCTTGGGTTTCATGGGTGACAGCGGTTATGGACCGGAGGGAACAGTTGGTCAATTTGCCGTACATTTGCATCTTGGAATCTATATTTATCCGAATGATGTAGAAACCAGTGTAAATCCATATTGGGTGCTAAGATATATTGAAAAATCCAAGGTAAAATGTTATACTTAAAATTAGTGCGAATACGGAGGATAAAGATGAACTTACCAATTGCATTTGTGGATAAAATGAAGAATCTTCTCGGTGACGAGTTCGATGATTATATAAGCTGTTACGATGAAAAACGTTTGTATGGACTTCGTGTCAATACGAAGAAAATCAGCGTGGAGGAATTTAAAAAGATATGTCCGTTTGAGATTGAACCCATTCCTTGGATTAAGAATGGTTTTTATTATGATGGAGAGACGGTACAGGCGGCAAAGCATCCGTATTATTTTGCTGGACTTTATTATCTTCAGGAGCCAAGCGCTATGACACCGGCAAACCGACTTCCAATCGAACCGGGAGATAAGGTGCTTGATGTGTGTGCGGCGCCGGGAGGAAAGGCAACAGAACTTGGAGCAAAATTAGACGGCACGGGTGTTCTGATGGCAAATGATATCAGCAACTCCAGAGCCAAAGGGCTTCTGAAAAACATCGAAGTTTTCGGTATTGGAAATGTGCTTGTTTTAAGTGAAGAACCTGGTAAGTTGGAAAGTTATTTTCCTGAGTATTTTGATAAGATTTTAATAGATGCGCCTTGCTCCGGAGAAGGAATGTTCCGCAAGGACAAAAAGATGGTGAAGGCGTGGGAGGAACACGGACCTGAATTCTTTGCGAAGATTCAGAGAAGTATCGTGACGCAGGCTGCAAGAATGTTAAAGCCGGGCGGTATGATTCTGTACTCTACCTGTACATTTGATCCGGAGGAAAATGAAGGTACCATCGAATATTTATTGGAACAATATCCGGAGTTCGTGATTAAAGAGATTCGTCCTTACGAAGGATTTGCATGCGGTAAACCGGAAGTAACGGAGTCTAAGGATGAAGCGTTTTCTAAGACGGTGCGTATTTGGCCACATAAGATGCATGGAGAAGGACATTATCTGGCGTTGCTTCAAAAAGGTGAGGTGAAGCAGGATATTCAAAAAGATAAACCGAAGAAGTCGAATAAAAAGGTTCCGGAAGAGATTCTGGAGTTCTTCAAGGATATTTCCTGGGAGATGGATTGGAATCGATTAGAGTCATACAGCGAAAAAGTTTACTATATGCCCGAGGGCGTTCCTGATGTGAAGGGTATTCGTTTCTTACGTACCGGTCTATATCTTGGAGATTTGAAAAAGAATCGATTTGAGCCTAGCCAGTCACTTGCGATGTGTCTTAAAAAAGAAGAATACACACGATGTGTCAGCATACAGGCTGATGATGAGCGCATTATCAAATATTTGAAGGGTGAGACCATCGATGTAGACGATTTGGTCACACCGAAGGACAAGGGCTGGTTTCTTGTACTTGTGGACGGTTATCCGCTTGGATGGGGCAAACTTGCCAATGGAACTTTGAAGAATAAGTATTTACCGGGATGGAGATGGATGTCATCATGATTCGTTTAGATAAATATCTGGCTGATATGGGCATCGGCACAAGAACGGAAGTAAAGAAACTGATTCGTCAGGGAAAAGTGAAGATAGGAAACGCCGTTGTTAAGGCGCCGGAGCAAAAAATAGATAGTGCTACACAAAAGGTGTTCTGCGAAGGGCAGGAAGTTGGTTATGAGGAATATGAGTACTATATGCTCAATAAACCGGCTGGCTATGTGTCAGCAACTACAGATGCCAAAGACAAAACGGTGCTTGACCTGATTATCGACAAGAAGAGAAAAGATTTGTTTCCTGTGGGACGACTGGATAAGGATACGGAAGGGCTTCTTCTCATTACAAATGACGGAGACCTTGCACACAGGCTCTTGGCACCAAAAAAACATGTGGACAAGCTCTACTATGCAAAGGTGGAGGGTGTTGTAACTGAAGAAGATAGACACGCATTTGCAGAAGGTGTCAATATCGGCGAAGACGAAGTGACACGTCCGGCAGTCCTTGAAATATTAAAGTCTGATGAAGTTTCAGAGATTCACCTTACGATACAGGAAGGAAAATTCCATCAGGTGAAGCGTATGTTTGAGGCAGTCGGTAAGAAAGTAATCTATTTGAAACGACTCTCGATGGGAACACTTCAATTAGATGAGAATTTGAAATTAGGTGAGTATCGCATGCTCACTGAGGAGGAATTAGAACATTTATGTTAACAAACATTGATGCGGTTATATTTGATATAGATGGCACGCTTGTGGATTCCATGCATGTTTGGACAGATATTGATGATATCTTTTTAGAGAAATATCACTTGGAAGAGCCGGAAAATTTTCATGAGGGCATGGAAGGAAAAAGTTATTCGGAGACGGCACAATATTTTTTAGATTTGTTTCCGGAACTTCCGCACACGAAAGAGGAACTGGAAGCAGAGTGGCATGAGATGGCTTTCGAAATCTATACCAAAGAATTACAGTTGAAAAAAGGTGCATATGAATTTATCCTTGATATGCACAAAGCCGGAATCAAGCTTGGAATCGCAACGAGCAATACCAGAGACTTGGCAGAGGGTCTGCTCATGAATACAGGCGTATGGCAATATTTAGACGCTGTGTGGACTTCGGATGAGGCGAAAGCAGGAAAGATGTCTGGTATTCGAGGATGTGCCAAATGGAATCCTTGCAGGAAAGAATGCAGGGATGAAAGTCTGTGCGGTGGATGACGTATTTTCAAAGCCGCTTTTGAAACGTAAGAGGGAACTTGCAGACTATTATATACAAGATTATGATGACATTAGAAATAACACATTCGAGGTTTTATGATGGAAAATAGATTTTTACCAATTTGCAGAGAGGATATGGAAGCGCGTGGATGGGAACAGTTGGATTTCGTCTATGTGACAGGGGATGCGTACGTGGACCATCCTTCATTTGGTCATGCCATTATCACGCGTATTTTGGAATCTCACGGATATAAGATTGGTATCATATCACAGCCGGATTGGAAGGATAAGGACAGCATTGCAATATACGGCGAGCCGAGACTTGGTTTTTTGGTTTCCGGCGGCAATATGGATTCGATGGTAAATCACTATTCGGTATCTAAGAAGAGACGTGCAAATGATGCATTTACACCGGGAGGTGTGATGGGTAAGCGTCCGGATTACGCAACGACTGTGTACTGTAATCTGATTCGCCAGACTTACAAGAAGACACCGATTATTATCGGTGGAATTGAAGCCAGCCTTCGAAGAATGGCGCATTATGATTATTGGTCAAACAAGTTAAAACGTTCTATACTGTTAGATTCAGGAGCTGACCTCATTTCTTATGGCATGGGCGAGCGTTCCATCGTTGAGATTGCGGAGGCACTGGACAGTGGACTTGCAATTGAGGACATCACTTATATTGATGGAACTGTCTGCAAGGTAAAATCCTTAGACAGTGTATATGATGCGATTATCTTGGAATCATGGGATGATTTGAAGGCAGATAAGCTCAATTATGCAAAGAGTTTTTATAAACAATATTGCAATACGGATCCGTTTTCGGGAAAACGATTGGTGGAACCATACTCAGACCACCTCTATGTGGTTCAAAATCCACCTTCAAAACCGCTTTCACAGTCTGAGATGGATCGCGTGTACAGTCTACCGTATATGAGAACCTACCATCCGTCTTATGAGGCGCTTGGCGGTGTTCCTGCAATTGAGGAAGTGAAGTACAGCCTGATTAGCAATCGCGGATGTTTTGGAGGCTGCAGTTTCTGCGCACTCACTTTCCATCAGGGAAGAATCATTCAGACCAGAAGCCAGGAGTCATTGATTGCAGAGGCAAAAAAATTTATCTGGGATAAAGATTTTAAGGGATATATTCATGATGTCGGAGGGCCGACGGCGAATTTTAGAGCACCTGCGTGTGATAAACAGCTTACAAAGGGCGCGTGTGTAAACAAGCAGTGTCTGTTTCCGACACCTTGTAAGAATATGAAGATAGACCACAAGGATTACTTAAAATTACTTCGCAAGCTCAGAGAATTGCCGAACGTAAAAAAAGTATTTATTCGTTCCGGTATTCGATTTGACTATCTGATTGCGGATAAGGATGACACGTTTTTCAGAGAACTCTGTGAGCATCATGTCAGTGGACAACTAAAAGTTGCGCCGGAGCATGTGGCTGACCCGGTTCTTCGGATGATGGGTAAGCCGGAGAACAGTGTGTATCAGGCGTTTTGCAAGAAATATAAGCAGATCAATGAGAAACTTGGCAAGAATCAGTTCTTAGTTCCGTATTTGATGTCCTCGCACCCGGGTTCTACGATGAAGGAAGCGGTGGCACTTGCGGAATATTTGAGAGACCTTGGCTATATGCCGGAGCAGGTACAGGATTTCTATCCGACGCCATCGACCATATCTACTTGTATGTATTATACAGGTGTGGACCCGCGCACCATGAAGTCGGTCTATGTGCCAAAGAATCCACATGAAAAGGCAATGCAGAGAGCGCTGATTCAATACCGCAATCCAAAGAACTATGAGCTGGTTATGGAAGCTTTAAAAGTTGCTGACCGCATGGATCTTGTTGGGTATGATAAGCACTGCCTGATTCGACCAAGACATACAAAGCAGGGACAGGATTCTTATAAATCTTCTAATAAAGCAGATACGAAGAAAGCAGCACCGAAAAAGAAAAAGGCGATTCGGAATGTACACAAGAAAAAGAGGTAATACGATGAAAATGGCAAAAGGGGATGCGGGGTATATCCGCGCACGCAAAAGAAAGATATTATTAAAGACTGTTTTGGAATTCGGAATTGTCGCAGCACTTTTGATTCTTGGAATTATTGAGACAGGGAGCAGACAAAATCTCTTGACTGTGGTTGCGGTACTTGGCTGTCTTCCGGCATCCAAGGCACTGGTTGAACTCATTATGGTGCTTCCGCATCGTTCTATTGCAAAAGACAAGGAAGCGGAGATAGAGCAGAATGCCACTCTGCTTACCAGAGTGTATGATATGGTATTTACCAGCGAGAAGATTATCATGCCGGTGGAAGCAATTGTCATCTCCGGCAACACAATCTGCGGATATTCGTCAAACAAAAAGATTGATGTGAATTTTCTCGCAAAGCATTTAAAGCAATATTTATATGCTAATAAGTTCGACAAGGTTTCCGTGAAAATATTTGATGACTATACCGCATTTGTAACAAGAGCAGAAGGCATGAATAACATTGCGGCGATTGAAAAAGACGATACAAAACGACATGAAGAAGGTATCAGGCAAATTATATTAAACATTTCATTATAATGGAGAGACTATGCAGAAGATTATAGTGACGGCAAATGAAGCCGGGCAGCGTTTCGATAAGCTTCTTGCGAAATATCTGAACGATGCTCCGAAAAGCTTTATTTATAAAATGCTTCGAAAAAAGAATATTGTGTTAAATGATAAGAAAGCAACCGGAAATGAGAAGTTATCCGTTGGAGACAGTGTGAAACTTTATCTTGCAGATGATACAATTGCGAACTTCTCAAAGACGGAACTTATTACAACGAACGCGAAATTGGATATCATCTATGAGGATGAAAATGTGATGATGATTAACAAGCCGGTTGGCATGCTGTCGCAAAAAGCGGAAGCAAAGGACGAGTCACTTGTAGAACATATCATTTCTTATATGCTTTCAACCGGTGAGCTTTCATCGGATGATTTGAGAAAGTTTAGGCCCTCTGTATGTAATCGCTTGGACCGCAATACCAGTGGACTCATCGTAGCCGGAAAAAGTCTCGTCGGACTTCAGAAGATGGGAGAACTGTTTAAAGACCGTTCTCTTCGCAAATTCTACCGATGTCTGGTAGTCGGAGAGGTGTCTGATAAAATTTATATCAAAGGATATTTGACAAAAGACGAAAGAACGAATAAAGTAAGTATATTGGATAAAGAGCAAGAAGGCGCTCTTCCAATAGAAACAGAATATGAACCGATATGGTCGAATGGTGCATGTACGCTTTTGGAGGTGCATCTGATTACGGGAAGAACGCATCAGATTCGCGCGCATTTGGCCTCTCAGAACCATCCGATTATTGGAGACTATAAATACGGCAACCGAAAGGTAAATGACGAATACAAGGTGAAATACGGCTTAGAGAGTCAACTGCTTCATGCATATCGCTTGGAACTGCCGGTATTACCAGGAGACATGGCTAATATCAGCGAGAAACAATTCATTGCACCGTTGCCAACATTATTTTCAAAGATTTTACAAGCCGAAAAACAAGAAAGGTAATTCTTATGGGAACATGGAATTCAAGAGGACTTAGAGGTTCTACCTTGGAAGAATTCCTCAATCGAACAAATGAAAAGTATCTGGAACAGGGACTTGCCCTGATTCAGAAGATACCGACACCGATTACGCCGGTTAAGATTGACAAAGAGCATCGTCATATTACTCTTGCCTATTTTGACCAGCGAAGCACAGTGGATTATATCGGAGCAGTACAGGGTATACCGGTATGTTTTGATGCAAAAGAGTGTCACACAGACACATTTCCGCTTCAGAACTTGCATGAACATCAAGTTGAATTCATGAGAGAGTTTGAAAAACAGGATGGAATTGCTTTTTTAATTATCTATTACAGTGCGAGAAACGAACTCTATTATATGCCTTTTGAAGAAATTGACATGTTTTGGAATCGGGCGCAGGAAGGTGGACGCAAGAGTGTTCGCTATGAGGAACTGAATCCGAAATATTTTATGACATTGAAAAACGGCTGCATGGTTCCGTATCTGGATGCCTTGCAGATTGATTTAGGAAACAGGGACTAGAAGGAGAAAATGACATGAAGAAACAGATGCTACATACACCGGAAGGTGTACGGGATATTTACAGCTTGGAATATGGCAAAAAATCCGTTTTGGAGGAAAAACTTCAGAATGTATTTCACCTTTACGGATATCATGATATACAGACACCTACCTTTGAATACTTTGATGTATTCGGGAAAGAGATTGGAACAACGCCGGTGAAAGAACTGTACAAGTTCTTTGACCGAGAGGGTAATACGCTGGTACTTCGCCCAGATATTACGCCGTCGATTGCAAGAGCAGCAATGACTGTATTTGACAGTGAGAATCTGCCAATTCGTCTTTGCTATAAAGGAAACACATTTGTGAATCAGTCCAGCTATCAGGGAAGACTTCATGAAAACACGCAGGCCGGAGCAGAACTTATCGGTATCGATTCCGTGGAAGCTGATGCAGAGATGGTTGTGATGGCAGTGGATTCCTTGAGAGAAGTAGGGCTTCAGGAATTCCAGATCCATATTGGAAATGTAGACTTCTTTGAAAGTTTAATTGAGGAGACAGGACTTTCTGCAGAAGATGAGGCGAGACTTCGCGAACTTATCAGTAACCGCAACTATTTTGGCGTGGAAGAACTTTTGGAGCAGGCGCAGGCGAAGGTGACGACAAAGACAGCACTTCTTGTCCTTGAAGAACTTATCGGCGGTGCTGAGGTGTTAAAAGAGGCGAAAAAGATTGCTCTTAACAACAAGACGTTGGATGCGGTAAGAAGACTGGAAGAATTTCATGGACTTTTGGTGTCTTACGGTGTAGATAAATATATTACATATGATCTCAGCATGAGAGGTAACTATGACTACTATACCGGCATCATTTTCCGAGGTTATACTTACGGAACCGGTGATGCGATTGTAAAGGGCGGACGATATGACCATTTGATGGAAAAGTTCGGTAAAGCATCTCCATCTATCGGTTTTGTTATCGTTGTCGACGAACTGATGAATGCGTTTGCAAGACAAAAGCTAGAGATTCCGTACAAACTCAAAAACACACTGATTCTCTATGATGAAAACAGACAGGCGGAAGCTATCAAACTTGCAAAGGAATTCAGAAACAGTGGAAAACGCACGGAACTTACGAAGAAACGTGTGGATAAATCATTGGAAGAATATATTTCTTATGCGAAACAGAACTTATGTGTAAGTATGCTGTATCTTCGCAATGCCAAAGATATTGAGATGGTGAATCTGCTTACGGGGACTGGAAAGAGTGTATCGAAAACCATAAAATAAGACCGGAGGATAAGACATGAGATATTTGACATTTGCATTGACGAAAGGACGTCTTGCAAAGAAAACAATGGAACTCTTGGAGCAGCTAGGGATTACCTGCGAAGAGATTAAAGATAAAGATTCGAGAAAACTGATCTTTGTGAATGAAGAATTAAAGCTTAAATTCTTTTTGGCAAAGGGACCGGATGTGCCGACCTATGTAGAGTACGGTGCAGCTGATATCGGTGTGGTCGGAAAAGACACCATTCTGGAAGAAGGACGCAAGGTTCATGAAGTGTGTGACCTTGGATTTGGAAAATGCAGAATGTGCGTCTGCGGACCGGAATCTGCGAGGGAACTTTTAAAGCACCGTGAACTGATTCGCGTTGCAACCAAGTATCCGAAGATTGCAAAGGATTATTTCTACAACCAAAAGCATCAGACCGTAGAGATTATCAAGCTCAATGGCTCGATAGAATTAGCACCGCTTGTCGGGCTTTCGGAGGTAATTGTGGATATTGTTGAGACAGGCTCAACACTTCGTGAAAATGGTTTGGGTGTGCTAGAGGAAGTATGTCCGCTTTCTGCGCGAATGATTGTAAATCCGGTAAGTATGCGAATGGAAAATGAGCGAATCAAAGAATTGCTCACGAAACTGCGTACCGTGTTACAGGAGGGATAAGGATGAGAATTCAAAAATTGGACGAGAACAGTAAGAAGAATCTCTTGGCAGATTTGCTAAAGAGAAGTCCGAATCAATATACAGAATATGAAGAACGCGTTGCAACTATTTTACAGGCTGTGAAGGCGGAAAGAGACAAGGCAATTTTTCATTATACAAAACAGTTTGATGGAGTGGAAATCTCAGCAGACACGATTCGTGTTACAGAGGCAGAGATTGAGGAAGCTTATGAAAAAGTGGATGTCTCTCTTGTCGAGATTATTCGCAAAGCAAAAGAAAATATCAAGACCTATCATGAAAAACAACGTCAATACAGTTGGTTTGACAGCAAACCGGACGGAACAATGCTTGGTCAGAAGGTAACGGCTCTCAAGAGAGTCGGTGTGTATGTACCGGGCGGGAAGGCAGTATATCCATCTTCAGTACTCATGAACATTCTTCCTGCAAAGGTTGCAGGTGTGGATGAGATTGTCATGGTGACACCTCCGGGAAAAGACGGGAAAGTGAATCCGAATACATTAGTTGCTGCAAACGAAGCTGGTGCCGATGTGATTTATAAAGTCGGTGGTGCACAGGCAATTGCAGCGCTTGCTTATGGGACGGAGAGTATTCCGAAGGTTGATAAGATTGTTGGGCCGGGGAATATTTATGTGGCGCTTGCGAAGAAAGCAGTATATGGTCATGTAAGCATTGATTCCATTGCCGGACCAAGCGAGATATTGGTAATTGCAGATGAAACAGCCAATCCAAGATATGTTGCGGCGGATTTGTTATCTCAAGCAGAGCATGATGAACTGGCTTCTGCAATCCTAGTAACAACCAGTGAGACTCTTGCAAAAGAAGTTTCAGAGCAGGTGGAAATCTTTGTTGAGGAATTAAGCCGAACAGAGATTCTGAGAAAATCGTTGGACAATTACGGATATATTCTGGTTGCAGATACGATGGAAGATGTGATAGATATTGCAAATGAGATTGCGTCAGAACATCTTGAGATTATGACAAAGAATCCATACGATGTGATGATGAAGGTTCGTAATGCGGGAGCCATCTTTATCGGTGAATACAGCAGTGAACCGCTTGGAGATTATTTTGCCGGACCGAACCATGTTCTTCCAACGAATGGAACAGCGAAATTCTTCTCAGCACTCAGTGTGGACGATTTTATTAAGAAATCCAGCATTATCGCATACTCAAAAGAAGCTTTAGAAGCAATTCATGAGGATATCGAGCATTTTGCTGAGGCAGAGAAATTAACAGCACATGCTAATTCAATAAAAGTACGTTTTGAAAAGTAGGTGAATACAGATGGAAAAGAGAATTGCAAAGATTGAAAGAAAAACAAAAGAGACAGATATTAGACTCATCATTAATCTGGATGGAGAAGGTAAAACAAATATTCAGACAGGAGTTGGTTTCTTCGACCATATGTTAGATGGTTTTGCAAGACATGGTTTATTCGACTTAGAATTAACTGTGAAAGGTGATTTGGATGTGGATTGTCACCACACAATCGAGGATACCGGCATTGTGCTTGGAAAAGCAATTGCAGAAGCCCTCGGTGAGAAAAAAGGAATCAAACGCTATGGAAGTTTTATGCTTCCAATGGATGAAACATTGGCACTTTGCGCCATTGATTTATCAGGTAGACCATATCTAAACTTCCAGGCAGATTTTACAGTGGAAAAATTGGAAGATTTTGATACAGAAATGTTCCGTGAATTCTTCTATGCAGTATCTTACAGTGCAGGAATGAATCTGCATCTTAAGATTATGGATGGCGGTAACAATCACCACATGGCAGAAGCACTTTTCAAAGCATTTGGAAAAGCACTTGACATGGCAACGATGGAAGAACCACGTATGAAAGATATTTGGTCAACGAAAGGAAGTTTGTAATCGTGAGTACATATAAAAGATTAATACCTTGTATTTTTATACATGAAGGAAAGGCAGTAAAATGGTTCGATAACCATGAGGTGTTGTCTGAAGACGTAGTAGCATTAGCAAGGGAGTATTGTGAGTCCGATGCAAATGAACTCTTGGTGTTTGATTTGTCAAAATCAGATGCAGACCAAGACAATGCAATTGATTTGATGAAGAAAATCAATCGTGTGATTCACATACCAATGATTGCGGGTGGAAATGTAAAGAGACTTGAGGATGTCAAGAAGATTCTATATACAGGTGCGTCTTACGCAATTATCAATCTCTCTAAACCGGAGGCAGCAGAGCTTATAAAAGAAGCATCCCTTCGATTTGGCAAGGACAAACTTACAGTGTCATTGGATGATTTTGATATGCTGTTCAAACATAGGGATATCATTGGAGAATATGCCTGTGAACTGATGTTTATGAATACACCTGATTTGGAAGCTCTTTCAAATTTTACAGAGTTGCCGACGATTATTATAAGCAAACATGCAGAGGAATCGGAGATTTACCATATCTCAAAATACGAAGGTCTGTTTGAAAAGAAGATGGATTTTTCAGAGTTTAAGTTAAATGCAGACGGACTGGTTCCTGTTATTGCACAGCATTATAAAACAGGCGAAGTTTTGATGCTTGCATATATGGACCGAGATGCATACGAACATACATTGAAGACAGGAAAGATGACATACTTCAGTCGAAGCAGACACGAGCGTTGGGTAAAAGGAGAGACATCCGGACATTATCAGTATGTGAAGTCACTCACATTGGATTGTGACAATGATACGATATTGGCGAAAGTAGATCAAATCGGTGTTGCGTGTCATACCGGCGCGCCGACATGTTTCTTTCAGTCTTTAGCAGGAACTGATTCAGACGAACTGAATCCATTGCAGGTATTTGAAAGCGTCTATGCGACAATTGAAGACCGCAAACTGCATCCAAAGGAAGGTTCTTATACGAACTACCTTTTTGATAAGGGAATTGATAAAATCCTGAAAAAAGTGGGAGAGGAAGCGACGGAGCTTGTAATTGCAGCCAAGAATCCGAATCCGGAAGAAATTAAATATGAATTATCAGATTTCTTATATCATGCAATGGTTCTTATGGTGGAACGCGGCGTGACATGGGATGATATTGTAAAGGAACTGGCTGACCGTTAATTCTAAACAAATGAAGAAAAGCATATATTATACCAAAATGTATAGTATATGCTTTTTATTATGAATGATGTTGAAAAAAGAAGATTACAGCTTTTACAAGAGACTCGAAAAAACTACAGCGATAAATATTCACCTCCTGCGGTTCATCCGAGGTTTCAATCTACATATGATTCCCTGTACCGAGAACGTCAAAACGGACAGACGGAAGAACATGGAACCTTCTTTGTGCGTGTAGTGATAGCCGTTCTTCTATTCGCGTTATTCTTTTTAATGGATTACAGTAATGAGAAAATAGGTACTGTCGACAGTCAGATTGTCATCAATGAAGTACAGCGTAATCTACTCGGCGAGTGATTCCCATTCCTCATAAAGTGATTCTAATTCAGCCAAAATATCCGCTTTTTCCTGCGAGAGTTCTTGGCATTTTACACTGTTTGTAAAGTTATCCGGGTTGGACATTTCCACATCGATTTGTCCATCCCGCGTTTCCAGAAGGCTGATTCGATCTTCAACCTTTTTTAAGTCGTTTTGTCGTTTTCGCTCCTTTGCCTGTGCTTCCTTTTGTGCTTTCCAATCTAATTTGGTCTCTGAATCTGTCTGCGTGGCAGTTGCAGAGCCATAAGAGGAGATAGGAGCAGCGTAAGCAGCTGTTAGTTCTTCCTTCTTTTCCAGATAATAATCATAATTCCCGATATAATTTACAAAGGTTTGATTGACAAGTTCCATAATGCGGGTGGCGGTCTGGTTAATGAAGTAACGGTCATGTGATACATAGAGGACCGTTCCGGTGTATTCATTCAGTGCCTTCTCCAAGATTTCCTTTGATGCAATATCCAGATGGTTGGTCGGCTCATCGAGAATCAAGAAATTGGCTTCAGAGAGCATAAGTTTTGCAAGGGAAACGCGTCCGCGCTCACCACCGCTCAAGTCACCAATCAGCTTATAGACATCATCACCTGTAAACAGAAATGCAGCAAGCGTGTTACGTATCTGTGTATTGGTAAGTGTAGGGTATGCATCGGAAATTTCATCAAAAATTGTTTTCTGCATATTTAAAACATGGTGTTCCTGATCATAGTAACCGATTTGCACTTTGGAGCCAAGCCGAAATAGTCCTGTGTCTGCAGAAACCACTTCATTTAAAATCTTGAGAAGTGTTGTTTTGCCGGTTCCGTTGTCACCGATGATTGCAATGTGTTCTCCGCGTTTGATTTCAAAGGAAATATTTTTGAATAAAACTTGAGAACCGAAGGATTTACTTAGGTTTTCCACAGACAACACATCGTTTCCGCTGATACATGATGGTTCTAAGGTGAAATGAAGATCATTCTTATCCTCCATCGGCTTCTCTACCAATTCCATTTTTTCAAGCATTTTCTCACGGCTCTCAGCGCGCTTAATGGATTTTTCTCGGTTGAAGGAGCGAAGCTTTTCAATGACAGCTTCCTGATGCTTGATTTCCTGTTGTTGATTCAGATATTCCTTTATCTTGGCTTCACGGATGATTTTTTTCTTTGCGGCAAAATCACTGTAATTTCCCTGAAACATCATGATATTACCATGTTCAATCTCGACAACCTTTGATACAACTCGATTCAAGAAGTAGCGGTCATGGGAAACAATGAGCACCGCACCGTCATAATTGAGCAAATAGTTTTCGAGCCATGAAATGGAGTTCATATCTAAATGGTTCGTCGGCTCATCCAGAAGCAGAATGTCCGGCTTTGTCAAAAGGAGTTTGCCCAGTGCAACACGTGTTTTTTGCCCACCTGAAAGTGTGTCTACATTTTTTGAAAATTCATCTTCACGAAAGCCGAGACCTTTTAATACACCGACCAATTCACTCTGAAAAGCATAGCCGTTTTCCTGCTCGAACTTCTCAGTAAGCAAATGATAGGAGTGAAGACGTGACTCTAATGCTTCTCCATGAAGATGCTTCATCTCTAATTCCATTGTACGAATCTGTTTTTCTATCGCAATAAGGTCTGCTTTTGCAGATTTCAATTCTTCGAGAATGGTGTGATGGCTATTAAGGTCCTGATGTTGTGAAAGATATCCGATGGTTTTACCCTTTGTCAGAATGATATCTCCTGTATCGATGTCGATTTCTTTTACAATCATTTTTAAAATCGTAGATTTGCCGGCACCGTTTAAACCAATCAACGCGACCTTCTCTCTATCCTCTATATGAAAGGAGCCTGATTTCACAATCACCTGTTCTCCAAATGCCTTTGAAATATTATGGCAAGCCAGAATCATTTCCTACCTCCTAAATACGAATAAAAACTATACTTCTTCATTATACTGAAAAAGAAACAAAAAACAATGAAAAGTTTGACTTTATATTAACAATTCTATATAATGAAATTTAGGTAATATGCCGACAGGAGGATAAATGAAATGGAGGAAAGAAACATTTCACAGGCGGTCATAAGAAGACTCCCAAGATATTACCGTTATCTCGGAGATTTACTTGAGAATGAAGTAGAGCGTATTTCATCCAATGATTTGAGTAAGCGAATGAACGTTACAGCATCTCAGATTAGACAGGACTTAAATAATTTTGGTGGATTC
>JAZQRQ010000003.1:0-19216 GCA_045629665.1 Faecalimonas sp.
AATAATGACGAGTGTAAGGCTAATGTTATCAAACATTTTCATATATGTTTCCTCCTTGTTTCTGGTATCTACAAGGATAGTATTGTCAAGAAAGAGAAATTTATTCATGGAAGAGAAGATTTTATATAATAAGTATTCTGAGTATTTAAAAACAAAATATGGCGAAAAAGTATATAAGCTTCCGATTAATTTGCCGATTACATGTCCAAATCGGATAAATGGAAGCGGTTGCAGTTTCTGCTCGGAAGTAGGAACAGGTTTTGAAGCAATGAGTGCCTTAGCATCTGTAAAAGAACAGATACTAAGTACAAAAACTTTGATTGCAAATAAATATAAAGCACAAAAATATATTGCATATTTTCAAAATTATACAAATACATTTATGCCCCTTGAGCAATTTGAAAAGTATATCTTGGAGGCAGCATCGGAACCGAACATTGTAGAGATATCTATATCCACACGTCCGGACTGTATTCGCACGGATTATTTGGATGTGTTAATGGATATATACCAAACATATCACATTAATATTAATATAGAATTAGGTCTTCAAACAGCAAATTATCACACGTTGGATTGCATTGATCGTGGTCACGGACTCGCAGAATATCTGGATGCTGTTATGCAGATAAAAAAATATCCATTTACAATCTGTACACACATCATATTAAATTTGCCTTGGGATAACATGCGTGATACGATTGAAACGGCAAAGATAATGTCTGCTCTTCACATTGATATTATAAAACTGCATTCTCTTTATATTGCAAAAAATACGAAGTTGTCGAAGCAGTATAAAGATGGTACAATTAAAGTATGTTCTAAAGAAGAGTATTTAGACCGTGTAATTGCATTTTTAATACATCTTTCACCTGATATTGTTGTGGAACGTCTGTTTAGCCGTATTCCTGAGGAAGATGCAGATTTTTCCAATTGGAACACCAGCTGGTGGAAGCTACAGGAGGAATTGGTAAATAAAATGCAAACACAAAATGACTACCAAGGAAAAAAATTTAATTATTTAAACGGGAGTGCATTAAATAAACTATGACATCTATGAAACAAGAAGACAATGTTATAAAATACCGTAAAAGAAAACCTTTGAATATTGGACTTATTATTTTTGGGATTATTTTTGTCTATTTGATAGCAACTATCATTATGTATATCACAGCTCCGCGAATCACAGTCTATGAGGTTCGTCAGGGTTCTATCCTCAAGGATAACGCTTATACTGGGCTTGCAATACGAGAAGAAATGGTTGTTCACACCGATTCTTCCGGATATGTCAACTATTTTGCCGAGGATACAAGCAAAGTGCGTGTCGGAACAAAAGTGTACACGCTTTCAGGTGAAAAGTTGGTTTTTGAAGAGACATCCTCTGACGTAGAAGTTAGTTTGACTGATGAAGAACGTGGTTCACTGCTTCGAAGAATTCAAGCATATAATAATCAATTTCTGGAGAATGATTTTGGTGCCACTTACCAGTTGAAGAGTGAGTTGCAGAGTTCTCTTGATAGAATCGTCAGTCACAGCAAAACGGATCAATTGGAGCAGATGTTATCTGCAGGAAACCTCTCGGGAGTCACTGTGAAAACCTCCGCAAAGGATGGTGTTCTTGTCTATTCCATGGATGGTTTAGAAAGTTTGACGGCTGAGAATGTAACTGTCGAGCATTTGCGCAAAGCAAATTACAAGAAAACGGAATTCACGAACAATAATCATATTGATTCCGGTGAACCGGTATATAAACTTGTAACAAGTGACCATTGGCAGCTTCTTGTTGAGATTAGTGAAGATACCAAAACTGCCCTTGTAGAAAAAAAATCTGTAAAGGTGAATTTCAAAAAGGATAATCAAGAACTTCGTGCAAATATTTCTTTTCTTGAGGGGAAGGAAACACCGGTACTGTGTTTATCTTTTGATAATTCGATGGTTCGCTATGTTTCCGACAGATATCTGGATATTGAGCTTATTTTAGAGGATGAAACGGGCCTTAAAATTCCAAAGTCGGCCGAAACAACAAAAGATTTTTACGTTGTTCCAAATACATTTCTTACCTTAGGTGGCAATAGCAGTAATGATGGTGTGATGAGACAACGCAAGGACTCAGATGGCAAGGATATTGCGGAATTTTTACATGTAACCGTATACTTTGAAGAGGATGAAATGATTTACCTGGATCCTACTGAATTCCATGAGGGCGATGTACTTATCAAGCCGAATTCATCAGAAATATATCCGTTGAAAGAAACGCGCTCACTCAAAGGTGTGTACAGCATTAACAAAGGTTACGCGATGTTCAAACAGATTAAAATATTATGCGAAAGCGATGACTATTATATCATCGAAGAAGGTAATAGTTTTGGACTTTCCAACTATGATCACATTGCATTAGACAGTCAAAACATCAAAGAAAATGATGTTGTCTTTTAAGGAGGGCATGATGCTTACAGAAAATTTACAGGAAGTGGAACGAAAAATACAGGAAGCATGCAGAAAAGCAAATCGGGCAAGAGAGGAAATTACACTGATTGCCGTAACCAAAACCAAGCCGGTAGCCATGTTACAGGAAGCATATCATCTCGGTATCCGAGATTTTGGTGAAAACAAAGTACAAGAGTTGTCAGAAAAGCATCCACAATTGCCACAAGATATCAACTGGCATCTAATCGGACATCTGCAGACAAATAAAGTTAAGCAAGTAATTGACAAAGCAACACTCATTCATTCTGTTGATTCTGTTCGTCTTGCCGAAGTGATTGAAAAAGAGGCTGCCAAAAGGAATATCATTGCTAATATTTTAATTGAAGTGAACGTGGCAGAAGAGGAGAGCAAATATGGGTTTAAGGTAGAAGAAGTGCTTCCTGCTGTTGAAACAATTGCGGCATTTCCTCATGTTCGTATTAAGGGGCTTATGACGATTGCACCTTTTGTCGAAAATCCGGAGGAAAATCGAAGTATTTTTGCACATTTACAGAAATTATCTGTTGACATAAGAAGTAAAAACATTGATAATGTTAGTGTCGATATTCTTTCTATGGGAATGACCAATGATTACCAGGTTGCAATTGAAGAGGGTGCTACTATGGTACGTGTTGGAACCGGAATTTTCGGTGCGAGAGAATATCATATTTAATAGGGAGAATAGGAGTGTAAATATGAGCGTATTAGATAAGTTTTTATCCATTATGAAATTAGATGATGAAGATGATTTTGAAGATGATTTCTTTGATGATGATGAATTTGAGGAGACACCAAAGAAAAGTTTCTTTAAGAAAAACAAAAAATCAGATTACGACGATGATGAAGATGATTTCTATGAAGACAAAAAAACGTTTGCAGCAGGCAACAAGGTAACACCAATGCGTCAGCCTGCAAGAAGAGCAAGCATGGAAGTATGCGTTATCAAACCAACCGTTGTAGATGATGCAAGAGAGATTACGGAAACATTGCTGAGTGGTCGTACTGTCATTCTAAATCTTGAGGGACTTGATCTTGAGATTGCACAGAGAATCATTGATTTTACATCAGGAGCAACTTATGCAATCAACGGTAATTTACAGAAAATCTCGAATTACATATTCCTTGTAACACCTACAAATGTTGATATTTCCGGTGATTTACAGGATTTACTGAGTACATCTTTTGATGTGCCGTCTATCAAGACAAGATATTAGGAATATTTTATGCAAAAAGAAGAATTGATTTTGCAAAAGAGATTGATAGAGCTCTCAAAGCTTGCCTATCAACGTGGCATTGTGACTTATTCAGATTTTTTAAATCTCAATGAACTGAATATTCTTCATACAACACCAAAAACCGAATTCTTTTCGTGCTATGAAACTTTTGGTGGTTATGAATTCTCAGAGCGTCAGATGGCTGTATTTCTACCTGATGCTCTTTGTTATGAAAAGAATTATCCGATTTCTGTATTGAAAATCGAGCCTCTGCAAAAAAAGTTTTCAGAAAAACTTTCGCATCGAGATTATCTTGGTTCCATACTGAACCTTGGAATCGAGCGATGCAAGCTTGGTGATATTCTGGTGGAAGAGGAGTATGCGCTAGTCTTTGCACACAAATCCATGGAACAGTTCTTGTTGGAGGAGTTAACTCGTATTCGTCACACATCCGTAATGGTAAGCGTGGAAGAGTTGCAGGATGTTTCTTACAAGCCAGCTGTAAAAGAAATCAATGGTACTGTTTCTTCGCTGCGTCTTGACAGTCTTCTTGCATTGGCATTTTCTTCCTCTCGAAGTAAATTAGTTGCCTATATAGAGGCAGGAAAAGTATTTGTAAACGGAAAGTTGATTACTTCCAATGGCTATCAAATGAAAGAAAATGACATTGTTTCTGTGAGAGGTCTCGGTCGTTTTCAATATATTGAAACACTTTCCCAAACAAAAAAAGGAAGATACTATGTAAACATTCATTTATATATTTAAAAAGGAGTATTTTTGCCATGATTTATATCATCGGATTACTTGCAGTGATCTTAGGTGTCGCATTAGACCAATATACGAAATATCTTGCAATTACACACTTGCAGGGAAATCCCATTTCTATAATAGAAGGTGTATTTGAACTTCGCTACTTGGAAAACAGAGGTGCAGCATTTGGACTGCTTCAAGACCAACAGACATTCTTTTTAATCATTGGATGTATCACCTTGTTCTTTGTTGCATATCTGTACGTTCGTATGCCGAAGACAAAACGTTTTCTTTGGCTGCATGTATGCCTAATATCCATTACAGCAGGTGCAATAGGAAATATGATTGACCGCGTGCGACTTCAATACGTTGTGGATTTTCTGTATTTTGAACTTATTGATTTTCCAATCTTTAACGTTGCGGATATCTTTGCAACTGTTGCAACCTTTGGACTTATTGTCTTATTGTTGTTCTATTACAA
Source organism: Faecalimonas sp. (assembly GCA_045629665.1). Classification (GTDB taxonomy): domain Bacteria; phylum Bacillota; class Clostridia; order Lachnospirales; family Lachnospiraceae; genus Faecalimonas. Next base: position 4,912 of record JAZQRQ010000003.1, read on the forward strand.
AGAAGAAGATGTAGATATGTTGTTTCAATTGCTGACACCAAAACGTAAGAAAACTGAAGGATAGGTGGTTATCGATATGTCGTTACAGTTTATCATAGAGGACGAGCAGGTCGGAGAACGCATTGATAAGTTCTTGTCTGAAGCACTTCCTGATTTGTCCAGGTCGTATATTCAAAAATTAATCAAAGATGGACAGGTGACTGTCAATCAAAAAGTAATCAAAGCAAACTATAAGTTAAACACAGGAGATTTGTTAGAACTGGAAGAACCGGAGTTAAAAGAACCGGATATTGTTGCGGAAGATATTCCGCTTGACATTTTATATGAAGACTCTGATTTACTTGTAGTCAATAAACCAAAGGGAATGGTTGTTCATCCTGCTGCAGGACATTATTCCGGAACACTTGTCAACGCATTGATGCATTACTGCAAAGATGATTTGTCCGGAATTAACGGTGTTATGCGACCGGGAATTGTTCATCGCATTGATATGGATACTACCGGTTCGCTTTTGGTGTGTAAAAATGATTTCACCCATAATGACATTGCAGAGCAATTAAAAGTACATTCCATTACACGTATTTATCATGCGATTATACATGGTGTTTTAAAGGAGGATGAAGGCACCGTAGATGCACCAATCGGACGCCATCCTGTGGACAGAAAAAAAATGAGCATTAATCACAAGAATGGAAAAGAAGCAGTTACACATTATAAAGTACTTGCGCGTTTCTATAACTATACTTATATTGAATGTCGTTTGGAAACAGGACGAACTCACCAGATTCGTGTGCATATGGCAAGTATCGGTCATCCACTTCTAGGAGACACAGTATATGGTCCTGCTAAGCCACCTGCAAAACTGCAAGGTCAGACTCTCCACGCGAAAACAATCGGTATTCAGCATCCGAGAACAGGAGAATATTTAGAAATTGACGCACCTTTGCCAGAGTATTTTGTAAATTTGCTTAAAAAATTAGAAAATAATATACATTTGTCATAAATTGTTGTATACTATTCATATAGCACAACATGAATAAGGAGCGTGGACAATATGGCAGTTAACAAAACAATTATAACCATTGGCAGACAGTATGGCAGCGGAGGACATGAGATTGGTGCAACTTTGGCGCATGATTTGGATGTAAAATTATATGACAAGGAGATGTTAAAACGTGCAGCAAAAGAGAGTGGTCTCTGTGAGGAACTTTTCGAGACACACGACGAAAAACCAACGAACAGCTTTTTATACTCTCTGATTATGGATACATATTCACTGGGATATTCCTCCAGTTCATTTGCTGACATGCCAATTAATCATAAAGTTTTTTTAGCGCAATTCGATACGATTAAAAAGATAGCAGATGAAGGCCCTTGTGTTATGGTTGGACGTTGTGCTGACTATGCATTAGAGGAGTATGATAATGTTGTAAACGTATTTATCTATGCTGATATGGAGGCTCGTATCCGCCGTGTAGCGCGCATCTACAATTTGACTGATGCAAAAGCAAAAGATATTATTGTCAAGACAGATAAAAAACGTGCAAGCTATTATAACTATTATACGAACAAAACATGGGGCGATGCAAAGAGCTATGACCTCTGCCTGAACAGTGCTAAACTCGGTATTGGCGGAACAGCGAAGGCAATCATGGACTATGTGAACCTTAAAAATAAAATTGAAAAACCTAGATTGTAAAGCCCAAAAGATGAATTGTTTTTGTGATAGATATGGAGTGCAGAGGAGGAACGCATCATGAAAAAAATTTCATGTAAAACACAGATAATAATTGCCAGTTGTATTTTTGTGCTAGTATTAGCATTAATCATTGCGTTTTTGCTTATTAAAATTAGTGTACCTGATGTGTCAGGTAAAAGTATTAATGAGGCTAGTAAGATAATAAAAAACCATGCTTTTAAAATAGAAATAGACAGAGAATATAGTGATACAGTACCGAAAGATGTTGTTCTGGGACAAAAACAATCTCCTGGAACAAAACTTCGAATAGGAAGCGTGATTGTTGTTCAGGTAAGCGATGGTGTAGAAATGATAGAAGTGCCAAACATTGAGAAAATTACCATTGCTGAAGCCGAAATGACACTAGTAAATTCCAAGTTTAAAGTTAAAGTGAACGAAATTTTCAGTGACGATTATGAAAAAGGAATTGTCATTTCACAAGAGATTGCGGCGGGCAAAAAGGCACCAAAGGGGTCAGAAGTTGAAATTACAGTCAGCAAAGGACCTGATTTGGTTCAAGTTCCAGACATAATCGGGAAATCGTTTGCGGATGCAACCCAAGCACTTTCAGATACAGGACTTATAATTGAAAGCGATATCCAGTGCAGTAACTCAGTTCAAGAAGGATATATTATTTCCCAAGATGTTAAGTCAGGAGAGATGCTAAAACGTAATTCTAAAGTAGCGGTATATGTAAGTGCAGGTGTGGCTAATACTGTTGGAAATACGCCGTCAAACAGTAGTCAATGGGGGCGTGTTGCAGCACAAGGTAATTGGGTTTATTATAGCAATGAAAATTACAACTATTATCTTTATAAAATGCGCAAAGATGGAAGTGAAAAACAAATTTTGACCAAATGCGTTGCTTTAGGAATTAACGTTGTTGGTGAATGGATTTATTACACGAATGGAGATACAAAAGGTGATGGTGGTTTGTATAAAATTCGTATTGATGGCAGTCAAAAAACAAAAATAAGCTCTGAAATCAATTATTTTGTACATGTTGCAAACGGGTGGATATATACATCTAATCCATTTGGAGATCGCAATATATACAGAATGAAGATAGATGGGACAGAAAAAACATTAATTTGTAGCGACAGTTGCAACAATATACATATTGTTGGGAATTGGATTTATTATACAAATACTAGTGACAATTTACTTTATAAAATATATGCAGATGGAAGCCAAAAAAAGGTACTTCATAACGATTTCATAGTTGAAAATATGACAGTGGAAGGCAACACAATAGTCGCCACCGATATGTATGATTATTTAAAAATTAATACTGACGGAAGTGGTTTTATAAGTTACAAAGGAAATAATGCACAAAAGTCATTTATAAATGCATGTAATGGATGGATTTACTATCTTGAACATAATTATAGCACTGATGGAAAAGTATCATCCGCATTCTATAAAATGAGACCTGATACAAGTAGAAAAACAAAGATTTTAGACTTGAATTATAGAAATACAACTAATTTTTTTATTAATATTGCCGGAGATTGGATTTATTTTCCAAATGAAGATGATAATGGTTATTTGTATAGAATTAAAACAGACGGTACAAATCTTCAAAAAATCTACAATTAATATTAATGAGAAGTGGGCTGTCGCATTTACGAATAAAAATTCGTGAGTGTGGCAGCACTTTTTCTGACAAGGAGCAAGATTGAAAACTTTTTCATTGGTACGACAACCTTAGATACGCTTGGGAACATGACGCTCCTTGCAGGACCTTCGGGCAGCAACACGGAATATTAAAAACGTTCCGGCCAACCGGAAATATTTCCGTTTAAGATAGCCGTGAACATCCGATTTCTTGCTCCCGGATGCTCCTGATTCAATTGTTTTACCAAATCCTTTGCGTATTCTCGTTTTGTAAATCCATCAATTGGACAACGACTTTTTGCAACCGGAAGGTTATATTTATGCTGAAAACCAATAACGTCCATTTCATCCACATACATCATTGGACGAATGACCGTCAAATCCATACGGTCTAAATATGTCTTTGGTGAAAACGAATGGAAGCGTCCTTCGAAAATAAGAGAGAGCAGCATAGTCTCTATAATATCATCCTTATGATGCGCGTAAGCAACCTTATTACATCCCATTTCCTTTACTGCGTCGTTCAGGGCTCCCTTACGCATTTTGGCACAGAGTGAGCATGGATTGGTTTCTTTTCTCTCCTCGAACAAAATATGTGCAATTTCAGTCTTTACAACAGTATAAGGGACTTCTAATTCCTCACAGAGCGCCCTCAGAGGCTCTGTATCGAACTTTTCATACCCGAGGTCAACTGTTATTGCACTGAGGGTAAATTTCTTTGGATAAAAGCGTTTTAGGCCGTGCAGCGCGTAGAGCAGTGTGAGACTGTCTTTACCGCCTGAGATTCCAACTGCAATATGGTCACCGTCTTCAATCATCTGATAATCATCGACAGCTTTTCTTGTATAACTGAGAAGTTGTTGTAGTTTCATCAATGTAATCCTTTCTTGCTTATTTCCTCTGCTTATAGTATATTATTTCTTAGAAAATTACAAGTGAGAGGGAAAAGTTTAAGATGAAATTTGTAATACAGCGCGTTTTAGAGGCTTCCGTAGCAGTTGACGGACAAGTGATTGGACAAATTGATAAAGGATATATGGTATTAATCGGTGTCGGACAACATGACACGAAAGAAATTGCAGATAAGATGGTTAAAAAAATGATTGGTCTTCGCATTTTCGAGGATGAAAATGGAAAGACCAACCTGTCATTATCAGATGTAAATGGGCAAATGCTATTAATTTCGCAATTTACATTGTACGCAAACTGTAAAAAAGGAAACCGACCAAGTTTTATCGAATCAGGTGCCCCTGATATGGCAGAAGAAATGTACGAATACATTATTACCAAGTGCAAAGAAAACGTTCCTGTTGTAGAAAAAGGAAGTTTCGGTGCAGATATGAAAGTCTCACTTATCAATGACGGTCCATTTACGATTATTTTAGACTCAGAACAATTATAAAAAAATGCCGGCAATTTTATATTGCCGACATTTTTTATTCTCTTAATTTTACTGCAGATGCAGCCTGCCTGCGCCGGTCTTCATCAATTGCAGCGTAATGTTTACGGGTAGTGTTTACATCCTTGTGACCTAATACATCGGCTACAAGGTAAATATCACCTGTTTCTTTATATAGATTCGTGCCATAAGTGCTACGAAGCTTATGAGGCGTAATTTTCTTATTGGGAGTTACCTGGCGGGCATATTTCTTCACCATATTTTCAACTGCCTGGACACCCATGCGCTTGCGCTGTGTTGATAGGAACAGTGCATTTTCATGAGATGGAAGAGGAGTGGCCGCTGCTCTGGTTGTCTCCAGATAATTCTCAAGCGCATCTCTGACTTCGTCACCAAAGTATACAACCATTTCATTACCGCCTTTTCGTGTAACTTTAATTCCATTATTTTTAAAATCCACATCGTTAATATCCAGACCAACACATTCTGATACACGAATTCCGGTTCCTAATAATAAGGTCAAAATTGCAAGATCACGTGTTCTTGTTTTTTCATAATAGACCTTTTTCTGACCGGTTAATTGATGACCGCAATCCTCAACATAATCCAAAAGCATGGCAACCTCATCCACATCCAAACGAATGATTGCCTTGTCATGAATCTTTGGTTTATCTACAAAAACAGTCGGATTCTGTGTAATATATTTATGCTTATAAAGATAACGATACAGGCTGCATAGTGCAGAAAACTTGCGTGCAAGACCACGTTCGGTATTTGTTATCTGTTTATCATCAGCAGTCTTATATACCTTCAAATAATCTAGATATTCTTCAATATCAATGGATTCCACGCATTCTAAGTCCTGTAATGTGAACTGAGATGTCGTATAATCGCGAAAAATAGGGTTGTTTTCAATTAAAAAAGCAAAGAAGACTCGAATATCGTATGCATAGGAAATTCGAGTTTTAGAGGATGTAGAAGGTTCAATCGCACGAAAATAATCTCTGACAAAGGATGGTAATGTACGAAGAATCTCACGTAAACGCAGAGTATTGTCTATGTAAAGTTGTTCATAGTAGGTTTTAATATCTTTAGCCATGAGAGTGGCTCCTTTCGATAATTTGCGTACTTTATATTGATATTATACCATATATGGATATTTTTGTCTATATCTTTTGGAAAAATCGGTGTTTGTCGTATAGATGTACCTCTAATAAAAAGGCTGCCACGAAGCATCTTCGCTTCTATAACAGCCCTAGGGAGAGCTACTCTCACGGATTCTTAACGAAGTTCTGTATCATAATATGCAACTACAAGGTGTTGTCCTTCATGAATCGTCTTTGATCTCAATCCGTTTAATTGGATTAACTCATCTATGTATTCTTGAACATCTTTATAAGCATCGGTATGATATTCCTGTGCAATACTCCAAAGGGAATCGCCCTGTTCAATTGTGATGCTCTTATAATACTTGTGTTGAGGTATATCTGTTGCCGGATCTTTTGCAGTTGAGAAAATACTTCCACATATAATACTTCCAACTGTAATTACAAATAACGTAACCAACAATAAAACCATTCTACGTTTTGCAAGTTGTCTTCTCTTTTTCATTTTTGCTCTTTCATTTCTCTCTTGTACTGTCATAATTATTTATCCCCTTAAATCTTCTATATCTTTTAAAATCGAACATATTTTCCGAACAATTGTTCTGTTCGCATTTTTAATTTAACATACGAACAAATGTTTGTCAACAAAAATCGAACATATTTTCTAAACATTTGTTTGCTTTTTTGTTTTTTCTGTGTTACTATACCTATAGAGATAATAATTTAGGAGGTCATATACGATGGCACAAGGGAAAATCAGCAAAAAACAAATGGAAATTTTAGAATACATAAAATCAGAATTATTAAGAATTGGATACCCACCGGCTGTACGTGAGATTTGCGAGGCAGTGAATCTTCGTTCTACTTCTTCCGTACATGCTCATTTGGAATCTTTGGAAAAGAACGGATATATCAGACGTGACCCTACAAAGCCACGTGCAATTGAGATTATTGATGATACATTTAATCTTACAAGACGTGAGATGGTGAATGTTCCTATGGTTGGACAAGTTGCTGCCGGTGAACCGATTTTGGCAGAACAGAATATTACGAACTACTTCCCTATTCCAATGGAATTTATGCCGAACAATGACACATTCATGCTGACCGTAAGAGGTGAAAGTATGGTGAACGTCGGTATTTATGATGGGGATTATGTATTGGTAGAGAAACGCCAGACCGCTTCTAACGGAGAGATTGTTGTTGCACTTGTTGATGACAGTGCTACTGTTAAGACTTTCTACAAAGAAGAAGGCTACTATCGTCTCCAACCGGAAAATGACAATATGGATCCGATTATTGTAATGAATTGTGAGATTCTAGGTAAGGTTATTGGTGTATTTAGATTCTTATAATTGCCATACAACGTATATCTTACACATAATAACAGAAGCTGCTATAACCGTGAAAAACAGTTACAGCAGCTTTTTTATACTTATGCTATTGTCGTTGCAGCCAACAGCTTCGCCCTCTTTACAAGAGAATCTATTTCTGCATATTCATTAACCGTATGACAATAATCACCGCATGTTCCTACTGCACAGACGCTTGGCACACCTGCAAGTTGAGTATACGCCGAATCAGAACCTCCTCCCGATTCAATCGGAACCAAATCTCCAAGTCCGTTTGCAAGACTTACTTTTTTTAATTTATCAAAGAGTTCATCTGTCTCTTTTGTATGCATCATTGGCATACGTCTGCTTAAGAGTTCTATCTCTGACTTGCTTCCCGCAACAAAACTTGTAGCCGCAACCTCTTCAACAACTTTATATGCTGCTTCCATATCTTCTATGGAGTTCACGCGTACATCAACAGACATGGTACATTTGGCTGGAACAATATTGAACATATCACCGCCCTGAATAATACCACAATTATAAGTTGTAGCGCCCTCTTTACTCTTGGTCTCCAACTCAATAATCTTATATGCTGCCTCACGAATTGCGCTGACACCTGCAAAATAATCAATACCGGCGTGGGAAGGTTTCCCTGTAATGTGAATCTTGATACGCATAATTCCTTTTCGCGAAACTACTACTTCTCCATCACGCGCCACTTCACAGTTAAATGCCCCCTTGAACCCGGCAGCCGTATTTTTAATAAACTCTAATTCTTTTTCGCCACCCAAAGAGTTTGATATCTCTTCATCAGATGTAAGCATCAATCGCAAATGTTTGTTATAACCCAATGTTTTGAGTGACTTCATGACAAGAAGTGCAACTGCAACACCCCCTTTGCAGTCAATAACGCCGGGACCGATCATCCTATTCCCTTCGATTTTGACCGGCGGGTAACCAAACTTACCCTTTACATGTACCGTATCAAGATGGGCAAGGAACATATATCCCTTTTCAGTTCCTTCATTCATATCAATGGTAAGAAAATCACCACATTTCTCAAAAGGCGTTCTCTTAACGGTAAATCCTTCTGTCATCGCAAATTCCTGAATGAAGTCCGCCAAACCATCCAGGGCCTCCTTATCATTGGATACCGTTTCGATGTTACAAATATCTTCCCAAAACTTTATGTACTTAGCTTCATTGCTTTCTATTTCCTGAAAGACCCTATTTACATCATAGTTCACAAGCACTCACTCCTTTTTAATGATGAAATAGGTTCGGAGTATAAACCGAACCCATCCCTAAATCTTATAAATTTTCTACGTCAATGTATTTTCCGTCTCTCCAGATTCTCTCTAAATCATAGAACAGACGATTTTCTTTATCAAAGACATGTACGATAATATTTCCAAAATCAAGGAGTACCCAGCTCCCAAGTCCATAACCCTCTCTTTGTTTTGGCTCGAAGCCTTCTTTACTGAGTTTCTCTTCCACGTTTTCAACCAATGCTCTCACCTGGCTGTCATTAGAACCATTTGCAATGATAAAATAATCTGCAAGGACAGAGATTTCTGAAATGTCTATCACTTTAATGTCCTCGCCTTTCTTTTCATCCAAAGCTTCATAAGCGAGTTTTGCCATTTTCTTTGATTGTTCCATATATGTTCTCCTTTCGTCTATTTGTTCAATTCTTTTTTATAATACAGGTATGTTTCCTCTGTCATCGGATCAATGACAGCGTCCTTTTGCTTCAAATACGCCACTGTAGACTCTAATATTGCGTAAAGGCATTCATCTATATCTTCGAACGCTAAACGTCGTATTTTGTCCAAATTCGGCGCCTCACAGCGATTTGGTTCCATATAATCAGCCACGTAGATAATCTTATCTAATAGTGTCATATTCGGACGTCCTGTTGTATGGTAGCAAATCGCATCCGTAATATATGCATCTGAAATACCATATTCTTTTTTGGCCAAATATGCACCTACTTTTGCATGAAGCAATCCCGGGTTCTTACGCTCCACTTCTGTTATGGGTATACGAAATGCCTGCCCTAAAGATAGAAGTGCACTTTCCGGAAATCCCTTTGCGCAATCATGTAAGAGACCTGCAAACAATGCGTGATACATATCTTCCTGATATCTCATCGCCAGCGCACCTGCCGTATACATCACGCCCAATGTATGTTCATAACGGGCAGGCTTTAAAATCTGCTTCACCTTTGTTTTGATTTGCTCCAATTTAATCTGATTCATGTTATTCTACCCCATACAACCGATTTTCAAGGATATACTCATAGACACCGGCCGGCATCATATTAGTGACATCTTCGTGTGCTTTCAATTTATCACGAATCTCACTGGATGAAATGTCAACATTCGGTGTATTGAGAAGTCTGATATCTGCTCCAAACTTTTGATTCAAATAAACAATCTTCTCTTCCATCTCTTTTTTATTTTTGCCATCACGATATGCCGCTAAGATAATACAGGTTTTCAAAAGCCTGTCCGGATATTTCCACTTCTCGATACTGAATAAGGAATCCGCACCAATGATAAAATAGAATTCGTGCTCCGGATAAGCATCTCTGAAATGTTCCATCGTAAGATACGAATAGTTCACTTCTTTATTATCGACCTCATATAATTGTAATATAAAATCCTTCTCATTGGAAATGGCTCTTTTCACCATCTCTACTCTGTGTTTTGTCTGAGATTCAATCGTATCGCTCGCTTTATGCGGCGGTGTACCGTTTGGCATAAACCATATCTTATCCAACACAAATAATTCTTTTGCGAAACGTCCCAACATCAAATGCCCACTGTGAATTGGGTCAAATGTGCCTCCCAAAATTCCGATTTTCATAAAAATCACCTCAGATTATATTATGGCAATACAATCTTCTTTTTATCATCCTTACCTTCTTTGTATAATGTGATTTTCTTACCAACGACCTGCACAACCTGTGAACGTGTACGTTCTGCAAGGATTTGAGCCAATTCTTTTGGATCATCCATACAATTCTGCAACACACTAATTTTAATTAATTCACGGGCTTCTAACGCCTCGTTAATTGCACTTGTGAACTCCGGTGTAAGACTGGATTTGCCGATTTGGAAAATCGGATCCATTGTCATTGCCAAGCTTCTTAAATATGCTCTCTGTTTTGAAGTCATTCTTTTTCTCCTCATCTATTTGTAATAATCAAATTGTAATCCATACATGCGAACCGTATCGCCTTCTTGAATGCCTTTTGCCTCTAACTCCTCCAAAATACCTGCATCCTTCAAGAATTTATTAAAGAATGCAAATCCTTTTTCCGAATCTAAATTGGTATATCCAAGCATCTTCTCAATCTTAGGACCTTCTACAACATACATGCCATCTTCCACTTCTACTGTGTATGGCAAATCGATGTAGATAAGTTCATCCTCTGGGAAGTACTCTTGTTCAAATACAATCGGTTTGGAATCTAAGGTCTTAAGCTGCTCATTTACATAATATAGCAATTCTTTGATTCCTTCGCCGGAAACTCCGGATATTGCAAATACTTTGATTCCTTGTGGTTCGAATTCCGCACGAATCTTCGCAATCGGATCTTCGTCTTCAGAATAGATTAAATCCGTCTTATTTGCTGCGATTACCTGTGGGCGCGTTGCAATCTCTTCATTGTACGCCTTCAACTCTGCATTAATTTTATAAATGTCATCAATTGGATCGCGTCCTTCGGAAGAAGCTGCATCTACAACATGAATCATCATCTTGGTACGCTCAATGTGGCGTAAGAATTCATGACCCAGTCCAATTCCCTGAGAAGCACCCTCAATAAGTCCCGGAATATCTGCGATTACAAATCCTTCACTCCCCTCCAAGTCTACGACGCCAAGGTTCGGATTCAGCGTTGTGAAATGGTAATTGGCAATCTTTGGGTTGGCATTTGTCACGCGTGATAACAAGGTGGATTTACCGACATTCGGGAAACCAACAAGACCAACATCTGCAATCACCTTAAGTTCCAAAAGAACCTCAAGTTCCTGCGCAGGTTGTCCCGGTTGTGCATACTTTGGAATCTGCATCGTTGCTGTTGCAAAATGCTGATTACCAAGTCCTCCGCGTCCGCCTTTCAAAATTGTCTGTCTGCGGTTGTCGCCGGACATATCCGCGATGACCTTTCCTGTCTCCGCTTCTTTGATAACGGTTCCTTCCGGTACCTTCAGTATGATATCATCGGCATCTGCTCCGTGACATTTTCTCTTTCCACCCTGCTCGCCGTCTTTTGCAGCAAATTTTCTTTTGTGACGATAATCAACTAATGTGTTGAGACCTTCGTCCACTTCAAAGATCACATCTCCTCCGCGTCCACCGTCTCCACCGTCCGGTCCACCGTTCGGTACATAGAGTTCTCTTCTAAAACTGACATGACCGTCTCCGCCTTTTCCGGAGCGTATATATATTTTTGCTCTGTCTGCAAACATGTTCTCACCTACTTTTTCAATATATCCTTAGTATATATAAATTTCAAACAAAAAACAAGGCTTCAAACCAATCGATTTGAAGCCTATTTCGCGTTTTTGATTACTCAGCTACTGGATAGATAGAAACTTGTTTCTTATCTCTTCCTTTTCTTTCGAATCTTACAACACCGTCAACTAATGCGAACAATGTGTCATCTCCTCCACGTCCTACGTTAACGCCTGGGTGAATCTTTGTTCCACGTTGTCTGTAAAGAATATTTCCAGCTTTTACAAATTGTCCATCTGCTCTTTTCGCACCTAATCTCTTTGATTCTGAGTCTCTACCGTTCTTTGTAGAACCAACTCCCTTTTTATGAGCGAAAAATTGAAGGTTTAAATTCATCATGGTGTTACACCTCCTCAAATATTAAATCAATATAATCTGTATAAATTTCGTTTTCTTCCAATGATTGTAATCCTAAAATCATTGTGTTCAATAATAATGTTGAATCTTTTGATGGGTTATCAATACGATATTTTATACTTGCTTCTGCAACATCCTGTTGAAACTTCACATTCGTATACATTTCAATCGCATTCATTGTATTAATTACAAGAATCGAAATTGCTGCACATACAATATCTTCTCCAGCGTCAGCATATCCTGCATGTCCGCATACATCAAATCCAACACACTCATTTTTTGAGTTTTGTAAAATGGTTACCTTAGTCATAACATCAAACTATGCGTTAATTTTTTCGATCTTAACTTCTGTGTATTGTTGTCTGTGACCGTTTTTCTTATGGTATCCAGTTTTTCTCTTATACTTGTAAACGATAACTTTCTTTGCTTTTCCGTCACCGATTACAGAAGCTGTAACAGTTGCTCCTTCTACAGTTGGATTTCCAACTTTCAATTCAGCATCACTTACTGCAAGTACTTGGTCAAATGTAAAAGTTTCTCCAGCTTCTACACCAAGTTTTTCTACTCTAATGATATCGCCTTCAGCTACTTTGTACTGTTTACCACCTGTTGCTATAATTGCGTACATATGGCACCTCCTATTATCATTACTCGCCAGTTTCGGTGTTGCAAGATTAATTTTATGCAAACTTATAACCCCACTGTGCGGCATACTCAAGTATTGTATCACACACAATGGGGTTCGTCAACATTTTTATTTATTTTTTTTAATTACAAATAACGTCTTACTCCGACTAATACATTTTCATCAGCAACTTCGTATCTATCTACATAATGAACAGATGTCCCTTTTTTGATAGCGTGAATCATTTCACCTCCACCAAGATAAATACCTACATGAGAAATTGATCCCTTGCCATTAAATTTATAAAAGAGAAGATCTCCCGGTTTCCACGTAGAACGATCAGTTAAACTAACTGCTGTTCCACCATTATATTGGGATGCGGCTGTACGCGAGAGTGAAATCCCAAAATAGTTTTTAAATACCCATTGAGTGAATCCACTACAATCCCATCCATATATTGGCGAAGTACCGCCGTATACATATTTAATTCCAGCATATTGACGTAAAAAGTCCAAGCTAGATCCTGGTGTATAGTTGTAATTAATCATTGCGTGTTTACAATAAGAATTTGAAAACGAACCATAGATCACTTTATCGCCTACCACACAATAAGCACGAACTTTGTAATAGTAACTTTTGGTTTTTTCCAATCCTTCTTCAGACCATGTAGTCTCACTATTCGATTCGAACTTTTTCACTAGTTCATAAGAAGATGCATTTCCACTGCTCTTATATAGTTCATATCCTTGAGCACCAACAGTTGCTCTCCATTTTAATGACACCTTTGTTCCGCCTGAAATTGAACCAGACAAACTTCCCACATTTGGTTGGCATTTCACTGATTTGATTCCAGATGCCTCACCAAAAATATGAACATCATCAATCGTCTGTCGTGCAGTAATGTAATAGAAATATTCTTTTCCACATTCACATTTAGAATCTGCATACGAAGTCTTTGTACCATCTTCAATATCTGCAATCTTCTTAAATTCACCATTCTTCGATGAGCTTTTAAACACTTGGTATCCTGTTGCACCTTCAACCTTCGCCCATTGTACCGAAACTGATGTGTGCGTCACACATTTAACACTTGTGATGCTCGGAGTAGCCAATGGCGTAGTTTGAACAAGAATTTCCGAAGGTTCACTTACAAAAACTTCATCATTCACTTCTTTATATGCGCTTACATAATAGTAGTATAATGAATGGAATCGAATATCTTTGTCTTCGTAAGTCAATTCACTATCTTTAGAAATGGTATCTAAAAGTTCAAATTCATCTGTATTGTCAATACTTCTATAAACATAATATCCATCTGCTTGATCAACCTTATCCCATGACAAACGAATTAATTCTCTGCTTTCTGGGACAACTGTAAAATTGTCAACACTTTTAGGAACAATTGTGAAAACATCTTCTGCGAGAAGTGTCCCTTGATATCCAGCAAATGAAATCTTAGCATTAGCCTTTCCGATTTCTTTATTATCAGAAAATTCTACTAATGCAATTTCATCTCCATAAAATACTTTTGTGTTACCTTCAGGATCTGCAACAACAACTCTAGTAATTTCCGGTTTGATTTCCTTATTATTATATTCA
>JAZQRQ010000004.1:0-33060 GCA_045629665.1 Faecalimonas sp.
ATGTATTAGAATATAAAGGATATCATACTAGAATTGAATTTGATTCGGAATCTTTAGTTGTTCGAGGGAAAATTGAAGGAATCAAAGATTTTGTTGATTTTGAGAGTTCTGATTTGACAAGTATTGAAAAAGAGTTCCATGTTGCCGTTGATGACTATTTGGAGTTTTGTAAGGAAGTAGGAAAAGAACCCGAAAAGGAATATAAGGGGACTTTTAATATAAGAATTTCCCCTGAATTACACAAAAAGTTGGCGGTTGTTGCATTGATAAATGGAGATACTTTGAATGCAACAGTTGAAAAAGCCATTACTGAATATGTTTCAGTATAGAAAGAGGTCCCGGCAATTGCCGAGACCTTTTATTATGCCTACTCTTATTTGTTTGCTTCAACTTCAGCCATCTTCATCGCACGAACCTTCAGTGGAAGTCCGAATAATGTGATGAATCCGTCAGCATCGTGGTGGTCATAAAGGTCACCGGTTGTGAAGCTTGCGAGTGATTCGTTGTAAAGTGTGTATGGAGAAGTCGTTCCGGCTTTGATGATGTTACCTTTGTAGAGTTTGAACTTCACTTCACCTGTCACATATTCCTGTGTAGATGTTACAAATGCTTTGACTGCGTCGCAAAGTGGTGTGAACCATTTTCCTTCGTAAACAATCTGAGCGAGTTTGTTGCCCATGTCTTTTTTTGCTTCCATAGTTGCACGGTCTAATACGAGTTCTTCCAGCTGCTGATGCGCTTCCATAAGAATCGTTCCACCCGGTGTTTCGTATACGCCACGAGATTTCATACCAACCACACGGTTTTCTACGATGTCAACGATACCGATTCCGTGTTTTCCACCAAGCTCATTTAATTTCATGATGATTTCAGAAACTTTCATCTTCTCACCGTTGAGAGCAGTAGGAATCCCTTTCTCAAATGTCATGCTAATGTACTCGCCTTCATCCGGAGCATTTTCAGGTGAAACGCCAAGTACTAATAAGTTGTCGTAATTTGGTTCTAGTGATGGATCTTCCAATTCCAAACCTTCGTGGCTGATGTGCCATATATTACGGTCACGGCTGTAGCTGTGGCTTGCATCAAATGGTAAGTTGATACCGTGAGCTTTGCAGTATTCGATCTCGTCTTCACGAGACTGCATGGTCCAAACGTCTGTCATTCTCCATGGAGCAATAATCTTAAGGTCCGGAGCAAGTGCTTTGATACCGAGTTCAAAACGAATCTGGTCATTACCTTTTCCGGTTGCACCGTGGCAGATAGCAGTAGCGCCTTCTTTTCTTGCAACGTCAACTAATGTTTTTGCGATTGCAGGACGAGCCATTGATGTTCCTAATAAATATTTATTTTCGTATACGGCATTTGCCTGTACACATGGCATAATGTATTCATCACAGAGTTCGTCGATGATATTTTCTATGTATAATTTAGAAGCTCCGGAAAGTTTTGCTCTTTCTTCCAGTCCGTCCAATTCTTCTCCCTGACCGCAGTCGATACAGCAACAGATTACTTCATAATCAAAATTTTCTTTTAACCAAGGAATGATGGCAGTGGTGTCAAGACCACCTGAATACGCTAAAACAACTTTTTCTTTCATAATATATATCCTCCTAAAAATAATTTTTAAATGCCAACACGCATACTATACTACCAATTTTGCATAAAATCAACCCCAAAATGAAAAAATATGCAAAAAATTTTAAAAAATATAAATTTTATGTTGAAATTTATTCAAGCACAACGTATAATTATGCGAAAAGGCGAATAAGGGAGGCAAAAAACATGATTAAAGCAGGTATTATTGGTGCCACCGGTTATGCGGGGCAGGAGTTAGTAAGAATTCTATTAGGACATAAGGAAGTTGAGATTAAGTGGTATGGCTCACGAAGTTATATAGATAAGAAATATTACGAAGTGTATCAGAATATGTTTGAAATCGTTGAGGATGTTTGTCTGGATGATAATCTGGAGGAGTTGGCCAATCAGGTGGACGTTATCTTTACGGCGACACCGCAGGGGTATCTTGCTTCTATATTAAACGAAGACATTCTTTCCAAGGTGAAAATTGTTGACCTCAGTGCAGACTATCGTATCAAAGATGTAGCTATTTATGAAAAGTGGTATAAGATTGAACACAAGAGTCCGCAGTTTATAGAGGAAGCAGTATATGGACTCTGTGAGGTGAACCGCGAGGATGTCAAGAAGGCGAGACTCGTTGCGAATCCGGGATGCTACACAACTTGTTCCATATTAACAATTTATCCGCTTGCGAAAGAGGGACTGATTGATATGAACAGTATTATCATTGATGCGAAGTCAGGAACGTCTGGAGCGGGAAGAGGAGCCAAGATGGATAATCTCTTCTGTGAGGTCAATGAAAACATGAAGGCCTACGGCGTAGCGTCACACAGACATACACCGGAGATTGAGGAACAGCTTGGCTATGCATCCGGCGAAAATGTTGTACTGAACTTTACTCCGCATCTGGTGCCGATGAATCGAGGAATCTTAGCAACTGCTTATGCGAACCTCAAGGAAGGTGTCACGGAGGAAATGATAAAAGCGGCCTACGATAAATATTATAAAGAAGAAAAATTTGTCCGTGTGCTTAAAAAGGGTATGATGCCGCAGACCAAATGGGTAGAAGGAAGCAACTACGTGGATGTCAACTTTGTCATTGACAAGAGAACGAACCGCGTCATTATGATGGGCGCCATTGACAACCTAGTAAAAGGTGCCGCAGGTCAGGCGATTCAGAACATGAACTTAATGTTTGGATTCAAGGAGTCGGAAGGATTGGAGCTTGTTCCAATGTTCCCATAATATAAGAGTTTTTGAGGAGGGTTAGACATGAAGAAGATAGAAGGTGGCGTTACGGCTGCAAAAGGATTCGATGCGGCAGGTGTTGCGGCGGAGATTAAATACAAGGGCCGCACCGATATGGCGATGATTTATAGCAAGAAGCCATGTCAGGTGGCAGGAACATTTACAACAAATGTGGCGAAGGCGGCTCCGGTTACCTGGGATCAAAAGATAGTAAAGGAAAGTGACTTTGCGCAGGTCATTATCGTGAATTCGGGTATTGCAAATGCCTGTACCGGAGCAGAAGGTTATGGATACTGCAAGGATACGGCAGATAAGGCGAGCGAGGTGCTCGGCATTCCGGCAGATGCAGTGCTTCTCGGTTCAACCGGTGTCATTGGAAAACAGCTTCCAATCGACAGAATCAAAGCAGGTGTAGATAAATTAGTGGAAGCAAAGGCGGATTCCATCGAAGCAGGTACAGCGGCAGCAAAAGCGATTATGACAACAGACACTTGCGAGAAAGAGATTGCAGTTGCAATCGAAGTCGGAGGAAAGACTGTTACCATCGGTGGTATGGCAAAGGGTTCCGGCATGATTCATCCGAATATGTGCACGATGCTTAGTTTTATCACAACCGATGCAGTGATTTCAAAATCAGCACTGCAGAAGGCTCTCAGTGATGATGTCAATGATACCTACAACATGATTTCCGTAGACGGAGACACCTCTACCAATGACACAGTTCTTGTGATGGCAAATGGTATGGCGGAGAATCCGGAGATTGTAGAGGGGACTGCTGATTATGAGACATTCGCACAGGCGTTACATGAAGTGAATGAATATCTGGCAAAGCAGATAGCGGGCGACGGCGAAGGTGCAACCGCATTATTCGAAGTAAATATTGTGGGAGCTCAGACGAAGGAGCAGGCGAAGATGCTTGCGAAAGCAATCGCATGCTCGAACCTTACAAAGGCAGCTATCGCAGGGCACGATGCAAACTGGGGACGTATCATCTGTGCGATGGGATACTCAGGAGCACAGTTTGACCCGGAAAAGGTGGACCTCTTCTTTGAGAGCAGTGCAGGCAAGATTCAGATTGCCGAGGACGGTGTAGCTGTAGATTACAGCGAGGAAAAGGCGACAGAAATCTTATCTCAGCCGATAGTTATCGCAACTGCAGATGTGAAGATGGGTAGCGAAAAAGCAACAGCGTGGGGTTGCGATTTGACACACGGATATATTGAAATTAATGCAGATTATAGGAGCTAAGGATTATGGACCAGAAATTAGAAAAATATTTAAGTAAGGCGGAGGTGCTCATTGAAGCGCTTCCATATATTCAGAGATTTAACAGAAAAGTTATTGTAGTCAAATATGGTGGAAGTGCCATGGTGGATGAGGAACTCAAAAAACGCGTCATTCAGGATGTGACGCTTCTCAAATTGGTTGGATTCAAACCGATTATCGTACATGGCGGTGGCAAAGATATCAGCCGTATGGTAGAGCGTGTCGGCATGACACCGCAGTTTGTCAACGGTCTTCGTGTGACAGATGCAGAGACGATGGAAATCGTTGAGATGGTACTGAATAGAGTAAATAAAGGGTTAGTGCAGTTGGTGGAATCGCTCGGCGTTCGCGCCATCGGTATCAGTGGAAAAGACGGCGGACTCTTACAAGTAGATAAGAAATATTCTGACGGCAAAGACATTGGATTTGTGGGACAGGTAAAGAAGGTAAATGCAGAGATTTTGTGGGATTTGTTAGAGAAAGATTTCCTTCCGGTCATCTGTACGGTTGGCTTGGATGATGAATTCAACAGCTACAACATCAATGCGGATGACGCGGCATGTGCAATTGCACAGGCAATGGAAGCAGAGAAGTTGGCATTCCTCACAGATATTGAAGGTGTATATAAGGATCCGAAAGACCCGGAGACTTTGATTTCGGAACTCACAGTTTCAGAGGCAAAGGACTTGATTACAGACGGTTATATCGGTGGCGGTATGCTACCGAAGCTTCAAAACTGCATTGATGCAATCGAGAGCGGTGTATCCAGAGTGCATATTTTGGATGGACGAATTCCGCACTGTTTACTCTTAGAAATCTTCACTAACAAAGGTATTGGTACTGCAATTTTAAAAGATGACGGAAGTAGGTATTATCATGGAGAATAATTACATTCAGACAGCAGAGGAAGCACTTTTACATACATATAATCGTTATCAGATTGTATTGGAAAAGGGAGATGGCGCGTATCTGTATGACATTGACGGAAAAGGATATCTGGATTTCGCTGCAGGAATTGCAGTATGTTCGCTTGGATACGGACATCCGAAATATAAAGAGGCATTAAAAAATCAGATCGATGATTTGATGCATACCTCCAATCTGTTTTACAGTGTTCCGGTTGCAAATGCAGCGAAGTGTCTTAAGAAAGCGACGCAGATGGACCGCGTGTTCTTTACAAACAGCGGAACGGAGGCAATCGAAGGAGCGTTAAAGGCTGCAAGAAAGTATGCCTATACAAAAGGAACAGGGAAGTATGAATTCATAGCAATGAATCATTCCTTCCACGGAAGAAGTATGGGTGCCCTTGCGGTGACCGGAACCGAGCATTACCGCATGCCGTTCCAACCGTTAATCGGCGGTGTAAAGTTTGCGGAGTATAACAATCTGGAAAGCGTGAAGGCACAGATTACGGATAAGACTTGTGCGATTCTTCTCGAACCGGTACAGGGCGAAGGTGGTATCTATCCGGCGGAGCAAAGCTTCTTAGAAGGCGTCAGAGAACTCTGCGATGAGCATGATATACTTCTTATTTTCGATGAGATTCAATGTGGTATGGGTCGCTGCGGAACGATGTTTGCGTGGCAGGGATACGGCGTAAAGCCGGATATTATGGCGATGGCAAAGGCGATAGGCAATGGTGTTCCGGTAGGTGCATTCGCAATGACAGAGAAGGTGGCAGAGTATTCGCTGGTGCCGGGTGACCACGGAACCACTTATGGCGGCAATCCGTTGGTTTGTGCGGCAGTAGATGTGGTTCTACAGATTTTTGAGGAAGAGAAGATTATCGAACATGTACAGAAGGTGAGTGCTTATCTGAAAATGAAACTGGATTCACTTGTGGACACTTCAGATGCAGTGGTAGCAAGACGCGGAAAAGGTCTGATGCAAGGACTTGTTCTCACAAAACCGGTGGGAGATGTGATTAAGAAGGCGATGGAGTATGGGTTGATTGCTATTTCCGCAGGGGGAAATGTACTTCGTATGGTTCCACCGCTTATTATTACGGAAATGCAGGTGGATGAGATGATAGAAAAATTAAGTAAAGCATTAGCAGAGGCCTAGTGTATAAACGTCCAATCATTGGGAAATACTTCCAACATATTTTTGATGGGGAGGTATTACCATGATTGGATTTATTATTGCATTATTATCGGGTGCACTGATGAGTGTACAGGGAGTGTTTAACACGCAGGTGACAAAAACGACAGGGATGTGGGTGTCTAATGGCTGGGTGCAGCTTACGGCCTTTGCTGTCTGCGTCGCAGCTTGGTTTATTACAGGAAGAGATTCCATTGCAAGTCTCGCGAAGGTGGAGCCGAAGTATGTCCTTCTCGGCGGTGTGATTGGAGCAGGAATCACATGGACTGTTATCAAAAGTATTGAGATGCTCGGGCCTGCAAAGTCAGCACTTCTGATTGTTGTGGCGCAGCTCTTGGTGTCTTATCTGATTGAACTTCTCGGCATGTTCGGTATGGATAAGGAGCCGTTTGAATGGCGTAAACTGATTGGTATGGTGGTTGCAGCTGTGGGAATAACCATTTTCCAATGGAAGTAATTGCATTGGAAGTAAAAATGGGTTGTATTTTGACACAAAATTCGCTAAAATAAGAATATCTTAGCATAGAGGGGTATCCGTAAGTCGAGAAGACGGAGGATAATATGCAAAGAATGAAGATAATGGCTCTTGTGGTCATTCTGTTTATCAGTCTCATCGGTTGTCAGAAGAAGGATTCTGAGAAACTTTCGCTTGAACTGACAGAGACGCAATGTGAGGATGAAAGTGAGAAGGAGTCTAAGGGAAGCACGGAAGATTTGGAGTACATTTATGTGTATGTGTGCGGAGCCGTAAACCAAGAAGGTGTCTATGAACTGTCAAGAGGAAGCCGCGTCTATGAGGCGGTCGAGATGGCAGGAGGGTTTCGCGAGGACGCGGATACAAGGAATGTGAATCAGGCACAGGTCTTAGAGGATGAAGAGCGCATCTATGTACCGGTGATTGGAGAAGATGTGCAGATTGATTCCGAAGAGGATGGTAAGATTAATATCAATAAGGCGTCGAAGGAAGAACTTATGACACTTCCCGGTGTTGGAGAATCCCGGGCGGAGAGTATTATCAAGCACCGAGAGGGACAGGGGGCATTTCAAAGTATTGAAGATATTATGCAGGTATCCGGAATCAAAGAGGGACTTTTTGAAAAGATAAAAGATTTAATTACAATATAACTTAAGGGAGATTATTCATGGGAAAACGAGTGTTAGTTGTGGATGATGAGAAATTAATTGTGAAAGGAATTCGTTTTAGTCTGCTACAGGACAGTCTGGAAGTAGATTGCGCTTATGATGGAGAAGAGGCACTTAACATGGCAAAAGAGAATGATTATGATTTGATTTTGCTGGATGTCATGCTTCCGAAAATGGATGGGTTTGAGGTGTGTCAACAGATTCGTGAATTTTCAGATGTGCCGATTATCATGCTGACTGCAAAGGGCGATGACATGGATAAGATTCTTGGCCTGGATTATGGCGCTGATGATTATATTACGAAACCATTTAACATCTTGGAAGTAAAGGCAAGAATCAAGGCAATTATGCGCCGTGGAAGAAAAAAAGATGCAAAAGAAGCACCGGGTAATGTGATTGAGAAGAACGGTATGAAAATTGACCGTGAGAGCAGACGCGTATTTATAGATGAGCAGGAAGTGAATCTCACTGCGAAGGAATTTGATGTGTTGGAACTTCTGGCGATGAATCAGGATAAGGTGTACAGCAGAGAGAAACTTCTTAATCTTGTGTGGGGATATGAGTATCCGGGAGATGCCAGAACCGTGGATGTACATATCAGACGTCTCCGTGAAAAGATTGAGAAGACACCGAGCAATCCAAAGTACGTTTATACGAAGTGGGGAGTTGGTTACTATTTTAAAGGCTAAGATTTTAGAAAAAAGTAAAATATTCAAGAGTCTTGGATTTCGGATTATTATGCTGCTTATTTTGGTAAGCAGCATACCTTGTTTTGTGGTAAAGCATGTGATTATCGGGGCTTATGAGGACCGTTCTGTTGCGTGGAGAACCGCTGAGATACAGGAGCAGTGTACCATTTTGTCCCATCATCTTGCCACGTCTGATTATCTGGAGAATCCGGTTTCGGGAGAGGTGGATGCCGAATTGTCGATGCTGTCTAACATTTACAATGGTCGGGCACTGGTGATTGATGAGGAATATAAGGTTGTAAAGGATACCTTTGGCAGTGATGAGGGAAAGACGATTATTGCACCGGATGTTATTACATGTTTTGCAGGCAGTGGAACCAGTTATTACGATGATGAGGCGCGATATCTCGATATTACCACGCCGATTTTAGAAACGAGGGGAGAAGAGACAACAGTTAAAGGGGTTATTTTGGTTAGTGTATCCACCCAAATTATCTATGAGACAATGGATGAGATGGGGCAAAGTGCCGATATGATTATCTGGGTATTGTGGCTTGTGATACTGTTTGTCGGTTCTTTTATTACGAATCACATGATGAAACCTTTGGGAAGAATTGCTAGGGGAATGGAAGAAGTGACCGAAGGTTATGACAGCAATAATCTGTATGTAGATACATACACAGAAACTCAGGATATTTCGGAGGCATTTAATAAGATGCTCGGTCGCATGAAGATATTGGATGATTCCAGACAGGAATTTGTATCGAATGTGTCACATGAACTTAAGACGCCTTTGACATCCATGAAGGTGCTGGCAGACTCGCTTCTTATGCAGGAGGATGCGCCTGCAGAACTCTACAAAGAGTTTATGGAGGATATTACGGAAGAGATTGAACGAGAGAATAAGATTATCAATGACCTATTGTCTTTGGTTAAGATGGACAAGACATCTTCGGATTTGAACATTAAGGCGGAGAATATTAATGAACTTGTGGAGCGCATTTTGAAGCGACTCAGACCGATTGCAACGCAGCAAAATGTTGAAGTATTGTTCGAGAGTTTCAGACCGATTGTTGCAGAAGTGGATGAAGTGAAATTCACACTTGCAATCACGAATTTGGTAGAAAATGCAATTAAATATAACAAAGAAGAAGGTTCTGTGCAGGTATCCTTGAATGCAGATCACAAATACTTCTATGTGAAAGTATCGGATACCGGTATCGGTATTCCACAGGAAGATTTGGATCACGTATTTGAACGTTTTTATCGTGTGGACAAGTCTCATTCCAGAGAAATCGGCGGAACAGGACTTGGTCTTGCCATTGCCCGCAATGCGGTTATCATGCACAGGGGCGCGGTGAAGGTTCATAGTGAGGAAGGTGTCGGAACAACATTTACCGTCAGAATTCCGCTTAATTATATTGCGTAAAGAAAAGAGGAACTATATGAAGAGAAAGATTTTAATACTTCTCGGATGCATGCTCTGTATTTTGCTTGTTGGCTGTGGTACTAAGGAAAAACAGAGCGATGAGATGTATGTATATTATCTGAATGCAGATGGCAATGCCTTGCTTCAGGCCTCCTATCCGATGATGGATGTGGAAGGTGTTTTGGATAAGATGAAGATACATGCTCTTTTGCCAAAAGGTGTAGAGATTACTAAATACAAGGTAGACAGGTTGCAGCTACAGCTGTATTTTAATGAGGCGTATTCAGAAATGAATAAGAGTACGGAAGTGCTTGTGCGAGCTGCAATTGTACAGACGATGACACAACTTGCCGATGTAGAGTTCGTATCCTTTTATATTGGAGATGAAGCCTTGAGAAACAATGATGGAAGTGCAGTTGGTTTGATGACTGCACAGGATTTTGTACAGAACACAGGTTCTTCGATTGATTCTTACCAGACAACGGATTTGAGATTGTACTTTGCGGACAAGGAAGGCAAACAGTTGAAGGAGACGAAGAAATCTAATATTCGATACAATGCAAATACAGCGATTGAACGCTTGGTGGTAGAGCAGCTGATGAAAGGAACAAGTGCGACCGGCAGTCAGTCCGTAATTCCGAAGACAACAAAACTATTGGGGGTGTCGGTGAAGGACGGAGTCTGCTATGTCAATTTTGATTCCAAGTTTTCTACGGATAGTTATGATTTGAATCCGGAGGTAACCATCTATGCGATTGTCAATTCAATTATTGCAAATGCAAATGTAACGAAGGTTCAGATTCTGATAGACGGTGCTAATGATACAATGTATAAAAATATTGTGGATTTGAGCAAACCATTGGAGTGGAATGTGGAGATTGTAAAGGAGTAGAGATGAAGACAAGGCCATTATGTTGTGTGTGCCTGCTCATCATTTTGCTCCAAGGAATGCTTCTAATTGCGAAGGGCGGGGATTCCCTAGCGGATATTCCCCGGTCTTCGGTTTTTTACGAAGGGCAGGAAAAGACGCTCTTACTCAAAGGGCAGGTATACAAAAAAGCAAACAATTCAAATTATCAGATATTATATCTTAAAAACAATTCAGTCGAAGACGACAAATTATTTGTTTATGACAAAACATTTACGGATGTTCCCATTGGAAAATACATTTTAATACGTGGAAAGCTTGGTTTTTTTGAGCGTGCAAGAAATCCCGGTGGTTTTGATGAGGCACTCTATTATGCGCGCCAAAATATATTTGGCTGTGTGTGGTGTGAGGAGATTCTGGAAGTATCGGGTGGAGAACATGCTTTCATGGATGGCTTGTATCAATTCAGAACGGCATGGAGGAAAAGTCTTGTGGATTGTATTGGTGAGAAAAATGGCGGTATTCTGGCGGCTATGCTTCTTGCAGAAAAAAGCGAGATGGATTCCGAAGTGAAGGAATTGTATCAGAATAACGGAATCAGTCATATTCTTGCAATTTCGGGGCTCCATATTTCTTTCATTGGTCTGGGAGTATATCGCCTGATTCGAAAAACAGGTCTTAGTTATCTCCTGGCAGGAATCCTCGCAATGGGAATACTGACACTCTATGTGCTGATGATAGGGGCATCGGTGTCGGCGGTTCGTGCATATATCATGCTGGCTTTGAGAATCGGAGCCGACATTACAGGCAGAGTGTATGATATGTTGACGGCAGCCATGCTGAGTGCTGCAATCACAGTGCTGCATCAACCGCTATATTTGACGGATGGCGGATTTTACATGTCTTATGGGGCAATTCTGGGAATCTCTCTTGTTTTGCCGTTGTTAAAACATTGTTTCCCTTGTAGGCGTAAATGGCTCGCCGGTTTTTATGCCAGTATGTCCATAAATATCATGTTATTTCCAATTACACTGTGGTTTTTCTACGTGTTTCCGACCTATTCTGTATTTTTAAATATGTTAGTGTTACCATTCACAGGTCCAATATTGGGACTTGGAATATTGGGAAGTTTTCTGCTTCTTTGGATTCCATCCGTGGGAGAACTTTGTTTAAAAACATGTGGTTTCATTTTGGAGTTTTATGAAGGAGCATGCCGCGCAGGAAATAGACTGCCTTTGGCGCGATTGGTGATAGGAAAGCCGGAATGGTGGGAAATGATATTGTATTATTCGATGCTTTTGTCGATTCTTATATTTATTTCATACACTATGAAAAAGAAATGGAAACGAGCCCGTTATCGTTTGGCTTGGTTTGCGCTTACTCTTGCAATCGGAGTAATGTCATTTCGGCCAAGCGGTAAACTGGACATTGTGATGCTGGATGTCGGCCAAGGAGATGGCATTTATCTGCGTGGACCTCAGGGAAATACATATTTTATCGATGGCGGCAGCAGTGATGAGAGTGGTCTGGGGAAATATCGCATGGAACCGTTTTTGGAATCGCAGGGCATCGGAGTGCTTAATTATGCTTTTATTACCCATGGAGATTCCGACCATTACAGCGGGATAGAGGAAATGCTTTCAAGGCAGGATGTAGGTATTCGAATTGCTCATTTAGTCTTGCCGCAACATTATCATTCAGATAACGCTTTATCAGCATTGGCGAAAAAGGCAAGAAATGCGGGAGTTACAGTTTTGACAATAAAAGCGGGGGACTATCTGAAGGAAGGAGATTTTATCATTACATGTCTGCAGCCTTATGAGAACGAAGAAGATTTAAAAGGCAATGCTGCATCCGTGGTATTAGAAGTGGAATACAGGACGTTTTCAATGATTTGCACAGGAGATGTGGAAGGGGTGGGAGAAGAACGCCTTTTGCAAAAACTCAAAGAGAAGGATTATGATGTTTTGAAGGTCGCACATCATGGTTCGCAGTATTCTACATCTAAAAGATTTTTAGAGTTGTGTACTCCGGAGGTTGCTTTGATTTCCGCAGGGAGGAAGAATCGTTACGGTCACCCACACGAAGAATTGCTAAAGCGCCTTAAGAATGCTGACTGTAAGATTTACAATACACAAGAAAATGGAGCGATTATGCTTGAAACAGACGGGAATTTATATTATTCTATAAGGGAGTATGTAAAGAAAGGCGAACATGAATGAAGAGTCTGAATGAAGATTTAAAAACAGGACAATTCAATAACGTATATCTGCTCTATGGTGAAGAGGCATACCTCAAAAAGCAGTACAAAGAAAAACTCCGTAATGCGATGCTCTCACCGGATGATACCATGAACTATGCTTATTATGAGGGTAAGGGTATCAACGTCAATGAAGTGATTGATTTGGCAGAGACTTTGCCGTTCTTTGCGGAGCGCAGATTGATTGTCATGGAGGATACAGGTCTGTTTAAAAGTGCGTCTTCGGAATTGGCAGATTATCTGAAGGAGATGCCGGATACAACTTTCATGATTTTTATCGAGACTGAAGTGGACAAGCGAAACAAGCTTTATAAGGCAGTCCAGAGCAAAGGGCGTGTTGTGGAACTTGGAAGACAGGATGAGTCGACGTTGATTCGCTGGGTTGCATCCGGTATGAAACGTGAGGGTAAAAATTTCAGTGAGAGTACCGTTCGATATCTGCTTGCAAAAGTGGGAACTGACATGGAAAATATTCAGAAAGAACTCGAGAAACTATTCTGTTATACCATGGAGAACGATAGCATCACGACGGAAGATGTGGAGGCAATCTGCACGACGCAGATTACGAACCAGATTTTTGATATGGTAAATGCAGTGGCAGATAAGCAGCAGAGAAAAGCGCTTCAATATTATTATGATTTGCTGGTACTGAAAGAGCCCCCGATGCGAATTTTATTCTTGCTTGCAAGACAATTCAAACAACTCTTGGAAGTGAAGGATATGGACCAAAAAGGGTATGGACGCAAGGAGATTGCAGAGAAGGTGGGGCTAAATCCGTTTGTGGTCGGCAAATATCAGGCGCAGGCAAAAGCATTTCAGACAAAGGAACTGCGGAGTATTATTGAAGACAGTGTGGAGACGGAAGAGTGTGTCAAGACAGGAAGACTCTTGGATACACTTGCGGTAGAGTTGTTTATTGTAAAATACTCGTCTCAGAACTGATTAAATATACAGATAGAATATGAAATGATTCTATAGGAACTTGGGAGGAAAACATGGCAGGAATTGACCAGAAGAAGATAAGAAATTTTTGTATTATTGCACATATTGACCACGGGAAATCGACGTTGGCGGATCGTATTATTGAGAAGACCGGGCTTCTTACAAGCCGTGAGATGCAGGCGCAGGTGCTTGACAATATGGAGTTGGAACGTGAGCGTGGAATCACAATTAAAGCACAGGCAGTGCGTATCGTATATAAGGCAAATGACGGCGAGGAGTATATTTTCAACTTGATTGATACTCCGGGACATGTCGATTTCAATTATGAGGTGTCACGAAGCCTTGCGGCATGCGACGGCGCAATCTTAGTCGTTGATGCGGCGCAGGGTGTGGAAGCGCAGACGTTGGCAAATGTTTACCTGGCGTTAGACCATGACCTTGATGTCATGCCGGTTATCAATAAGATTGATTTGCCGAGTGCTGAGCCGGAGCGTGTCATTGAAGAGATAGAGGATGTCATTGGAATTGAGGCGCAGGATGCACCGCGTATCTCAGCAAAAGTGGGTCTGAATATTGAAGAAGTGTTAGAGCAGATTGTGGAGAAGATTCCGGCACCGACAGGGGATGCGAGTGCTCCGCTTCAGGCACTCATTTTTGACTCCGTGTATGATTCGTACAAAGGCGTCATTGTATTTTGTCGTATCAAGGAAGGAGCCGTTCGAAAAGGAACGAACATGAAGATGATGGCGACAGGCGCGACAGCAGAGGTTGTCGAAGTCGGATACTTTGGTGCGGGACAGTTTATTCCATGTGAGGAACTTTCGGCAGGTATGGTAGGTTATATCACAGCCAGCCTTAAGAATGTAAAGGATACCCGCGTGGGTGATACGATTACAGATGCTGACAGACCGTGTGCGGCTCCGCTTCCTGGTTATAAAAAGGTACAGCCGATGGTTTACTGTGGTATGTATCCTGCAGACGGTGCGAAATATCAGGACCTCAGAGATGCTTTGGAGAAGTTACAGTTAAATGATGCATCCTTACATTTTGAACCGGAGACATCGATTGCACTTGGCTTTGGTTTCCGCTGTGGTTTCCTTGGACTTTTACATTTGGAGATTATTCAGGAGCGTCTGGAACGCGAATATAACTTAGACTTAGTAACGACAGCACCCGGCGTTGTTTATAAAGTGCATAAGACAAGCGGTGAAGTGATTGAACTTACCAACCCATCCAATCTTCCGGACCCGACAGAGATTGATTACATGGAAGAACCGATGGTGAAGGCAGAGATTATGGTAACCTCTGAATTTATCGGTTCAATTATGGACCTCTGTCAGGAACGACGTGGTATTTATCAGGGAATGGAATATATCGAAGAGACAAGAGCTGTGATTCGTTATCATTTGCCACTCAATGAGATTATCTATGATTTCTTTGATGCGCTCAAGTCCCGCTCGCGAGGTTATGCGTCATTTGATTATGAGATGCTTGGATACGAGAAGTCAGAACTTGTGAAATTGGATATTCTCATCAACAAAGAAGAAGTGGATGCACTGTCATTTATCGTTTTCTCAGGAAGTGCTTATGAACGCGGACGTAAGATGTGCGAGAAACTCAAAGACGAGATTCCAAGACACCTTTTTGAGATTCCGATTCAGGCGGCAATCGGAAGCAAGGTTATCGCACGTGAGACAGTAAAAGCTGTCCGTAAGGACGTGCTTGCAAAATGTTACGGCGGTGATATTTCACGTAAGCGTAAGCTTCTTGAGAAACAAAAAGAAGGAAAGAAGAGAATGCGTCAGATTGGAAACGTAGAGATTCCGCAGAAGGCATTCATGAGCGTGCTGAAGTTAGATGATAAGAAGTAAAAAAGAGTTAGAATTATATATTCACGTCCCATTTTGTGTCAAGAAGTGTGCATATTGCGACTTCCTTTCAGGGGTGCAGGATGAAGAAACAATTAAGAAGTATATAAATGCATTAGTTAAAGAGATATATGGTCACCACAAACAAACTTTAGAGTATCTGGTTTCTTCAATTTTCTTGGGAGGCGGAACGCCGAGCATCCTAAAAACGCAACAGGTGCAGCAAATATTTGATGCGTTGAAACACACGTTTCACATTAGGCAAGATGCCGAGATTACAATTGAGGCAAACCCTGGAACTGTCACAAAAGAGAAGCTAGAAACTTATTGCAGATGTGGCATCAACCGCATCAGTTTTGGACTGCAGTCTGCCAACAACGAGGAACTAAAATTGCTCGGTAGGATTCACACGTATGAAGAATTCTTAGAGAGTTTCCGCTTGGCAAGAGAATGTGGTTTTGACAATATCAATGTAGACCTGATATCTGCGATTCCGAAGCAGACAGTGGCAAGTTGGGAAGATACATTACAGAAAGTGATTGCACTTCATCCGGAGCATATCTCAGCATACAGCTTGATTGTGGAAGAGGGTACTCCGTTTGCAGAGGTATATGGCGAAGGGTATCCAAGGGAAAAAGACTTGCCGGATGAGGAAGAAGAGCGAAAAATATATTATCGCACCGAGGAACTCTTGGAAGAAGCAGGTTATCACTGTTATGAGATATCCAACTACGCAAAAGAAGGAAGAGAATGCAAGCATAATCTTGGGTATTGGGAGAGAAAAGAGTATCTCGGAATTGGGCTTGGAGCAGCGAGTCTGATTGACAATACGAGATATAAGAACACAGACAATTTAGCATATTATATCAAGAATGCTTCAAGATTAGAGATGATTCAGGAGGATATGCAAGTCTTATCTCCAACAGAACAGATGGAGGAGTTCATATTTCTAGGTCTTCGAAAGATGGAGGGAATCTCAGAAAAAGAGTTTACAGAAAATTTTGGCATGAACATAGAAGAGTGTTATGGACACCAGATTGAAAAACTTTTGAAAGAAGGACTACTACAAAAAAGAGATGGAAGAATTATGCTGACCAGACGTGGAATTGATGTCAGCAATTATGTCTTTGCAGAGTTTCTAAATTAAATTTTCAAACTTATTCAATTTCCAAAAACAAAATCAGAGCCGGAGAAGTATTTTCTCCGGCTCATGCTTTGTCCATCCTATTCTTCAATCATATCCTCGAATTCCTGCTCATCAAGCCATTCGTCAAAAGCGTCAGCAGCAGCTTCGTACTCATCATCATCTTCGATGTTTTCCAATGTTGGCTCTCCGTCTTCTGTCTCTACATAGCGATAGATAAATACGTCGCCTTCTTCGTTGTCACCTTCTTCATCCAATGGAAGAAGAGCAATATATTCTTTGTCATCTACACTGTAAATTGTAAGAACTGCACATTCAAGAACTTCGTCATTGTCGAGAGTTAATGTTACAGTTACTTCTTCGTTGCATCCGCAATCGCAGTTGTGATCGTGTGTGTGTTCGCTCATAATACGTCTCCTTTAAAATGAATTCTTTTGATACACTAACTCTATCAGAATAGGACGAGAATTGCAAGGCAGATTTTTCTATGCAAGGAAAATAAATTCATGTATAATGGATGTGGTACTTAATACATGTGGCGATAATGAGGAGAAGAAACACATGAGAGGAATTAAAGGGTATCCACTGCCGCTAGGAATTACAGAGAATAATGGGATTGTTAACTTCTCTGTAGAGGTGGAGCGCGGTAAAATCTGTAGACTGTGCATTTATAAAAAAGGCGAGCATCTGCCAGAACTGACAAACGAACTGCCGGAGGAGCGTGCTGTGGGAGCATTGCGTTTTACGGCATTGCCAGTAGCGAAGGTGAAGGGCCGAGAATATAATTATGAGATAGGCGGTGTCAGACAATTAGATCCATACGTGAAGGCCTATACAACCAGTCCTTATACGGGTGAGCCGCGAGGAAAGATTCTTACGGATGCTTATGACTGGGAGGGTGATACACCTCTTGAAATTCCGGATTGTGAAGTTATCGCTTATTCGTTGCATGTACGCGGATTTACGACGCATCGTTCTTCTAAAGTAAAACACAAAGGAACGTTTCTTGGATTGGCAGAAAAGATGCCGTATCTTAAGGAACTTGGCATCAATCAGATTCAATGTATGCCTATTTATGACTTTGATGAGACAACTCCGTATACGAATTATTGGGGGTATGGAGAGGCAAACTGTTTTTCGATTAAGAAACGATATGCAGCGACGAAACATCCGGAAAAAGAATTGAAAAATATGGTGAAGGCTTTTCATCAGAATGGTATAGAAGTTGTTCTTAACATGCCGTTTACAGAAGGGACGCCAAAGCAGCGGATGGTTGATTGTCTGCGATATTTCAGGATGGAATATCACATCGATGGATTTGTGCTGAATCCTTATGTGGCGCCAATGGATACCATTCGAACGGATGCAATCTTAAAAACAGCAAAAATAGTAGTTAATCAGGATGATTTTCAAAATACGATGCGCCGTTTTCTAAGAGGAGATAAAGGGGTTCTTCAACCTGCAATGCAAAGCATGAGACGCATAGCCAAGGAAATCGGAGCTTATAATTATATAACTAATCATACAGGATTTACACTGTCTGATTTGGTTTCCTATAATAAAAAACATAATCAGGCGAATGGTGAAAATAATATTGACGGGCCAAGTTTGAATTACAGTTGGAACTGCGGCAGAGAGGGCATTACTCGTAATGAAAATATTCTTGCACTTCGCAGGAAGCAGAGAAGAAATGCGATGGCGCTTCTTTTGTTATCGCAGGGAACTCCTGTTATTCTGGAAGGAGATGAGTTTGGCAATTCGCAGAAAGGCAATAATAATGTGTATTGTCAGGATAATCAAACTGCATGGCTTAATTGGAATCAGTTAGAGAAAGAACAAGATTTTTATGAGTTTGTAAAACAACTGATTGCGATTCGGAAATCGTACAGTGCTTTTGGAACGGAACTGGCGTTGACCGGTATGGACAGGTTTGGCTGTGGGGTTCCGGATATTTCTTATCACGGTGAAAATGCGTGGAAGATAGAAGATGTGCAGAAGGAACCGTATGTAGGTATCTATTATCACACAAAAGACAAGGAAGATTGTTTTGTTGCATATAATATGCAGGAGTGTGAGCAGGAGATAGCGTTGCCTACATTAGGTAAACAGAAGGCATGGCACCTCGTATTTACGACTGCGGTGGGCCCGACTGATGTCCAAGAACTTTCTCAGGCAATTATTGAAGAGAACCAGCGAAAAGTAACGGTGCCGGCACGAACGATTGTGCTATTTGTAGGAAGGTAGGAGTATGAGAGGATTGAACACATTTATACTGAAAATGATAGCAATTATATCGATGCTTATTGACCATATCGGGCATATTTTCTTTCCTGAAGTGATGATATTCCGAATCATTGGGAGAATCTCATTTCCTATATTTGCGTATGTGTTGGCGGAAGGATTTCACTACACAAAGGACGTGAAAAAATATCTGTTGAGGCTTGGTTTGTTTGCATTATTGTCCGAGATTCCTTATGATCTTGCCATTATGGGAAGTGTGTTGGAATTCTCACATCAGAATGTATTTTTCACGCTGTTTTTTGGTGTGCTGATGCTGTATGTCATGTCAAGAATAAAGAATGTGATAATGCAGTATGCAGTTGTGCTTGTGGCCATTTTGTTGTGTCAATTTTTGCATACAGATTATAGTAATATTGGAGTTCTGTTGGTGTTTATATTCTATGTATTTAGACAGCGAAAAGCAGAAAAACTATTGATTGCCGGATTGATTTTTCTTGGATTGACAGGAGGACTTCAGCTTTATGCACTTCTTGCACTGCCACTCATTGCACTCCATAATGGAGAACAGGGACCGAAGATGAAAGCATTTTTCTACTTGTTTTATCCGGCACATTTGCTTATATTATATTTAGTTCATTTGATTGTATAGGGGATAGACGAATCATGAAAGCTTGGAAACATTTTTGTACAATTACATACCATAAATACTTGGTCGCGAAAGGATGCTTTGCAGTGGGATTGTATTGGCAGGGGCTGATGCATGACATGTCAAAGTATAGCTGGACGGAGTTTCGTGTAGGGGCGAAATATTTTCAGGGAACCAGGAGTCCTAATAATGCGGAGAAAGAGGATATCGGATATTCTTCTGCATGGCTTCATCACAAGGGACGTAACAAGCATCATCTGGAATACTGGCTTGACTATGGCTTTGCGCCGGATAAAAGAATCACGGGAATGCGTATGCCGGAGAGATATGTAGTAGAGATGTTCATGGACCGCATTGCAGCGTGCAAGGTCTATATGGGTGATGCTTACCATGATAATGCACCTTATGAGTACTATGAGCGAGGGAAGGATATTACGCCTCTGCATGAAGAGACGCGGGAGTTGCTTTCAAGGATGCTGAAGATGCTGGGAGAGAAGGGCGAGAAGGAGACTTTCGCCTATGTGAAAAAAGAGATTTTACGGTGCAAATAACATGTTTAATTATTTGCACCGTAATTCTAGTACCTTTCTCTACTCCGGATAGAAAAGTTGCTCATCCGTAATATTCACAAGCACCTCATTCAAATATTTCTTTGCAAGATATTTTGCCATCGGCAGATTCATATCCAGAAAATTTCCACAATCTTTTGCAGAAGCCCCAGGAATTTCGCCTTCGTAGTCTGCGATGAAAGTATACATTTCTTTTAACAGTTCAATAATATCCGTTGCTTCATAATCACCGGCTAACAGCAGATAGAATCCGGTGCGGCAACCCATTGGACCGAAGTAGATAATCTTTGGCCCGAATTCTTTGTGGTTGCGTAAAAATGTAGCTGCAAGATGTTCGATTGTATGCATCTCAGCAGTATTCATAACAGGTTCATCATTCGGGCTTGTCATACGAAGATCGAAGGTCGTAATCACTTCTGAACCGACAGAGTCCTTCCTGGAAACATATACTCCGGGAATTAATTTGATATGGTCTATAGTGAAACTTGTTATTTTTTGCATAAGGTCCTCCTAAAAATTTCGATAAATTTATTATAAGGATTTCTTTTCGTGAAAACAAGTGTTATACTTAAAAAAGTGTGTGGAGGTAAAGGCATATGATTATATATATGATGAGACATGGTGAGACAGATTGGAACGTGCAACATTTGTTTCAAGGTAGGACAGATATACCGCTTAATGAGAATGGAAGAATGGTCGCAGAGTGGACAAGTGATGGCCTCAAGGACGTTCATTTTGATGTTGCATTTTGCAGTCCGCTTTGCAGGGCAAAAGAGACGGCTCAGATTATTCTTGAGGGGCGAGACATTAAGCTGATAGAAGATGAGCGAATTATTGAAATGGGATTTGGCGGATATGAAGCGACCAGCATGCAGGATATTGATGAAGATATCGAGATCTTTTTCAGACATCCGGAAGCTTATGTAGATAAAAAGGGAATAGAACCCTTTGAGGATGTGCTTGCAAGAGCACATAGTTTTCTGGATGAATTGATGGCTAATCCGGAGTATCAGAACAGTACGATTTTAGTTGCGACGCACGGTGCAATGCTAAGAGGTCTTATCGCTGCTTTTAAGGGATATGACGTCAAGGATTTCTGGCAAGGTGGTATCCACAAGAACTGCGGAATGACGATTGTGGAAGTTAATGGAGAAGAAAAGAAAATTTTGCAGGAAGCAATTGTATTATATGATGAAAAAGGGTTGAAATAATACCCAAGAAAATGGTAAACTTAATTGTATATTTTTGTGGAGGAATTCAGTTATGATAAATGATAAAAAAATATTGTTCAGCGGTATGCAGGCGACCGGCAGTTTGACACTTGGTAATTATCTCGGAGCGCTTAAGAACTGGCTGACATTAAGTGATGAATACGAGTGCTTTTACAGCGTAGTAGATATGCATTCGATTACGGTGAGACAGGACCCTGCAACGCTGAGAAAGAGAGCAAGAGCATTATTGACTCTCTATATTGCGGCGGGACTTGACCCGGAGAAAAACTGCATTTACTATCAGTCACACGTATCGGGACACGCAGAGCTTGCATGGATTTTGAACTGCTATACCTACATGGGTGAACTTAATCGTATGACACAGTTTAAGGACAAATCTGCGAAACACGCCGACAACATCAATGCCGGATTATTTACATATCCTGTACTTATGGCTGCGGATATTTTATTGTTCCAGGCAGATGTAGTTCCGGTTGGTATTGACCAGATGCAGCATTTGGAACTTACCAGAGATATTGCGCAGAGATTTAACGGCATTTACGGAGACGTATTCACAGTGCCGGAGCCATATATCGGTAAGGTTGGTGCGAAGATTATGAGTCTTCAGGACCCAACAAAGAAGATGTCAAAGTCAGACGAGAATCCAAATGCAAGTATTTATCTCATGGATGACCCGGATACGATTATTCGCAAATGTAAACGTGCGGTAACAGATTCTGAGGCACAGATTCTCTATCGTGATGAGCAGCCGGGTGTGAAGAACCTGATTGACATTTACAGTGCCTGCACGAACAAATCACAGCAGGATGTTGTGAAGGAATTTGATGGAAAAGGCTATGGTGACTTCAAGATGGCAGTGGGAGAAGCAGTTATTTCTGTGTTAAAGCCATTGCAGGATGAGGTTGCAAGATTAGAAAAAGACAAAGCATATATTGACAGCATTATCAAGAACAATGCGGAAAAAGCGAATTATTATGCAATGAAGACTCTTAGAAAAGTGCAGAAAAAGGTAGGTTTTCCTGAGAAAATTCGCTAGGATATCTGAGACGAATTGGAAGGATTTTCTTTTTTGTAAGAGGTGAAAAATATGTTATTCTTAAATAAAGGTGATATCGCCAAATCAATTGACCTAAATGGAATGATGGACCAGATTGAAGAGGCATATCGCATCTTTGGTTCGGGCGAGTTCTATATGCCACCGAGACCAACTGTTACTTATGGCAATCAGACGTTAATCTATATGCCATGCTTTACAGAAAGAAGTCTTGGAACCAAGATGTTAACCATCTTTCCGGACAATGCAAAGTTTGGATTACCGTCTATCGATGGATTGGTGATTTTAAATGACCGTCAGACAGGAAAACCTTTGGCAATTTTGGACGGGCAGGCAGTGACTGCCTATCGCACCGGTGCAGTAGGAGGTGTGGGTATCCGACATTTG
Source organism: Faecalimonas sp. (assembly GCA_045629665.1). Taxonomy (GTDB): domain Bacteria; phylum Bacillota; class Clostridia; order Lachnospirales; family Lachnospiraceae; genus Faecalimonas. The sequence goes on from JAZQRQ010000004.1 coordinate 22,665, forward strand.
TCGCGAAAAGACTGTAAAACAGTAGGAATAGTAGGCGCAGGAACGCAAGGGTTTCACTTGGCGTTGTACGCCTGTGCGGCACGTCCGATAGAGACAGTCTATGTCTACAATCACAGTGATCGGGATTTAACAAATTATTTGGAAAGACTGCGAAAATTCATTGCGAATCCTGCAGTAAATGTAGTACAATGTAAGCAGGTAGAAGAACTCGTGAAATGCAGTGATATTATATGTACTGCAACACCATCCGAGACACCTGTTTTACCGTCAGACAAAGAACTGCTGAGAGGTAAATGTATCATTGCAATCGGCTCTTACAAACCGGAGATGAGAGAGATTCCGGATGTTATATTCGAACTGATTGACAATGTTTATACAGAGTTAGAGTATGCATGCGAAGAGAGTGGAGATTTAAGCCAACCATTAGAATCTGGGATTTTAGATATGAGCAGAGTGAAACTCATGCATGAACTTCTGGCATCCTCAGTAGACTCAGAAGAACTTACTAAGAAGACAACTTATTTCAAATCAGTGGGCATGGGACTTTTCGACCTCTGTGTGGCAGAACGACTTACACAGGATGCGGCTGAGCAGGGGATTGGACAGGATATAAAGGCTTAAGGAGGATTTAACATGAAGGTAGTAGCAACAGATAAAGCGCCCAAAGCGTTAGGACCATATTCACAAGGTTATGTGCATAACGGAATCTTTTATTCGGCAGGGCAGATTGCCATTAATCCGGCAATCAACGATGTGGAAGCAACTGATATTGCAGGACAGACCGAGCAGGTATGTATGAATCTCGGCGCAGTATTGGAAGCAGCGGGAACATCTTTTGATAAAGTTTTGAAAACGACTTGTTTTCTTGCAGATATGGCTGATTTTGCGGCATTTAATGAAGTATATGCAAAGTATTTCACATCAAAGCCTGCAAGAAGTTGTGTAGCAGTAAAGACATTACCAAAAAATGTACTCTGCGAAGTAGAACTAATCGCAGCAGTAGAAGAATAGGAAGTGAGTGTTATGGCAGAACAGGAAAAAAATGAATCATGCTCCGCTGAAAGTTGTGCAGGATGTGCACATGCAAGTACTTGCGAGAGCAAAAAAATGGACATGAAAGTGGCACCAAATGAATATACTCATGTGAAGAAGGTTATTGGTGTTATCAGTGGTAAAGGTGGCGTGGGTAAGTCCATGGTAACTGCCTCTCTTGCGAGACTGATGCGAGAACAAGGATATTCGGTAGGTATATTGGATGCCGATATTACAGGACCATCAATTCCGAAGATGTATGGTGTACATGAGCATGCCGTAGGGACGGAAGCAGGGATGTTTCCTTGTATCGCAAAGGATGAGACAAGAATCATGTCAGTGAATCTTCTGTTAGACAGTGAGGATACACCGGTAATTTGGAGAGGACCGATTATTGCAGGAGTTGTAAAACAGTTCTGGGAGGAAGTGCTCTGGGGAGACCTTGACTATCTATTTGTAGACATGCCACCGGGAACAGGTGATGTGCCACTTACCGTATTCCAGTCATTACCTCTCGATGGAGTTGTCATTGTCACATCTCCGCAGGATTTGGTTCAGATGATTGTGAAGAAGGCTTACCACATGGCCGAAGCCATGAATATTCCGGTGCTTGGTATCGTGGAAAACTACAGTTATCTTGCATGTCCTGACTGTGGCAAGAAAATCAATGTATTCGGCGAAAGCCGTATTGATGAGATTGCAACAAGCCTCGGAATTAAAGTGTTAGGCAAGATGCCAATTGACCCTGCACTTGCTGAGATGGTTGAGGCAGAGAAGTTCTACGAAGTAGACAATGAATACTTGAAAGATGCATTAAATACATTGAGATAAAGAGAGAAAGAACACTTGTGGAAATAAGAACCAGGAAGTGTTCTTTTTTTTCCATAATTGTAAATGCATGGAAAGTATTGAAATGCAAATAAAAGTATAAGATAATAAAAAAGTAAAAGGATAAAACGGGAGAATGATTATGAGAGAACTACAATATATTGTTATGGATGAAACAGGCATTCACGCTAGACCGGCAGGGCTGTTAGCAAAGGAAGCAAGCAGATTTCAGTCGGAAATCAGAATAAAAAAAGGGGATCAAATTGCAGATGCAAAGAGAATATTCAGCATTATGGGATTAGCTGTCAAGCAAAAAGAATTAATCTCAATAACAATCGAAGGTGAAGACGAAGAAGAAGCAATTGTAGCAATGGAAAATTTCTTAAAAGCTAATTTGTAGACAATAAGTGACGAGGAATGAAAAAAATATGATTACATTAAATGGAAAAGGTGTTTTTGGCGGAATTGAAATCGGAAAACTTGCATTTTATAAACGAAATAGTCGACAGGTGAAAAGGTGGCATGTCGAGAACTCGGAATCAGAAGTGAAGCGTTTTACAACTGCGAAAGAAAAAGCTGTTATACAATTGGGTGATTTGTATGAAAAAGCAATTAAAGACGTTGGAGAAGAAAATGCACTGATATTTGAGATTCATCAAATGATGCTAGAAGATTTAGACTATTTAGAATCGATTGTTCACATTATTAAAAATCAGCAGGTGAATGCAGAGTATGCGGTTGCAACAACAGCGGACAATTTTGCTACCATGTTCGAGGCGATGGATGATGCGTACATGCAGGGTCGTGCAGTGGATGTGAAAGATGTTTCGGAGAGAGTATTGAATATTTTGACTGGTTCTGGAAATGCTATGTTTTCAATAGAGGAACCTGCCATTATTGTGGCAGATGATCTCGTGCCGAGTGAAACGGTACAACTAGACAAAAATAAAGTGCTTGGTTTTGCTACTATGTATGGTTCTGTCAATTCTCACACAGCGATTTTGGCAAGAACTATGAATATTCCGGCGATTATCGGTTTAGGGGAAATGCTAAAAGAGGAATACGATGGTGCTTATGCAATTATTGATGGTTTTGACGGAAAGATATACATAGATCCGGATGAAGAGACATTGGCACTGATGAGAGACAAACAGGCAAAAGACCGTGAGAAGAAGTTATTATTACAAGAATTAAAAGGCAAAGAAAATGTGACATTGAGTGGACAGAAGATTAACATTTATGCCAATATTGGTAATACATCAGATGTTGGCTCAGTATTACAGAACGATGCAGGTGGAATTGGACTTTTTCGAAGTGAATTCTTATATTTGGAAAATGATACATTCCCGACAGAGGAACAGCAGTTTCAAGTGTACAAGACAGTTGCGGAAAATATGGCAGGAAAGAAAGTCATTATCCGCACCTTAGATATTGGAGCCGATAAACAGGCGGAATATTTCCATCTTCCACAGGAAGAAAATCCTGCTCTTGGCTATCGAGCAATTCGTCTTTGTCTGACACAGATAGATATTTTCAAAACCCAAATTCGTGCGCTCCTTCGTGCTTCGGCTTATGGACAGATTGCGATTATGTTCCCGATGATTACTTCTGTATGGGAAGTTAGACGTATCAAGGAAATCCTTGAGGAAGTAAAAGCAGAACTGAAGGCAGACGGCATTCCATACAATGCAGAGATGGAGATTGGTATTATGATTGAGACTCCGGCAGCTGTTATGGTGAGTCGTGATCTTGCAAAGGAAGTGGATTTCTTCAGTGTTGGAACCAATGATTTAACACAGTATACATTGGCAATCGACAGACAAAATCCGAAGTTGGATGATTTTTATGACCCGCATCATCCGGCAGTCCTTGCTATGATTCAGATGGCAGCGGACAGCATTCACGCAGAGGGCAAATGGATTGGTATCTGCGGTGAGCTTGGTGCGGACTTGGAGATGACAGAGACATTCCTTAAGATGGGAATCGATGAACTTTCTGTATCGCCATCTATGATTCTCTCAGTTCGTAAGAAAGTACGAGAGACAAAATAATGTTTTCAATAAGCACTATACGTCAAGCGAAACAATCGCCGATTTCACTTGTACGTCTACATGCTTATGAAATAAAAAATTTAAAAAAATAATGGAGGGTAAAGTGATGAAAAACGCATTACAGAGATTTGGTAAGTTTCTCTCTACAATGGTAATGCCAAACATTGGCGCATTTATTGCTTGGGGATTTATTACTGCATTATTTATTCCGGATGGATGGATTCCGAACGAAAATCTTGCTTCAATTCATCCATTTATGTTAAACTACCTGCTTCCTGCACTTATCGCTTACACAGGTGGTAAGATGGTTGGCGGAGCACGTGGTGGTGTTATGGGTGCCATCGCAGTTATGGGGTGTGTAGCTGGTTCTAGTCAACCTATGCTTATGGCAGCTATGGTTATGGGTCCTTTATCAGGATGGTTAATTAAGAAATTCGACGAAGCTATGGATGGACGTATGCCGGCAGGCTTTGAGATGTTAATCAACAACTTCTCGATCGGTATCTTCGGTATGATTCTTGCAATCATCGGGTATTACTTAATCGGACCTTTTATGACAGGTGTTACAAATGTATTGACAGCAGGTGTTGACTGGCTTGTAAATAAGAGTTTACTTCCTCTTGCAGCAATCTTTGTAGAACCTGCAAAAGTATTGTTCCTCAACAATGCAATTAATCATGGTGTATTTACACCAATTGGATTGACTCAAGCGGCAGAGGCTGGAAAGTCAATTATGTACATGATTGAAACAAACCCGGGACCTGGTCTTGGTGTTCTTCTTGCTTATTGGTTTGCATCAAAAGATAAGTTTACAAGAGATTCTGCACCGGGTGCGATTATCATCCACTTCTTGGGCGGTATCCATGAGATTTACTTCCCATACATTTTGATGAATCCGGTTGTAATCATTGGACCTATCGTAGGTAACATTGCAGCAATCTTGTTCTACTCAATCACCAACTGTGGTCTTGTAGGCGCTGCTTCTCCAGGTTCAATTATTGCATACTTAGCAGTATCACCGAAGAGTCAGGTGCTGTTTATTCTTCTTGGTGTGGCTATTGCGGCAGTTATTTCCTTCTTCATCAGTAGCTTTATTATTAAAGCAACAGAAGGTAAAGGCGGAAAGACTTTACAAGAAGCACAGAGCCAAAAAGATGCAATGAAAGCAGAAGCTAAAGGGTTGGCAGTAAACACTGTTAAGAAGATCATCTTTGCATGTGATGCAGGTATGGGTTCTTCCGCTATGGGAGCAACAAAGTTCCGCAACAGAATCAAAGATGCACGTCCGGAAATCACTGTTAAGAATTCATCAGTTGATAACATTCCTGCAGACTGTGATATCGCAGTTGTACAGGCAACACTTCAAGATCGTGCAAGAGCAGCGGCTCCACAGGCGAAGTTAGTTATCATCAACAACTTCTTGGCAGACCCGGAATTAGACGCTTTATATGCTCAGCTTGTAGACGGCGAAACAAAAGCTGAAGAAACAGTAGAAGATACGGAAGATAAAAAAAAACTGAATAATCAGGTTCTTATCAAAGAAAGTATCAAGTTAAATCAACCTTCTGTAACAAAGGAAGAAGCAATTCGCGCAGCTGGAGAACTTCTTGTTGAGAGAGGAAGCGTAGATCCGAGTTACGTGGAAGCAATGTTGGAACGTGAGAAAATCGTAACGACATACATGGGTATGGGAATTGCTATTCCTCACGGTACATCAGAAGCGAAAGGTGCAGTAAAGAAAACGGCCATTACAATGCTTCAATATCCGGAAGGTGTAGATTTCGGCGATGAAAAAGCTCAATTGGTATTTGGTATTGCAGGTATCGGTGAAGAGCACCTTGATCTTCTTGGTAAGATTGCAGGAACTCTGGATGATCCGGAAGTTCTTGATAAAATGAAGACTACAGATGATATAGATTGGATTTTAGAAATACTTTCATAATTGAATATTGTGAGAAACTGACGAGGTGAGATTTGATGAATCTCACCTCGCTTTATATACTAAACAAATAAATAGAAAAATGTCACAAAAAAAGCAATAAATATTTGACAAATCTAGCCATATTTTTACTTGATTATCATAAGGGCTTGTGATATTATGTGATAGATGGGTTTTAGGACTCATTTTTTAAAAGAAAAGATTGTTAAAAAAAAAACAATATAGGAGGATGCTTATGAGCAGCAAAATTACTATTATCGGTGCTGGAAGTGTAGGTTCAACTATTGCTTATACTTTGGCAAACCAAGATATCGCTTCAGAACTTGTATTGATCGATATCAACAAGAACAAGGCAGAAGGAGAAGTCATGGATATTATCCAGGGAACTTACTTCAGAAACCCAATTTCTATCGTGGCAGGTGACTACGAGGATGCAAAAGATTCCGACATTGTTATTATTACATCAGGAATTGCTCGTAAACCAGGCCAGACAAGACTTGAATTGGCACAGACAAACGTTAATATCTTAAAGAGCATTGCACCGGAGATTGTAAAAGCAGCTCCAAATGCTAAATATATTATCGTAAGCAATCCAGTAGATGTTATGACATATGTATTCCACAAAGTTTCAGGGCTTCCGGAAAACCAAATCATCGGTTCTGGTACAGTACTTGACACAGCAAGACTTCGTTGCGGCCTTTCTGAACATTTCAATGTAGCTCAGAAAAATGTACATGCATACATTTATGGCGAACATGGTGATTCGTCTTTCATTCCATGGAGCTGCGCAACAATTGCAGCAATCCCAGTAGACAGATATCCATCTGTTATGCAGGCAAGTGGTGTGGAAGTACAGCCAGTTGATAAGGATTCTATGATTGAATACGTTCGTAAATCAGGTGGTAAGATTATTGCAAATAAGGGAGCAACATTCTATGCTGTTTCAGCATCCGTTGTTCAATTGTGTAACGTACTCCTTGCAGCGTCAGATTCTATGACAACTGTTTCTACAATGATGCATGGTGAATACGGTATTGAAGATGTTTGCATGAGCACATTAGCACTTATCGGACCTGATGGTTACAAAGGCAAAGTGCTTGTAGAATTAACAGATGAAGAAATACAAAAGATGAAAGCAAGTGCAGATGCTCTTAAAGCTGTTATTTCTCAGATTGAAATCTAATACATACTAGAATGCTATAAAATAGGAGAGGGAATTGATATGAAGTACAGTTATTATCCAGGATGTACCCTCAAAAACAAAGCAAAAGATTTGGATGCTTATGCCAGAGCTTCTGCAAAGGCATTAGGTTTCGAATTGGAAGAGATTGAAGATTGGCAGTGCTGCGGTGGGGTTTACCCACTCGGCACTGACGAAATTGCTTCTAAGCTTTCTTCAGTTCGTACACTGAATGCGGCAAAAGAGAAGGGTCAGGACTTAGTAACACTTTGCTCAGCATGTCACCACGTTGTAAAGCGTGTCAATGATGACATGAAGAATGTAGAAGACATTCGTACAAGAGCAAACAACTACATGCAGCTCGAGGAACCATACGCAGGTGAGACAGAAGTATTACACTTCTTAGAAGTACTCCGCGACAGAGTTGGTTTTGACAAGCTCAAAGAAAAAGTGGTGAATCCACTGAAGGACAAGAAAATCGGAGCATACTACGGATGCTTACTTCTTCGTCCAGGAAAAGTTTTAGGATTTGATAATCCGGAAAACCCAACCATTATCGAAGATTTTATCCGTGCAATCGGAGCAACACCGGTTGTATACCCATACCGCAATGAATGCTGTGGCGGATACATATCATTAAAAGAAAAAGAGATGGCGAAAAACATGTGTGACAAGATAATTGACAGCGCAGAAGGCTTCGGCGCAGAAATGTTAATTACAGCTTGTCCTCTTTGCATGTATAACCTTAATAAGAGTACAGAAGGCAAGATTCCTGTTGTTTATTTTACAGAACTCTTAGCTGAGGCGCTCGGAGTAAAAGAGGAGGTAGAAATCTAATGAGTCACGTAAATAAAGTTGATCAAATTAAAGAAATCAGCGGCGTGAATCCACTTAAATGTATGAAATGTGGAAAATGTTCTGCTTCCTGCCCATCTTTTAACGAGATGGACATCAAACCACACCAATTCGTATCTTACGTTCAAAACGGAGATATCGAAAGCTTGGTAAAATCAAAATCACTTTGGAAATGTCTCTCATGCTTTGCATGCTTAGAGCGTTGTCCAAGAGATGTAAAACCGGCAAAATTAATTGACGCAGCAAGACAAATGGTTGTTCGTGAAAAAGGAGTTACATATTTATCACCAGATGAAGTTCCGGAACTTCTTGATGAAGAATTACCACAACAATTATTAGTCAGTGCATTCAGAAGATACAGGAGGTAAGTCACATGCAGAGAATAGGAGTATTTGTCTGCCACTGTGGTAGTAATATCGCAGCGACGGTAGACGTGAAAAAAGTTGCAGAGATGGCACTTTTAGAGCCAGGCGTTGTTCATGCAGAAGATTACCAGTATATGTGTTCTGAAGCAGGACAGGCAAGAATCGCTGCAGCAATCAAAGAAAAGAACCTTACAGGAATCGTTGTATGTTCTTGTTCACCACGTATGCATGAAAACACATTCAGAAATGCAGCTGAAAAAGCAGGCATTAACCCATACATGGTAGAGATTGCTAACATTCGTGAACACTGTTCATGGATTCACAAGGATATGGAAGAAGCAACAGAAAAAGCTGTTATCCTTGCAAGAGCAGCAATTGCAAAAGTAAACTTAAACGCACCACTCAAACCGGGCGAGAGCTTAGTTACAAAAAGAGCACTTGTAATCGGTGGTGGTATTGCAGGTATCCAGACTGCAATTGATATTGCAGATGCAGGATATGAAGTAGATATTGTAGAAAAAACACCAAGTATCGGTGGTAGAATGTCTCAATTAGACAAGACATTCCCAACACTTGACTGTTCAGCATGTATCCTCACACCTAAGATGGTAGAGGCTGCTGCTCACGAAAAGATTACAATCTATACATATAGTGAAGTAGAAAAAGTATCTGGTTTCGTTGGTGATTTCACAGTAGATATCCGCAAGAAAGCAAGATACGTAGATGCAAATAAATGTACAGGTTGTGGTGTTTGTCAGGAAAAATGTCCGTCTAAGAAATCGTTAAGCGAATTCAACCGTGGACTTAACACAAGAAGCGCCATCTACACACCATTTGCACAGGCAATTCCAAACGTACCTGTAATCGATACAGAGGCTTGTATCAAGATGAAGACAGGTAAGTGTGGTATCTGTTCAAAAGTATGTCAGGCAGGTGCTATTGACTACGAACAAAAAGACGAGATTTTGACACAAAAATATGGTGCAATCGTAGTTGCAACAGGTTTCGATACAATCAAGCTTGACAACTATGATGAGTACGCATACAACCAGAGCAAGGATGTTATCACATCACTTGAATTAGAGCGTGTTATGAACGCTGCAGGTCCTACAAAAGGACATTTGGAACGCCTTTCTGATGGAAAACATCCAAAGGAAATGGTATTTATCCAATGTGTAGGTAGCCGTTGCGCAGATGGCAGAGGAAAGAGCTACTGTTCAAAAATCTGTTGTATGTACACTGCAAAACATGCAATGTTAATCCGTGATAAATATCCGGATGTAAACGTTACAGTATTCTACATTGACGTTCGTACACCAGGTAAGAACTTCGACGAGTTCTACAGAAGAGCCGTAGAAGATTACGGTGTAAATTATGTCAAAGGTCAGGTTGGTAAGGTTATTCCTCAGCCAAACGGAAAACTCCTTGTACAAGGTGTTGACCTCTTAGACAACAAGCAGATTATGAAGGAAGCAGATATGGTTGTTCTTGCAACAGCAATTGAACCAAATCCAGATGTTCGTAAAATCGCAACTATGCTTACGGCAAGTATCGATACTAACAACTTCCTCACAGAATCACATGCAAAACTTCGTCCGGTAGAATCACCAACAGCTGGTGTGTTCTTATCAGGTGTTTGTCAGGGACCAAAAGATATCCCTGAGACAGTAGCACAGGCAGGTGCTGCAGCTGTAAAAGCAATTGGTTTGTTAGCAAAAGATAAGCTTCTTACAAACCCATGTACAGCAAAATCAGATGAGTTATTGTGTAACGGATGTTCAAACTGTGCAAACGTTTGTCCATACGGAGCAATCTCATATGAAGAGAAAGAAGTAAATGACCACGGTATCCGTGAGACACGCAGAGTTGCAGTTGTTAACAGCGCACTTTGCCAAGGTTGTGGTGCTTGTACCGTAACATGTCCTTCAGGTGCTATGGACTTACAAGGATTCTCAAATAGACAGATTATAGCGGAGGTAGATGCAATATGTCGATAGAAAACAATAACGAATTCAGACCGAAAATTGTAGCGTTCTGCTGTAACTGGTGTAGTTATGCGGGCGCTGACCTTGCAGGAAGCAGCCGTCTGGCATACCCTGCAGATGTAAAGATCATCCGCGTGCCATGTTCATGCCGTGTCAACCCA
>JAZQRQ010000005.1:0-18482 GCA_045629665.1 Faecalimonas sp.
ACCAGAAGGGAGATTTTGAATAATGGCTGATATTATTTTAAGAACAGAAAATCTCGGTATTTCCTTCGGTGGTCTGAAAGCGGTTCAAGATGTAAACATTGAGATTCGAAAAAAACAATTGTATGGTTTGGTAGGACCGAACGGGGCAGGAAAAACAACAGTTTTTAACATGCTTACAGGGGTATACCGTCCTACAACCGGACAAATATATTTAGATGGTGAAAACATCACCGGCAAAGGTCAGGAGACGATCAATCATAAGGGAATAGCCCGTACGTTTCAGAACATTCGTCTGTTCAACAATATGACAGTGATTCGTAACGTATTGGTCGGATTACATAATCAACCGGAATTCAAGTGCAGCATGATAGAGAGTATGTTCCGTCTGCCTAGACATTTCCAGTGTGAAAAAGCAATGCGTGAAAAAGCAAAAAGCATTTTGCGCGTAGTTGGACTGGAAGAAGAGAGAAATATACTGTCTTGCAATCTCCCGTATGGAAAACAGCGTAAGCTTGAGATTGCTCGTGCGCTTGCAACCAATCCAAAACTTCTTCTGTTGGATGAACCGGCTGCAGGTATGAATCCACATGAGACAGAAGACCTTATGAATATTATTACTCGCATCAGGGATGAGTATGATATGACAATTCTTCTGATTGAACATGATATGAAATTTGTATCCGGACTTTGTGATGAAGTGACAGTGCTTAACTTTGGTACGGTTCTGGCACAGGGAGATACAAAAACAGCTTTAAATGACCCGGAGGTCATAAAGGCCTATATTGGAGGTTAGAGATGGCATTATTAGAGGTAAAAGAACTTCAGGTATATTACGGTGTAATTCAGGCGTTAAAAGGAATTAGTTTTGAGGTAAATGAAGGCGAAATCGTTACGTTAATCGGTGCCAACGGTGCAGGAAAAACAACGACTATGCAAAGTATTATCGGACTCATTCCTTCCAGTCATGGAACCGTTATGTTTGATGGACAGGACATTAGGAAAGTGCCATGTCACAAAATCGTTCATGCAGGTCTGACACAGGTTCCGGAAGGAAGAAGAATCTTTCAGGAGTTGACTGTGTATGAGAATCTGCTGATGGGTGGATTTTCTCAGAAAGACCAGACTATGTTAAAGAAGGATATTGAAAATATTTATGAACGTTTTCCAAGACTTGCAGAAAGAAGGAATCAGATTGCAGGAACACTTTCCGGTGGTGAGCAGCAGATGCTGGCAATCGGAAGAGCTATGATGAGCCGTCCGAAACTGTTGTTGTTGGATGAGCCGTCTATGGGACTGTCACCGCTTTTAGTTGACCAGGTATTTGAGATTATCAAGCAGTTGCGTGATGATGGAACCACCATTTTGTTGGTAGAACAAAATGCAGGAAAATCCCTTGCAATATCAGACAGAGCGTATGTGCTTGAACTCGGTGAAATTGTTCTCAGTGGAACAGGTGCTGAGCTGGCTGCAAGTGATGAGGTCAAAAAGGCATACCTTGGAGGTTAAAAAATATTAGATATGTAGTAATCAAAGAGTGAGATCCACATCATGGTATCTCACTCTATTTCATAGCAGGAGACCTTGTGTTTTTACAGACAAAATATGTTGTGCGCAGATTGTGCTAATTTAAACACTAATCGTGCTATTGATTCGCAAATATCTAAATGTTAAAATGACATTAGGAATATTATTATTTTTAAAAGAAAGGTGAGAGCATGAAGTGTATTATTAATGGTCGAATTGTGTTACCAAATAATATTGTTTCCGGAATGGCACTTGTTTTTGATGAAACAATCAAGGCAATCATTCCGCAAAACGAGGTTAAAACAGAAGAGTATGATGTGATTGATGCCAAAGGAAATCTTGTGGCGCCGGGACTTGTTGATATTCATATTCACGGTTATCTTGGAGAGGATGCATCGGACGGAAGTGCAGAAGGCTTAAAGAAAATGGCAGCAGGAATTGCAAAGAACGGAGTAACTTCTTGGTGTCCGACCACCATGACAATGGCAAAAGATATTATTTGCAAAGCATTTGATACTGCCAGAGAAGTAAAGGCTGAAAAGGAATGCTATGGTGCAAAGATTTTAGGAATCAACTGCGAAGGCCCATTTATCAATCCATCTAAGAAGGGCGCTCAACCGGAAGAGTTTATTTTGCCACCGGACGGAGACTTTATCGTAGCTAATGCTGATATTTTAAAATTATTTACAGTAGCTCCGGAGATGGATGGGGCGTTAGATTGTATTAAAAAGGTTTATGAAGACGGCAGAGTATTAGCGTCTATGGGACATACCGGAGCAAGTTTTGAAGAGGCAAACGAAGGAATTAAAGCAGGGGTTCGTCACGCGACACATTTGTTCAACGCCATGACAGCGTTGCAACATCGTAATCCGGGTGTTGTAGGTGCGGCACTTTCTGATGAGAGAGTAGGCTGTGAACTGATTGCAGATACATTCCATGTGAATCCGGGCTTATACAAATTAGTTGCAAAAGCAAAAGGTGACAAACTGTGTCTGATTACAGACTGTATGCGTGCAGGCGGTATGGTAGATGGTGACTATACATTAGGTGGTCAGCATGTAATAAAGACAGGGATTCAGTGTCTACTTGAAGACGGAACGATTGCGGGCAGTGTACTAGAGTTAAATGCGGCTGTCAGAAATCTGAAAGAACATACAGATTTATCTCTTGCAGAAGTTTTTGCATGTGCAAGTTTAAATCCGGCGAAAGCGATTGGAGAAGATGACAAGATTGGCTCATTAGAAGTAGGAAAATGTGCTGATATTATGATTTGTGACGACGAAATCAATGTAATCACTACAATTATAAATGGTAACATCTTTGCATAAAGGAAAGGAGAATGGTAATGATAAAAGCGATTTTAGACCCTGGCTATCAACCAATGGCAAAGGTTGTGGCAGAATATAAGGAAAACGTAAAAAAAGCGGGCGGAGTTCCGATGGTAATTGCAGTAGAAAGAAACAAAGGATATATTTCTACATATAAAATGGATATTTATGCTGACGGCACGGGACATGATGAAGAAAACTATGGGATTGCTGAGCGTATTGTAAAGACATTGTTATGGCTTCATGGCGGATACAAAGTAACAATTGCAGGTTCTAAGAAAATATATGAAGGCTTGGCAGCTGCTTACCAAAAAGGCGGAGCAAGAGAGTTTGACGCGAACTTTATGTCACGCGTGTATGAAAAGCCTTTTGAAGTTCTCTATGTAGATAACGTGGAGGATGCTCCGAAGGAGTATCAGGCAGCAGACGCAGTAGGACGCCATTTGGATGGATGCCGTATCGGTTTTGACGCAGGTGGAAGTGACCGTAAGGTGAGCGCTGTAATTGATGGGGAAACAGTTTATTCCGAAGAAGTTGTATGGTTCCCTAAGTTGCAGTCTGATCCGGAGTACCACTACCAAGGTATCTTAGAAGCGATGAAGACAGCGGCATCTCACATGCCGAGAGTAGATGCAATCGGTGTTTCTTCAGCAGGTGTGTATATTGATAACAAAATCATGGTAGCTTCTTTATTCCTCAAAGTGTCCGATGAGGATTTTGAGAAAAAGGTTAAAACTATGTATCTGGATGTCGCAAAAGAAATCGGAGATGTTCCGGTGGAGGTTGCAAATGATGGTGATGTTACAGCGCTTGCAGGTGCAATGGATTTGAATGATAACAATGTACTGGGTGTAGCGATGGGAACAAGCGAAGCGGCAGGGTATGTAGATTCTGAAGGAAACATTACGGGATGGCTCAATGAACTTGCGTTTGTTCCGGTAGATTATAACAAAGATGCGATGGTAGACGAGTGGAGTGGCGACTACGGTTGTGGTGTGAAATATTTTTCACAGGACAGTGTTATTAAGCTTGCTCCGGCAGCAGGCATTGAACTGGATGAAGAGTTGTCACCTGCTGAAAAACTGAAAGTTGTACAGAAGTTGATGGCAGAGGGTGACGAGAGAGCAGCAAAGATTTACGATACCATCGGCGTATACTTTGGAAATACAATTGCGTACTATGCAATGTTCTATGATATTAAACACGTTATTATTATGGGACGTGTGACAAGTGGTGAGGGTGGAACGATTCTTCTTGCACGTGCGAAAGAAGTGTTAGAAAAAGAGTATCCGATCCTTGCAAAAACAATCGAATTACATATTCCGGATGAGAAAAGCCGTCGTGTGGGTCAGTCAGTGGCTGCGGCGAGCCTTCCAAAAATATAAACCCAGTAAAAAGCAACAACAACCGTGCCACGCACGGTTGTTGTTGTTTATCTTAATTGAGTGTGTTATACTTTTTATAATTTCCAAAAAGGGGGAAGTATGAGTGCAAACATATCAAAAACCAAATTTTTTCAGAAGAAGAAATCATAATAAGAAGAGGTTTATCATAGTGGCAATCATAATAGCAGCAGTTCTTGTAACAGCAATTACGCTGATTGCTGTTAACGCAGGAAAAAAGAAAACATCCTCTGGGAAGGAGAATGAAAAAGATAAGGTTGTTTACGATACCAACGTGACAGGAGATGCGGAGCAGGACCCGGAAAATGTTGAGACCGAGGAAGAAGACGGTGCCAGCGTTGATGCACGGGATTTAGCGGAGGAAAGAGGTCGCAGCAATGGAATTGACGTTTCTAAATGGCAGGGCAAGATTGACTGGCAGAAGGTAAAAAACAGTGGAATTGAGTTCGCGTTTATCCGTATCGGCTATCGTGGAGAAAATGGTATTGTATATAAGGATGATAATGCAGACTATAACATTCAGCAGGCACAGAAGGCAGGCGTGTTAGTCGGTGTTTACTTCTTCTCGACAGCAGTAAGTGAGGCTGAGGCGAAGGAAGAGGCGGAGTGGACCTTGCAGGCAATCGAAGGCTACAAGATATCGTATCCGGTTGTGTATGACTGTGAAGGTTATAAGAATTCCATGAGCAGAATGTTTGACTTATCGGCGGTAGAGCGTACTGCCCATGCCATCACGTTTTTAGACACAGTGAAACAGGCAGGCTATGATGCGATGTTCTACGGAGCACTTGGTGAGATTGAAGATGAGGCGTATTGGGATATTGAGAAAATTGAGAAACGATATAAAATCTGGGTGGCACAGTATTCCGGAGTTGCCTATCCGCAGAAAGAAAAACCGGATTATCAGGGAAAGACATCCGCTTGGCAATATACTAACAAAGGTCATGTGAGCGGTGTTTCCGGAAATGTAGATATGGTTGTGTGCTATTTCACAAAAAAGGAAGCAGCAGCGAAAGATCCATCAGCAGAGCCTCCGGTGGCAAAAGTGCCTCTTACGGATGAAGAGAAGTTATATACGGTTGTTAACGAGCAGGTAACCGCGAAGGAACTGACGAATCTTCGAACTGCGGCAACGACCAAGAGCAATATTGTAGTTGCGCTGAAGAACGGACAGGTAGCAACAAGAATCGGTGTTGGCAAAAACGGTTGGTCAAAGCTTCAGTATAACGGACAGACGGTTTATGCGATTACCAGTTACCTGACAACAGATTTGGAAGCAAAAGAGACCATTCAGACGCCGGGGCAGCAGAAAGATATTGTGGCAGGACATGAATTTACTCCAAAGAGCGATAGAGTAACTGCAAAAGAATATGTGAATCTGCGGGTGCTCCCGACGACGGAGAGTGAATCGGTTGGCAAACTAAACAGTGGTGAATTTTTGGAGAGAACGGCAACCAGCAACAAAGGATGGTCGAGACTTATTTATAATGGACAGGTAGTCTATGCGAAGACCAGTTTGCTCAGCAATGAGGTGGTTGAGCAGACTAAGCCTTCCACACCGCCTGCAAGCAGTGATGGCTATACTTCGGTAGATGAACAGGTGACAGCGAAGAATGAGACAAATCTTCGTACAAAACCGACAACAGGAGATGGCTCAGAAGTTGTTCACAAGTTGTTGAAAGGGGAATATGTAAGAAGAATCGGTGTTCACACGAATGGCTGGTCAAAGTTAGAGTACAATGGACAGACAGTATATGCCGTATCGTCGTATTTAACAACGGAATAAAAAATACTTTGGGGCTACCCAAAGTATTTTTTGTTTTCAAAGTTTGCCTCTGATGTCAATTGAATGTTGAGTTTCTTAAACTGCTTAATATCTACGGAAGATAACATAACAGAGGAATGTGCCTGACATCCCCGAAGGTTCGGTATCTGTTCCAAGGCCAACTTGGCATTGTTGTCGGTTGCGGCACATATTGAGAGCGCAATAAGTACTTCGTCTGTGTGAAGTCTTGGATTCTTACTTCCGAGACATTCAAGCTTTAATTTCTGAATCGGCTCAATCACAGTAGGTGAAATGAGATGCAGTGCATCGTCTAATCCCGCCAAAGTTTTAAGTGCATTGAGCAGCATGGCAGCAGATGCACCGAGAAGCGGAGTAGTCTTTCCAGTAATGATGGTGCCATCTTCCAACTCCAATGCTGTGGCAGGACCTCCGGTTTCTTTTGCGCGCTTCAGTGCTGCATCGACTACTTTACGTTTTGCAATGGTGATATGTGCCTGATTCATAAGAAGCTTAATCTTATATATTTCCTCTTCATCGGAAGTTCCCTGTGCCAAACCTTTGAGTGCAGAATAGTATCTGCGGATAATCTCCTGATTCGATGCCTCGCGACACACTTCGTCATCACAGATACAGTTTCCTGCCATATTCACACCCATGTCTGTAGGAGACTTGTATGGGTTTTTGCCGTAGATTCTCTCAAAAATAGCATCCAAAACAGGGAAAATCTCTACATCTCGGTTGTAATTAACGGTAGTCTCACCATAAGCTTCCAAATGGAATGGGTCAATCATGTTGACATCATTAAGGTCGGCAGTCGCAGCCTCGTAGGCAAGATTGACAGGGTGCTTTAATGGAATGTTCCATATCGGGAAAGTCTCGAACTTGGCATAACCTGCATGAATGCCACGCTTATGTTCGTGATAGAGCTGCGACAGGCAGGTCGCCATCTTACCGCTTCCCGGTCCCGGAGCGGTAATAATTACAAGCGGTCTTGTGGTCTCAATATAATCATTCTTGCCGTATCCTTCATCACTGACAATCAAAGGAATGTTGGAAGGATACCCTTCTATATTGTAATGAGTATATACTTTTATTTTTAATTTTTCCAAACGGGATTTGAAAGCATTTGCACTTGGTTGTCCGGAATACTGTGTAATGACAACGCTTCCAACATAGAGTCCTTTTTCTTTGAAGGAATCCATAAGTCGCAACA
Organism: Faecalimonas sp.; assembly: GCA_045629665.1. GTDB lineage: Bacteria > Bacillota > Clostridia > Lachnospirales > Lachnospiraceae > Faecalimonas. The sequence goes on from JAZQRQ010000005.1 coordinate 7,255, forward strand.
CATCTGTGTCGTAAGTAATTCCCAGGTCGCCTCGCACTTTGTTTTTCTCAATATCGCCTGCACTGATAACAATGACAATCTCAGCCTGGTCAGATAATTGCATGAGTAATTTCAACTTGCTGTCAGGAGCAAACCCCGGAAGTACTCTGGATGCATGGTAATCGTCAAATAGTTTTCCGCCAAATTCCAAATACAGCTTATTATCAAACTTGCTGATTCTCTCGCGAATATGTTCCGATTGAAGTTGTAGATATTTTTCGTTATCAAATCCGATTTTCATAAAATTGCTCTTCCTTATCCATCGTTTTCTTTCTTGAAAGGTAGAATAATAAACTACCAAAATAGTATACTACAAATCGTATGGCTTTATCTAGTCCTAATAGGTGGAAATTTTACAAATTTTTTAGAAAAATGTGGAGTAATTCACAATGTTTTCATAATGTTGTGGTTGAATTATAAGGAATCTAACTTTATAATGTAGAAGTATGGGTTAGGAGGATAAAGATGGACAACAACCAGAATCAAAATAAAAACAAGAAAAATGATAAAAGAGGCTGGCTGCTTGTACTGATTACGACGTTGATTACAGGGTATCTTCTGTTCAGTTTATTTAGTATGGCAGGCAAAGCGACAACAAAGGAAATCAGCTATGATGAATTTCTCACAATGGTTGATGAAGGCCGTGTGGAAGAAGTTATTATCGGTAATGACAAGTTGACGATTATACCAAAGCCAAACACAAGCGGAAATGAGTGGCAACAATTATTTCCGGGCGTGAAGATGACGTATTATACGGGAATTGTGCGGGATGATACATTGACACAACGTTTATATGAAGAAGATGTCAAGTTCGGTTCCGAGATTCCGGACACGGCATCAGCATTATTCTGGAATATCATACTGACGATTGTGCTTCCGTTTACACTTATCTTCGTATTCATGAGTTTCATGATGAAAAAAATATCAAAGGGCGGCGGCATCATGGGCATTGGAAAGAGCAATGCTAAGATGTATGTAGAAAAGGAGACCGGTGTTACCTTTAAGGATGTAGCAGGACAGGATGAGGCGAAGGAATCACTGCAGGAGGTTGTAGATTTCTTGCACAACCCGAAAAAATATACAGAAGTGGGAGCGAAACTTCCAAAAGGAGCACTTTTAGTCGGCCCTCCGGGAACCGGTAAGACATTGCTTGCAAAAGCTGTCGCAGGTGAGGCGAAGGTTCCATTCTTTTCTGTATCGGGCTCTGAATTCGTAGAAATGTATGTCGGTGTCGGTGCATCCAGAGTGCGTGACCTGTTTAAACAGGCACAGTCTATGGCACCGTGTATCATTTTTATTGATGAGATTGATGCCATCGGTAAGAGTAGAGATAATGCACTTGGAAGCAATGATGAGCGTGAGCAGACGTTGAATCAGATTCTCTCAGAGATGGATGGTTTTTCAACAGATAAGGGACTTCTTTTGTTGGCGGCGACAAACAGACCGGAAGTTTTAGACCCGGCACTTCTTCGACCGGGACGATTTGACAGACGTATTATTGTAGACAAACCGGACCTTAAGGGCCGTATTGATACATTAAAAGTACACTCAAAAGATGTACGAATGGATGAGACGGTAGATTTAGAGGCTATTGCGCTTGCAACCTCTGGGGCAGTTGGTTCTGATTTGGCAAACATGATTAACGAAGCGGCAATTACAGCAGTAAAACACGGAAGACGTGTGGTTTCACAGGCTGACCTGTTTGAAGCGGTAGAGGTGGTCTTAGTCGGTAAAGAAAAGAAGGACCGCATCATGAATTCGGAAGAGAGAAAAATTGTTTCTTATCATGAAGTTGGTCATGCTCTTGTCAGTGCACTTCAGAAGGATGCGGAGCCGGTTCAGAAGATTACGATTGTACCGAGAACCATGGGTGCACTTGGGTATGTGATGCAGACACCGGAGGAGGAGAAGTTCCTTAATACCAAAAGTGAATTGAATGCAATGCTTGTAGGACTCTTAGCGGGGCGTGCAGCAGAAGAGATTGTCTTTGATACTGTGACAACGGGAGCATCCAATGACATTGAACGCGCGACAAAGCTTGCGAGAGCAATGGTGACACAGTATGGTATGTCAGAGCGATTTGGATTGATGGGCCTGGAATCCGTTCAGCACAAATATCTGGACGGACGTGCAGTTTTGAACTGTGGGGAGGCAACAGCATCGGAGATTGACCAGGAAGTTATGAAGATGCTTAAATCTTCCTATGAGGAGGCAAAGCGTCTTCTGTCTGATAATCGAAATGCGTTAGATGAGATTGCAGCATTCTTGATTGAAAAAGAGACGATTACAGGAAAAGAATTTATGGATATTTTCCATAAGGTGAACGGAAATGCAGAAGTTTCGAAAGAAAATCTGGAGGCACTTCCGGAAGCGGAATTTGATGAGGAATAAAGTATGAGAGGTGGCTTTTTGCCGCCTCTTTTTATTGAATGCCATGTAAATTCCTGACGATCTTTTATTATAGAAAAATACTATAAATACATTTAAAAGTATCAATTAGACTGTGAAAAATCACCATGGTAAAATTTAAGAAGATACAAAATAGAGGAGGAATTTGAGAGATGAAATTATCAAGTTCAAAGAAAACATTAGCTTTAGCAGGTGCTCTCTGTGGTGTGATTGCAGCAGCATTAGCATTCTTCGGAAACCCTGCAAACATGGCAATCTGTATCGCTTGTTTTATCCGTGATACAGCAGGTGCACTCGGTATGCATCAGGCAGCAGTTGTTCAATATGTAAGACCTGAAATCATCGGTATCGTGTTGGGTGCATTTATTATTTCTGTAGCAACAAAAGAGTATCGTTCTACAGCAGGATCATCACCAATGATTCGTTTCGTATTAGGCGTTATCATTATGATTGGTTCTTTAGTATTCTTAGGATGTCCATTACGTATGGTTATCCGTATGTCAGCAGGTGACTTAAATGCATACGTTGCATTAGTAGGATTTATCCTTGGTATCCTTGCTGGTATCGTAGCACTTAAGAAAGGCTTCAGCCTTGGACGTTCTTACGAGACAACAAAAGCAGCAGGTGCTGTACTTCCGGTTATCGTAATCGGTCTTTTAGTTGTATTGTTAGCAGCTCCACAATTACTTAAATTCAGTGAAGCAGGTCCTGGTAGCGTACACGCTCCAATCGCAATCGCTTTAGTTGGCGGATTGTTATTCGGTGCTCTTGCTCAAAAATCTAGAATGTGCTTCGCAGGCGGAATCCGTGACGTTGTTCTTATGAAGAACTTCGACTTAATCTCAGTAGTTGGCGGACTTTTCGTAGTTATGTTAATCTACAACATTACACAGGCTAAATTCGTTCTTGGATTTGACGTTCCTGGTATCGTTGCTCACTCTGACCACTTATGGAACATCCTTGGTATGTTTGTAGTAGGTTTCGCTGCTACATTGGCAGGTGGATGTCCACTTCGTCAATTAGTTTTAGCAGGACAAGGTTCTTCAGACGCAGCCATCACAGTACTTGGTATGTTCGTTGGTGCAGCTCTTTGCCATAACCTTGGACTCGCTTCAAGTGGTACAGCTAAGAACGCTGAAACAGGTGAATTAGTATTAGGTGCAGCTTCACAAAACGGTAAAATTGCAGTAATTATCTGTATCGTATTGTTAGTTGTAATCTCAATCGCAGGAATTAAAAGAAAGAAGGCTTAAGATATGTTTGAAATAGATGCAAGAGGATTATCTTGTCCTCAACCACTTATGATGACAAATGATGCAATCAAGAGTCAGGAAGGACCAATCAAAGTATTGGTTAGCGAACCACATCAAAGAACAAACGTAGAAAAATTTGCAAAAGATAAAGGCAAAAAAGTTACTGTAAATGAAGTTGGTTCAGAATATGAAATCGTAATTGAATAGTGAAATACATAAAGGAATCTGTAAATCTTATACAGATTCCTTTTTTTGATAGAAAAACTGTAACCTTGTGGTATAATAGATATATCGAAAATATAACGGAGAATGATATGTTTCATATTGAAGAGGAATTAAGGAAACTGCCGTCCAAACCGGGCGTGTATTTGATGCATGATGAAAAAGACAATATCATATATGTTGGCAAGGCAATCAGTCTGAAAAATCGTGTGCGCCAGTATTTTCAGTCGAGTCGAAACAAGGGTGCGAAGATTGAGCAGATGGTGACACATATTTGCCGCTTTGAATATATCGTGACGGATTCTGAGTTGGAAGCTCTAGTGCTGGAGTGTAATCTGATTAAGGAGCACAGACCGAAATACAACACGATGCTGATGGACGACAAAGGTTATCCGTTTATTAAGGTGACAGTGAATGAGGCGTATCCGAGAGTTATGCTTGCACGAACGATGCAGAAGGATAAGGCGAAATATTTTGGACCGTATACCAGCGCAGGTGCGGTGAAGGACACCATTGAATTGATCCGCAAAATCTACAATATCCGTAACTGTAATCGAAATCTGCCGCGGGATACAGGTAAAGAGAGACCATGTCTCAATTACCATATCAAACAGTGTAAGGCGCCTTGTCAAGGATACATTTCAGAGCAGGAATATCGCAAGTCGATTGATAAGGTGATTCGTTTCCTGAACGGGCATTATGATGAAGTGTTAAACGAATTAGAGGAAAAGATGCAGGAAGCTTCCCAGAACATGGAGTTCGAGCGTGCGATTGAATATCGGGAACTTTTGGGAAGTGTCAAGCGGATTGCAGAGAAGCAGAAGGTTACCGACAGCCGAGGGGAAGACAGAGATATTCTGGCAGTTGCGAAGGATGCGGAGGACGCAGTCGTTCAGGTATTCTTCATCCGTGGCGGAAGACTCATTGGACGAGACCATTTCTTCCTGCGAAATGCCTCGGATTCTACGAAAGGGGAACTTCTTTCAAGTTTTATTAAGCAGTTTTATGCAGGTTCACCATTTATACCGGGTGAAATTATGCTCCACGAAGAACTGGAAGAGCAGGAACTCTTAGAGGAGTGGCTATCAAAGAGACGGGAGCATCGCGTGCATATCCGAGTTCCTAAAAAGGGTGAGAAGGAAAAACTGGTTGAACTTGCGAGGAAGAATGCCGCACTGGTTCTCAATACAGACAAAGAGCGCCTAAAGAGAGAAGAAGGGCGGACAATTGGAGCTGTGAAGGAGATTGAGGCATTGCTCGGACTGGATAATCTTGTGCGTATGGAGGCTTATGATATTTCCAATACCAGCGGTTTTGCATCGGTCGGTTCCATGGTGGTGTACGAAAAGGGTAAACCGAAACGAAATGATTATCGAAAGTTTAAGATTAAGAGCGTGAGTGGTCCGGACGATTATGCCAGTATGGAAGAAGTGCTTACAAGAAGGTTTAACCATGGCATAGAAGAATTAGAGGATGGAAAAGATTTGGGAAGCTTTACGGTATTCCCAGATTTGATTCTCATGGATGGCGGAAAAGGGCAGGTCAATATTGCACTTTCCGTATTGGATAGATTGAACTTGCAGATTCCGGTCTGTGGTATGGTGAAAGATGACAATCATCGCACGAGAGGACTTTATTACAACAATGAGGAGATTCCGATTGACCGGGGTTCAGAAGGCTTTAAACTGATTACCAGAATTCAGGATGAAGCCCATAGGTTTGCAATTGAATTTCACAGGAAACTTCGCAGTCAGGGACAGGTGCATTCCGTATTGGATGATATTCCGGGAGTTGGTCCGACAAGGAGAAAGGCACTTATGAAACATTTTGTAAATATCGATGCAATTAAAAATGCCACTGTGGATGAATTGAAAGAATTACCGTCGATGAATGAAAAATCAGCAATAGAAGTATACAAATATTTCCATTAGTGTTATAACTATAATGAAGACGAAAGAATGTGGGGATAGACTATGTCAGGTGTTAAAATAACAGATTTAGTAGAAAAAATGAATTTAAAGAATCTTACGCCGGATGTTGACTTGACGGAACGATATATTACAGTTCCGGAAGTGAATCGACCGGCATTGCAGCTCACAGGATATTTTGATCATTTTGATTCTGTGCGTGTGCAGATAATCGGTGTAGTAGAAAACGCATACCTGCAAACCTTAGACGAGGGGAAAAAGAAAGAAATCTATACAAAACTTCTTTCTTATGAAATTCCATGTCTGGTATATACAACCAATATTGAGCCGGATGAGGAACTGTTGAAACAGGCGAATGAGGCAAACACGCCGGTATTTATTACAGAGAAAACGACTTCGCCATTTCAGGCTGAGGTAATTCGCTGGTTAAATGTGCAGTTAGCTCCTTGTATCTCTATTCACGGTGTTTTGGTCGATGTGTACGGTGTCGGTGTTTTGATTCGCGGTGAGAGCGGTATTGGTAAGAGTGAAGTAGCGCTGGAACTTATCAAGCGTGGGCATCGTATGGTGACTGATGATGCCGTAGAGATTCGTAAAGTCAGTGATGACACGCTGGTCGGAAGTGCACCGTCGATTACAAAGCATTTGATTGAACTTCGCGGTATCGGTATTGTAGATGTGAAGTCACTTTTTGGTGTCCAGAGTGTAAAAGAGACACAGAATATCGATTTGGTGATTACTTTGGAAGAATGGGATAAGGCGAAAGAGTATGACCGTCTTGGATTAGAGGAAGAGTATACAGAATTTCTTGGCAATAAGGTACAGTGCCATACAATTCCGATTCGGCCGGGACGTAATCTTGCTGTCATTGTAGAATCTACGGCAATTAATCACAGACAAAAAGAAATGGGTTATAATGCAGCGCAGGAATTATACAGACGTTTGCAGGAAAGTTTAACTAGAAGAGATTAGTGAGTAAAAAGAGATGAATTATTGTTTTGGGGTAGATGTAGGCGGAACCACGGTCAAGATGGGACTTTTTCAGACAGACAGTGTGTTAATTGATAAATGGGAGATTCCAACCCGAAAGGACTTGGGGGAGGATGTTATCCTGTCGGATGTCGCAAAAGTAATTGGAGATAAATTGACGGAGCATAGCATTCAGAGAGAAGATGTTGTCGGCATCGGCGTTGGCGTTCCTGCGGCTGTAACAGGTGGAGGCTTCGTAGAGCAGGTTGCAAATCTGGGATGGACACAAAAAGATGTCAAAAAAGAATTGGAAGAACTTACGGGCATTGAGGTCAAAGTGGAAAATGATGCAAATGTTGCTGCATTGGGTGAGATGTGGAAAGGTGGCGGCGAAGGCTACCGGAATCTTGTCATGGTAACACTGGGAACCGGTGTTGGAGGTGGCATCATTGTAAATGGTCAGATTCTCACGGGAACCAATGGCGGTGGCGGTGAGATTGGTCATATCCTTTCTGACAGAAATGAGACGGAATGTTGCGGATGTGGCAAAAAAGGCTGCTTGGAACAGTATGCTTCGGCTACCGGTATTGTTAGACTGGCAAGAAGAAAATTGTCGGAGAACACGAAAGAAACCATATTGAATGCGGAAGAGGTATCTGCAAAAACAGTATTCGATGCAGTGAAAGCAGGAGATGAGGTTGCAACCCAGGTTGCCGAGCAGTTCGGTGCTTACCTTGGTTATGCACTTGCAGATCTCGGGGCTGTTTTGGATCCGGAGATATTTGTTATCGGAGGAGGGGTTTCCAAAGCTGGAGAGATTCTGTTTACATTTATAGAAAAGTATTATCAGGAGAGAACATTCTTCACTTGTAAAGATGTGAAATTTGCTTTGGCGAAGCTTGGCAATGATGCCGGTATTTACGGTGCGGCAAAGATGGTTATTGCATGATAAAAGGGACAATTGATTGTCCCTTTTATTATGCGTTTTTTTATTCTGTCGGTGCAGGAGTTTCCGTTGTGCCTTCGGCCGGTGCCTCCGGAGCATGCCCCGGACAATTCTTCTTTGGAGTTGTTCCTTCAGCAAAATATTCGGAACGTTTGCTGCAAGCGTCGCTACTTGCAAGCAGACCTGTTTCAGTACAAATAGATCTTCGAACTACTGACTCCGGCATCTCAAATTTAACAGACTCATATTTATTAGCATCATGGATGCGCTGCATAATCTTTTTCCAGATTGTTTTGTGGAAACTACTTGAACCTGAGATTTCCTGATTATCATCATAGCCACTCCAAACGGAAGCGGTGAGATAAGGTGTGAATCCGGAGAACCATAAGTCTCTCGTATCTGTCGTAGTACCTGTTTTTCCTGCACAGGTCATATTTGAAAGTCTGGCCGCTGTACCGGTTCCGTATTTTACCACGTCTTCCAAAGCACTTGTGATAAGTGCTGCTGTCGAATCCTTCATTGCAGCATGTGTTGCAGCAGTATTTTCATATAACAGATTACCATTATTGTCATAAATGTGTGTGTAAAGAATCGGCTCGGTGTAAACACCTTTATTTGCAATAGAGGCGTAAGCAGCAGTCAATTCAATATTGTAAACACCATTGGTCAATCCACCAAGAGAAGTTGCCTGGCCGGAATCATTTACCGGGTCTAGAGTAGTGAATTTAAAATTATTGGTTAAATACTGCATTCCCACTTCGGAAGTGAGTTCGGTGTATTTTTTAACGGTACATACGTTTGCAGATTGCTCAATACATTTACGAATAGTCATGTTACCTTTGTAGCCACCCCACCAGTTCTTGACCGGCTTTTTCTCTCCGGTTTTGTAATTAAATGGAGCATCTTCAATAAGGGAAGCGAGCGTATCGTTGTTCATGTCTAATGCAGGCACATAAGTTGATAATATCTTGTAAGTTGAACCCGGTTGTCTGGTAGACTGTGTTGCTCGGTTCAAACTCATATTTCCTGTTTTTTCACCACGACCGCCGACCATTGCTTTGACATAACCGTTGTGTTGGTCCATTACTACAACAGTAGCTTGTGGCTGAGGGGTCAGTGTAATGGTTGAGTATACGGTGTCATTAGGGTCTGATTTTAAACTGTTGATATATTCCTCTACCGCAGCATTTGCTTTTTCCTGAGAAGAGAAGGTGGTTGGATACTCCAATTCTTCTCCCTTCTTTTCCTTATGCTGGTCGCTAACATATTTCCCAAAGGTTGTGGAGTCGTAGTGTTTCTGTGTTCCATCCTGGTGTACGATGGAAATGGCACCTGTTACAGTCCAGTCCACATGGGAAGGATAGTTCTTACTGTTGTTCATCTCTTCGTCGCAGATAGCCTGCATCTGAAGGTCCTGTGTTGTGATAATCTTAAGCCCGCCACTGTATACGGCATTGTGAGCCTGTGTCTCGGAGTATCCAAGTTCGTTTTGCAGGTCGCGCTGAACTGCTTTTGCAACCTCGTCCACAAAATAGGAATTCACAGTGAGACTTTCCTGATATTCTGCATTGGCTGTTTGAATGCGCTCATAAACACCATTCGTATCTGCCATTGCAGTGTCGTATTCGTCCTGCTTGATTTTTCCCTGCGCGAGCATATCTTTCAGAACTTTTTCACGTCTCGTTGCATTCGCATCAGGATTGGTGATTGGGTTATAGCCACTCGGACTCTTTGTGATTGCAGCAAGAGTAGCGGATTCAGAGAGCGTGAGTTCACTTACATCTTTTCCGAAATAACGTTTTGCCGCAGCCTGTACACCAAGTGTATTCTGCCCCATGTTAATCGTGTTCAGATAGTTTTCCAGAATCTCGTCTTTCTCTACAATTTTTTCAATCTGAATTGCCAAATACAATTCCTGAATCTTTCGCTCAATCTTTTGCAGTCTCGTTTCTTTACTGAAGTTCGGGAAAACGCTGTTTTTAATCAACTGCTGGGTAATGGTACTTCCACCTTGTGAAAAATGACCTGAGGTGAGACCTTTTACAGCAGCTCTTGTGATTCCTTTTACATCAATTCCTTTGTGGTCGTAGAAACGAGAATCCTCTACTGCAATAAATGCATTCTGTAATTCCTTTGGTATTTTATCTAACGTTGTAAACACACGATTGGAACCGGCACTGACAAAAGTACCTGTCACGGTTTCACCGTCATTTGCATAAACGGTTGTTGTGTATGCGGATGGTTTCAGGTCGTTTGCCGTAATCCGTGGTGTGTCATCAATAATCTTCTTGAATAGGATACCTACTCCGCCTAGAACGATAATTCCAAGCACAAGGCAAATTAATAAAAACATTCTAAAGGAACGAAGTCTTGCTTTTTTCTTCTTCATTGAGACGCGTGATTGAATCTTTCTGCGTCGCTTTGAAGTATTATTTCTCCCATAATTCATGAAATTACCTCCTTTATATCCAAAGTACATTATATCAAACTTATTGTTTTAAATAAAGGAAATTAGGAAAAATTTAATAAAATCTTGAGAAATACAGCGCAATACTGTTATAGTAATAAAAAAACATAAAAGGTGAGATGAGATGCTGAGTCAGTATAAAACAGTATATTGTGGCGGAGAGGCTGAAATAATAGAAAAGAAATCGAGATTTATTGCAACGGTTCGTCCTGTCAAAAGTGAGGAGGAAGCGCTTGCATTTATTGAAAGCATGCGCAAGAAGTATTGGAATGCAACACATAATTGTTTTGCTTATGTAATAGGAGAACATTTTCAGGTGCAGAGATGCAGCGATGACGGTGAGCCGAGTGGAACAGCGGGAAAACCGATGCTTGATGTGCTTCTCGGGGAAGAGATTCATGACGTTGTTGTGGTGGTGACACGATATTTCGGCGGAACACTTCTCGGCACAGGAGGACTTGTGCGGGCATACGCGGGCTCCACAAAAGAGGGGCTGCTTGCCAGCAAGGTCATCACGAAAATGCACGGACAGAAATTATCAGTTCAGACAGATTATACAGGGCTTGGAAAGATACAATATATTCTTGGACAAAGGGGAATTCGTATTTTGAATTCTGTGTATACGGATAAAGTAAAACTGGAAGTCCTACTTCCGGAGAGTGAGATAGAAAGTGTTATTTCCGAAATTCGGGAAGGAACAAATGGCCAGGCAATTATGGAACTTAGCGAAGAATGCTATTTTGCTGATATTGATGGAGAAATGCAGATATTTGAAGCATAACAGTGCATAATTATCTGTCAATTCACAAAAAACAAAAGAAATATCTATAATCTTATTGCGTGGACTACAAATCATATGTATAATATACATATACAAATTTAATAAAAGGAGTTGAACTGCATGAGATTTATTATTAGCGGAAAAAACATTGACGTAACGGATGGTTTACGGTCAAACATTGAGCAAAAGTTAGGAAAGCTGGAAAGATATTTCA
>JAZQRQ010000006.1:0-4720 GCA_045629665.1 Faecalimonas sp.
AACAATCATATTGAAATGTTACTTGAATATACAAATGAAAATCTATTGAACTTACATTGAGAATAGAATTTTTCGTTCAGATAATACGTCCCTCCTTACATAAAATACACAGCCACCAGACATACTATCTTCTTGTAATAAGATTATACGCATAGAGGAATCTTAATTGCAAGTTGTATTTTGTGAATATACATTTCCACATGTTATGCCCCATAAGATAAGGCTTTTTGAAAGTTATCCACATGGTATGCACATGTTTTCCACATTGTTATTCACATGTTTTTTGATTTCCATGAATTGCTGTCAATAAGTTTATAGAAATTTTCTTTACATATTTTATGTTTTTGTTTATACTAATACAACAGGAAGGAAGTGATGATATGAAGATTGAAAAACTGAATGATAATCAGATACGCTGCACTTTAACGCACGCTGATTTGGCTGACAGACAAATTAAAATCAGCGAATTGGTTTGCGGAGGCGAAAAAGCAAAATCACTTTTCCATGATATGATGCAGAGAGCTCACTCTGAATTCGGTTTTGAAGCGGAGGATACCCCGCTTATGATTGAAGCCGTACCTGCATCTTCAGATTCTATCGTACTCATCATTACAAAATGCGATGACCCCGAGGAGTTGGAGAACAGGTTCTCAAAATTCGGAGCATCCGTGCATGATTTAGAGAATAGAAAACACCATGTACTAGATAAATTAGAAGGCGCAGATGAGATTCTTGACTTGCTAAATAAGGTCAAAGACGCTGTCGCTGAGACCGCGAAACAGGCGGCTGAAAAAGCAGAAAAGAAAGAGAACGTAAAAACACCGAAGATTCGTCTTTTTTCTTTCTCTACTCTGGACTGTGTGATTCAGGCAAGCCACCTACTTACAAATATGTATCACGGTGCTAACACATTGTATAAAGATACACCGAACGATATCTATGTCTTAGCGTTGGCACAGTCTGAACACTCTCTTGCAGAGTTTAACAAAGTCTGCAATATGTTATCTGAATATGGATGTGTGGAAAAGGCTTCTCCTGCAGTTCTGGCATATTTGGAAGAACACTGCGAAGTGATTGTAAATGAGAATGCCGTACAGCAGCTTTGCACAATCTAATAATTTTAACGAAAAAGGCCGAAGGCATTTATGATGCTTTCGACCTTTTTACTTATTCTTGTTTTATGCATTTAAAAAAGCATTGATCTTCTCTACTAATAAATCTGCATCCAATCCGTGTACCATTGCAGCATCTGCCAATGACTCAGCTTGTGCCGATGGGCAACCAAGACAGTGCATTCCAACTTCCATTAAAATCGGTGCTACGTTTGGATATGTCATAAGAAGTTCACCAATTGTCATTTCTTTTGTTACCATACTTAACTCCTCCTATTTATGTTTTTCACTCCCCTATTATAATACGGTTTGTCCAAATAAGCAATCTTTTATCTGCATAAGTATTCTAACAAATTTTGTCTGAATTTTCTGAATTGTTTTTCCATTCTTTTCTATATTTTGACTACTTAAATGTCAATAATTTTTGTTATTTTTTTCGACAAAAAATGATTTTTATTATTTCTTCACAAAACGTCTGTTCTTTTTTCGTCAAAAGTAATCCACATTTTCCCCTGCTTTTTTTGTGGATAATGTGGATAACTTTGTGGAAAAGTCGATTTTATCACGTTTTTTTTGAAAAAAAGTGTGGATAACTTTATTTATGGTGTTCTGCAAAATTCTACAAAAAAAAAGATATTTGTACAAATTGTACAAATACCCATTTTTTACCATGCTCTAGAAAATTCTGCGAATTGTAATAATCCTTTTGTAAGTTGCGCTCGAGAAGTTAATACCCTTCCGTTCGTTAATTGCATTCACAATCTTACCGTTTCCTGCATAGATTCCAACATGACCGCTGTAGCATACAATATCACCCGGTTGAATGTCACTGTAGCTTACTGCTCTTCCCACTTTTCTCATAGAGTATGAAGTACGTGGAAGGCTTACACCAAAGTGTCTGTATACACCCATTACGAAACCAGAGCAGTCAGTTCCTCTTGTAAGACTTGTTCCACCATATACATATGGGTTGCCGATAAATCTTTTTGCATAGTTTACAATCTCTACGCCTTTTTGACGGCTTGCTTCTTTTTCCGCTGCGATTCTTGCCTGCTCAGCTGCAATTCTTGCTGCTTCTTCTGCCGCAAGTCTTGCCGCTTCGTCCGCTGCTGTTTCACCAACAGTGAACACTTCATCAATCTGTTCTTTTGTCAATGTTAAAATATCCGTCTCCGGATAAGCTTCGATCAAAAGTGTTTTTACATGTGCGACAGCATCTTTTCCTGTAATCAGATTCTCTGTCTTCACATATCCTACTACATTTCCCGATTCAATCTTGCTCCAAGCATCACTTCTCTCTGTAACCTTTACGACAGAATCGCGATACACCTTTCCCACGGATGCACTGCTCTCATCCGCAGCTTCCATTATAAGTGTTGCACCTTCTGTAACTGTTACAAAAGATTTTCCTTTTACCATCGCCTCAAACTTGATTTCTTCAGGACTTTCTATTTTAAGGGTTTTTTCTGTATTTTCTTGTTTTTGAATTTCTGCGATTGCATTTACTAAGCCTACAGAGTCAATCTCACCTTTTTTCACAGTCTCGGTGATACCTGCGATCATCGGTTTTTCTGTAGCAACAATCTGCTGAGCCGGAATTAAGGTAGCGCATGCGAAAGCCGTTATCACAATTCCTTTTCTTACAAATTTGAAATTCATAAAAACCTCCGTTACATTTGTTTTTCAAATTGTTACATAATTGTTACATTTGTTACGGAAGTCATTATAACAAGGGTTGACATCTCTGTCAACCCTTTTCTTGAATTTCCATATTTTAGTACCATTTATTATTCTTCACCGCATTATTATGCTCACTTAATGTTTTACTATATATTTGTGTTCCATCTTTTTTTGAGAAGAAATATAGGTATTCATGAGTTTCATAATTCACACACGCATCCATTGTCACGCCTGAAACTGTGCTAATTGGTCCAATTGGAACTCCTGCATATTTATAAGTATTATATGGTGAATCAATCTTCAAATGTGCATATGTCACATCTACTCCAGTCCTATCCCATGCATAGTTAACTGTACTATCAGCCTGAAACAACATACCTTTTTCCAAGCGGTTCATAAATACACCGGCAATCTTCGGTCTGTCTTCATCAAACAGCGACTCTCTCTCTACAATAGAAGCAAATGTTAAGAACTCATGCGCTGTCCATCCACGTGCTTCAAAAGATTCTTTTGCCTCGGTCAGGTACTTGTCCATCATGTCCAGCGAACCATAGATCACATCTTTCAGTGTAACATTACTATTATATAAGTAGGTTTCCGGATAAAGGTATCCTTCCAGCGGATATTTGATGCCATCTGCAAGTATCTCATCTGTAATAAACCAATACTTTTCAATTAATGAATTCAAAAATGCCTCATCATTTAACAGATTCATTACTTCCGCCGATTCTATCTCAAGTGACTTGGCAATCGATTCGGAAATATCCTTGAGCGAATAACCATTTAAGATGGTAACAGAGAACTGTAGCACATGCTCCCCCGTCGGATTTGCCATAATCTGAAAGATTTCTTCCAAACTCATATTTTCATTCAATATATATGAGTTGGCCTGCAGATTCCCCACATCGTTTAGCTTCAAATAAACTTTCCCACAAAGCACATCGTTGACAAGGCCTGCTTCATCAAGCGTGTACAATACTGAAGTCGCTGTCTGTCCATTTTCAACTGTGACAATCACTTCCTTGCTCTTATCGGATACCGGAGCAATTCCTTCCTTATAATAGTTCCATGCAAACAATCCTGCTGCAACTCCAAGCACAACCAGCACGGCAAATATAATCAAAATAATTTTCGTAACTTTTTTCATGTTTTTGTCCTCCATTTGCTTCATTGTAGAATATTTATAGAATATACGCAAGTATTAAAAATTTTTTTAAAAAAGTGTTGACAAACTAAAAATGCTCTGCTATATTACAATTATAGTAACTATTATCATTATTGATTTGAAAGGAGGCTTCATTTGGCAACATTAAAATATAGCAGGCAACGGGAATCCATACAAGAGTTTTTGAATGCATCTTGTGACCACCCCACTGCGGATGATGTCTACATGAATGTCAGAAGGCAGTATCCGAATATCAGTCTCGGAACGGTCTACCGCAACCTGAATCTACTCGCCGAATTGGGCGAAGCCATTAAGATTACAACTCCAAATGGCGGTGTTCACTTCGACGGGCGCACAGAACCCCACTATCACTTCTGTTGTAATAAATGCGGAAATGTGCTGGATTTGGATTTGGAGCAGCTGAATTGCATCAATGAAGCTGCCGGCAAGAACTTCGATGGAGTGATTGAGAGTCATGAAATGCTGTTTTATGGAACCTGTAAAGATTGTCTAAAGCAAAATTAAGTTACTAAAAAAACTGAATTAAAAAACAAAAAATATATTTTAAAAGGAGAAAAAGATTATGAAAAAATTTGTATGTAGCGTATGTGGTTATGTTCATGAAGGAGATGCAGCACCGGCTCAGTGCCCACAATGTAAAGTGCCTGCAGAGAAATTCACAGAGCAAAAGGGCGAAAGAGAATGGGCAGCAGAACATGTTGTTGGTGTAGCTAAAGGTGTTAGCGAAGACATCATTATGGAC
>JAZQRQ010000007.1:0-32925 GCA_045629665.1 Faecalimonas sp.
GTCCATTTCGGACGAACAATCCAAAGAAAAAATTGAATAAAAAGCGAGGAGGATGCATTTGAACGAGAGAAATCTTGTAATTTGCGACCGTGAGATTCGTTATGCGACCGGTTTGGGGGAGAATATATCTTCGCGTGATGATTTGGCGGTCAAGGTGTATGTCTGCAGCAGTCTCGACAAAGTGGTGGAACTTTCTGAGAGTAAAACCATTCATCTGTTCGTTGTGGAGGAGGGGTATACTTACGATGAACGCAGTCAGATTGAGGCAGAGCAGGTATTTGTACTTGGCAGAGGTAGGGTAGCAGACCTCGGAGAAGAGGAATGCCCGATATGGAAATATCAGTGTGCGGATGAGATTATCCGGGAAATCTTTGAAGTGTACGTGGATAAGACCAAGGAAAATGTCATTCGTAGTGTACGCAAGGAACGAGCGAGATTAGTGGCGGTATATTCGCCAATTCATCGCATCGGAAAGACGACATTTGCGCTTGCTTTAGGCAAGGAGTGCGCTATCAAAAAACGAGTGCTGTATTTGAATCTGGAGGAATACGCTAGTATAGACGGGGAGGCTGGACTGAACCTGGGAGATATCTTGTATTACATGAAACAGGGAAACGGGAATCTTGGAATTCGGCTTCAGGCAGCAGTGCGAAAGAACGAGGAGCTTAACTATCTTGCGCCGATTCCGATTCTGCAGGACATGAAAGAGGTCTCTGAAAATGAGTGGGAAATGCTCATCAGTGAGCTTGTGAAAAACAGCATTTATGACTTAATCATTCTGGATATGAGTGAGAGCGTGCAGGGAATTTACCGAATCTTAGAGAGGTGTGACCGCATTTACATGCCGGTTTCAGAGGACCGAATATCACAGAGCAAATTAAAACAGTATGATGAAAATGTAAAACAGTTAAAGTTGGAAAAAATAGAGCGTATAACCTGCCGGTTTGTGATGCCGGAGCAGGTGGAAGAGTACGCAAAGATACGTGCAAAGGAGGAGATTGTATGATACATACAGAAAAACTTCAGGAAAAAATTCTGAGGGAATTAGACCTCTCAAAAGAGGTGGAAGATGAGGAACTTATGGAACTGATTCATCGCGTATTGGTCGAGAATGAACAGGAAGCCTACATTCCTCTGAAAGAGAAAGCGGGAATCGGAAAGGCACTTTTTAATGCTTTTCGCAAGCTGGATATTTTACAGGAGCTTTTGGAGGATGACGAGATTACAGAGATTATGATTAATGGAACCGATAACATTTTTATCGAAAAGGAAGGGCACCTGTCTCAGCTTGAGAAGCATTTTTCAGACCGCAGCAAACTGGAGGACGTGGTGCAGCAGATTGTGGCGGGTGCGAATCGCATCGTGAACGAGGCGTCGCCGATTGTAGATGCCAGGCTGGAGGATGGCTCAAGAGTCAACGTTGTGCTGTATCCTGTGGCACTCAATGGACCGATTGTGACGATTCGAAAGTTTTCGAGGGAGGTCATGACCATGGAGGAATTGATTCGCAGAGACTCCATCAGCAAAGAGATTGATGAATTGATGAGAAAGCTTGTGATGGCGCGCTATAACATCTTCGTAAGCGGCGGTACGGGGTCGGGGTAAAACGACGTTTCTGAATGCTTTATCAGACTACATACCAAAGGATGAACGCATTGTCACCATTGAGGACAGCGCAGAACTCCGCATCGAAGGTGTGCCGAATCTGGTTCGCCTTGAAGCCAGAAATGCGAATGCAGAAGGAAGTGGCGAGATTACACTTCGAGATCTGCTGCGGGCGTCTCTTCGAATGAGACCGTCTCGCATTATTGTCGGGGAGGTTCGAGGGAGTGAGGCAATTGACATGTTACAGAGTCTGAACACCGGACATTGCGGAGCGAGCAGCGGACACTCCAATAGTCCGAGAGATATGCTCAGCAGATTGGAAACGATGGTGCTTATGGGAATGGAGCTTCCTCTTCCCGCAATTCAGAGACAGATAGCATCGGCAATTGATGTAATTGTTCATCTTGGAAGACTTCGGGACAAGTCGAGGAAGGTGCTTCAGATTGTGGAGGTGCTTGGATATGAGCACAATGAGATACAACTGCAGACGCTGTATGAGTTTGAGGAACGAAAGGTAGTAGACGGCAGGATTCAGGGAGAATGGGTGAAAGTACATGAGATACAAAAGAAAGAAAAACTATTGGCAGCAGGATATTCGTAGGATGGAATATCTGAGAGCATTCTTGCAGGGAAGCGTTATCATTTTAGCAGTTTCCTATTTATTCTATGGCACATGGATATGCGCAATTCTATTTTCGCCATACCTTATTCGGTATATAAGTTCGTGGGAAAAGCAGACAATGAAAAAGCGGCAGCAGATATTTCGGCTGCAGTTCAAAGAAACGATACGGTCTCTTTCGGCAGGCTTAAACGTAGGATATTCCGTAGAAAATGCCTTGTGTGAGGCTTGCAAGGAGTTAAAGGGAATGTATCGGAAGGACGAGATGATTTTACGAGAACTTACGCATATCATTCGTCAGTTACACATTAATGTGACAGCAGAGAGTGCGTTGCAGGAATTTGCCGCAAGGACAGGGGATGAGGATGTGCAGACATTCGTGACGGTATTCAATCTGGCAAAGCGAAGCGGAGGTGACACCCTGGAGATTATTCGAAATGCGGTGCGTCAGATTGGAGAAAAGATTGATGTTGAGAGAGAGGTTCAGACAGTGATTTCGGCAAAGAAAATGGAGTTTCGTATTATGACAGAAATTCCGTTTGCAATGATTGTGTATCTGCGCATCAGTTTTCCGGATCTTATCGGGGTGCTGTATGGGAATCCGGCGGGTATCGTAATTATGAGCGTTTGTCTTATCATATATCTGGCTGCTTACGAGGTGGGCAAGAAAATTGTGGAAATCGAGGTGTAGAAGATGAAAAAGAAAATCATAATCATTTTGATTCTTTCAGTAATCCTATCCGCCGTTCTTTTTCTGATGGAGAATGTGTTCAAGAATTCGGACAAGATAGTGAAGCGGAACACCTACGGGGAAGGGAAAAAAGTCACAGAGTTTGAGGTGGCTGTGGAGGGAAAAGAGGAGGGAACCATTGAAATAGAAGTGGAGGAGCAGGAGTATTCCCCAAAAGAGGTTCAGAAGACGTTTCGCGAGGTTATAGACCAGTTGGATGAGGTTATATTGGGAGAGAATAAGAGTTTTAATCGTGTGGAGAAGAACCTGAATCTAATAACCTCGCTTGCGGATTATCCCGTGCAGATTGAGTGGCAGTTAGACTCGTACACGGTAATGAATCTCTACGGAGAGATACAGGAAGAAAACGTCGTACCCGAGGGGTCGTTAGTAGAACTTCGGGGAATCATCTCTTACAAGGATGAGGAAGCCATCTATGTGCAGAATGCACGGGTATACCCGTTGACTCGAAAAGGAATGGACAAGCTTCTGTATGAACTTAAGCAGGAAGTGGAGCAACTGGAGGAAGGGACACGGCAGAAAGAAAGTTTTGTTTTGCCGGACGAAATCGAAGGAAAACAGCTTACATGGACGCAGAAGAGAGAAAACCGATGGCACTATGTGCTACTTTTTGGAATCGCACTATGCGTATACTTGGTCTATCGTGAGCAAGAGAGGGTAAAGCAGGAAAAGCGGAGAAGAGCAGAGTCCTTACTTCGCAATTATCCGGGGATGATTAGCAAACTAACAATGCTTCTTACCACCGGAACGACAATTCGAAATGCTTGGGAAAAGATTGTGCAGAATTATGAGCAGCAAAAGGAGAGTATGGGCATACAGCCAGTCTACGAGGAGATGTTGATTACTCTTCGCGAGATGCAGGGAGGCGTATCAGAGGCAGAAGCTTATGAGCGTTTCGGAAAGCGGTGCGGTACTTCGACTTATCTGAAGTTCGGTACGCTACTTTCCCAGAATCTGCGCAAGGGAAGTAAGGGCATTACGGATATATTAAGGATGGAGGCAATTCAATCCTTTGAGAATCGAAAAAGTACAGCAAAAAGATTAGGAGAGGAGGCGGGAACCAAACTGCTTGTGCCGATGCTGGGTATGCTGGCAGTTGTGTTTATTATGGTTATGGTTCCGGCATTCCTATCCATGCAATGACAGGAGGAAAAAAGATGTGGAATTGGTTAAAAGGAAAACAGGTGAAAGGTTCTGCGGTAGTGGAGATTATCTTAATTCTCGTGGTGCTGATTGCACTTGTAGCAATTTTTAAATCACAGTTGACAAGTTTGGTAGGTGAGATTTTTGAGAAAATCACAAGAGAGGGAACCGGTATTTAAAGGTGAAATAACTGCGTTTCTGGCTATGCTGTTTGTGCTGATGCTCTCTCTCGTGGGCGCTCTTTTAGAGAGCGTATCCGTGCAAATGACTAAGAACAGAAAACGTGCAGATACGATTCTTGCACTTCAAAGCACGTTTGCGGAGTACGACAGACAGATGCTTGAGGAATATGACTTGTTTGTCAGAAATGGATGTAGCGAGACAATGTTAGAAGAGAGACTTCAGTATTACGGAGCAGACAACATGAGACATTCCATTCAGAAGCAGGAGCGATTAACGGATTATGACGGCGCACCATTTCGGGAACAGGCCATTCGCTATGCGAAAAATTGGCTTGGCGTGGACACATCCCTTCCAGATACGGAATACGAATTTTACTCTGAGACTTATTTGGAGGAGGAAGAACTGGTGTATATGGATATGGAGGAACTGCTCGCGCAGGACGAGAATGAACTGCCGGAGGAGGGGAATCCGCTCTCCTCTGTGCAGAGATTAAAGAACATGAGCCTTATTACCCTTGTCTGTGAGAAACCAGAGGAGTTGTCCGACCGCAGTATTGCCATAGACAGTCTCCCTTCCGGCAGGGAACTGAAAACGGGTAATTGGGGAAAGAGCGAATCGTCAGAAGGAACGGACAAGATGTTCTTTGCAGCATATCTGACCGAGCATTTCGGCAGTTTGTTAAAGAGCAAAGAATCGCATGCGCTACTCTACGAGCAGGAATATATGCTTGGCGGGGCCTCAAGCGACAAGGAAAATCTGGAGAAGGTATGTAAGCAGATTTTGAGTATCCGTATGGTGGCAAATTACGGCTATCTATTGACAGATACGGCGAGACAGACAGAGGCGGAGGGAGTTGCACTGACACTCTGCAGCCTTCTCACAGTCCCCGGAATTACGGAGGTAGTGAAGCACGCGATTCTTCTTGCCTGGGCGTACGGGGAAAGTATCGTGGATGTCCGTGTGCTACTCAAAGGGAAAAAGGTTCCGGTTATTAAGACCACTGATACATGGCAATTGCAACTTTTAAACCTCGTGAAGCTTGGGACAGACGAGGAAGTGGTGAATGAGGCAGATGTTGCAGGTGGACTTAGTTATCAGAGTTATCTGACCGGTCTTCTTGCTATGGAACGCAAAGAGGCTCTGAGCATGCGGAGCCTGGATTTGATAGAAAGCAACTTACAGATAAAAACAGATGAGTGTATGACAAAGGTAGAGATTCAGAGCAAGGCAATGCTTAGAAGGGGCATAAAGGATACCTTTATGACCACGTATGAATATGAATAAAATAGAAAAGAGGTGAATGCAGATGTCCTTTTCTTACAATCTTACTCACAACATGAATCCCCATAAACGAAATACATATTTAATTAGAAAGGATAAAAAAGACTCTCTTGAAACAATACAAGGTACTCCCCATTTCGTTGATAAGAGGGAAAGGGCATCTGCATTCACCTCTCGGGGCAGTCTGACCTTAGAGGCTGCAATTGTAGTGCCTTTATTCTTCTTTGCGATGCTTTGCCTTGCGTATTTATTAGAGATGATGGCCATTCAGACGACATTGCGAAATGGTTTGTACAGCGCAGGAAAAGAAGCTGCAAAGGAGGCGTACGCAGGGGACTTTTTGACGGCAGCGGAACTGGAGCAACAGCTTATTAAGAATCTCGGAAGAGACCAATTAGATAAGAGCATTATAGCGGGAGGAGCAGACGGTATTGACTGCAAGGAGACGAAGTGTCACAGAACTACGGGAGTGATGGATCTGTCGGTGCAATATCAAGTGGAGATTCCGATTCTCATGTTTCGTATTCCTCCCATTACCTGCGAAGAAACACTTCGCGTCAAAGGCTGGACCGGTTATGTGGAGAATGCAGCAGGTGCAACAAAAGAAGAGCTTGTCTATGTGACAGACACGGGAATTGTCTATCACAATGATGCGAGGTGCACCTATCTGGACATGTCCGTTCAATCCGTTCAGAGAGATGCTCTCGGCGAGCTCCGCAATCAGTCCGGAGGCAGGTACTACCCTTGCGAATCCTGTGGAAAGGTGCAGACAGACAGCACGATTGTCTATATTACTTTATATGGAACACGCTATCACACCTCTTTGGAATGTAAGAAGATTAAACGAAATATTTATGCCATCCCGCTGGATGAGGCTTATGGATTAGGAGGATGTTCAAAATGTGTAAAATAGCAGATTGGATGATTTTATTATTGCTTGGTGCGTGCAGTGTGAGTGACTTAAGGAAAAAAACGATGCCGGTAGTATTGCTGATTATTTTTAGTATTGCGGTAGCGGGATTTGCATTGTTTGATAACGCCGTGAGCGCAAGATTTCGTGTGGGAGGATTCCTTGTGGGAAGCTTGTTTCTTCTTATTAGTAAATGTTCGAGAGAAGCAGTCGGTTATGGAGATAGTTGGTTGATTTTGCTTCTGGGAATTTATTTGGGATATTTGCGCGTGCTCGGAGTGTTGTTTGGTGCGTCTGTGCTTGCAGGGGTTGTATCTGTGTTCTTTCTGTGGAAACGTGGTTGGAAGAAAAAGGCGACATTGCCGTTTGTGCCGTTCTTAACTATCTCGTATTTGGGGGCGATGATATTATGAAGACCTTGCGAGGAAGTTTTACTGTGGAGGCGGCGGTTATTGTACCGATTATTTTACTCATATTTGGTGTGCTGCTGCATATACTTTTTTATTGGCACGACAAAAATATTCTGATGAGTACGGCTCATGAAACGGCGGCACTCGGCAGTGGCGAAAGTGAACCTGCGGAACTGGAACTTGAGTATTATTTCTTTAACCGAATGGAAGGGAAACTGCTGCTTTTTGACCGAGTAGAATGCCTTTCGCACATAGAAGATGACAAGGTGACAGTTAAGTGGGACGGAAGCAAAGGCAATATGGTGACAAAGGGAGAGTACAGTGTCAGCAGAACAAGACCGGAAGACTACATACGAGAGATTCGAAAACTGAAGAAAATAGGAGAAGGGATAGTGAAAAAAGATTGAAAACATATTATAAGAATGATTTAAAACGGGCCTATATGATATTGGAAGGCGAAACGGGTGAACGGGAGGATTATCAGATTATCATGCTTAAGGAGAATGAGATTCCGAGCATTTTAAATCTGGATGTGCATTATGTGGATAATCAAAGTCAGTACTACTATGATATCAGTGGTAAAACGTCATTTAAAACACTTCATGAGAAGGTGAATCTCACATTGGATGATATGCAAAGGCTTGTAAATGATTTGCTTCATGCAATACAGATGTTAAAGAAATATATGCTGGACGGTCAATGTATTTTGCTGGAGCCGGAGTATATATTTTGTGAAAACGAAACCTATTATTTCTGTTATTATCCGTCTTGTATTCAGGACATTCGAAAAGAATTTCACACACTGACAGAGTTCTTTGTTCGGGAGGTCAATTATAAGGATGAGGAAGGCGTGCATTTTGCCTATACACTTCATAAGGCAACGATAGAAGAGAATTACAGCATCGAAGAGATTATGAAGCAATTTGTTCCCGAAGAAAAGGAGGAAATTGAGGAGATACCGATGGTTCCTTATACGGAGCGCATGGAGAGTATGGCACTCGAAGAGAGTGTTGTCGAAGAAAGAGACAGTATGTGGGAGTCTGTCAGAAGATTTTTAGAAAGAAGCAGGAAAAGAAAATGGGGATATGGCTCAGAAGACTTGTAAACTTGGAAGAAATTATCTATAATAATTACAATACTTTGAGCCATCCGATTATTTGTGCAATGGGAGGGTAACGGTGAAGATTGTTCCAACATTCACCGTAGATTTTACATGAATGGAACCACCATGTGCACGAATGATATTGCTACTAATAGCAAGTCCCAATCCGGATCCGTCTTTCTTATAAGTGACGAAGGGTTCGAATATAGTCGGAAGTTGTTCCGCTGTGATGCCACACCCTGTATCTTCTATGCGAATACAGATTTTATCATTATCACAGGAAGCTTCCAAATAGATTGTTTTATCCGGAGAAGCTGCGTCGAACGCATTTTTTAATAGATTCAAAAATACTTCTTGTAATTTTGTTTTGTCTCCTGTAATCTGATTAATAGAAGGAGAGATTTTCGAAGTGTACTCTACTTCCGAGTTTGCAATGGAAGCTGCAAACGACAGAGAGATATGTTCTAATAGTGCACGCAACGAAAAAGTACTTTTATGTAGCGTTTCGGACTTAGAAAAATCAGAAAGCTCCGAGAGGAGACGATTCATATAATCAAGGTCCTCAGAAATATTAGACCAATATTTAAAATCTTTCACTTCCGGGTGTTGTGATTCAATAAGTTGTATCGTGCTGGATACCGTTGTCAGAGGGTTGCGCAACTCGTGCGAAAATTTGCTGAGTAAATATTCCATAATCTTACCGCCTTTCGCAACTAGTGTAGCACTCAGAAACGTATGATACAAATATATTTGTTCGACATAAGTCGACCATACAATATAAAGAAAAGGCAGGAAATCAACATGAAAAACGAAAACTGTATTTTTTGCAAAATCGCAGCAGGCGAGATTCCATCAGCAACAATTTATGAAGATGATGACTTTCGGGTGATTCTGGACATTGAACCTGCATCGAAAGGACACGCGTTGATTCTTCCGAAGGAACATTATGCAAATCTGTATGAACTTCCGGAGGGAATTGCATCTAAAGCATTGGTTGTCGCAAAAAAAGTAATTACAAAAATGACAGAGATTGTCGGATGTGATGGTTACAACGTTCTTCAGAACAATGGAGAGGTTGCAGGACAGACGGTGTTCCATTTCCATATACATCTGATTCCTCGTTATAAGGAAGATGATGTTACAATCACGTGGAACCAAGGGGAGTTGTCCGATGAATTGAAGGCGGACATACTGTCAAAGATGAAATAGGGAATGAGTCATGGATATTCGAAAGATAAAATGGTATTTTGTTGAGGCATTATATCAAGTGTATGAGCATGAAGTATATAAAACGTGTCTTCATTTTGCAAAGGATGAGCATATAGCGAAAGACATGACCCAGAAGACATTCTTTAGTATCTATGAACACTATGAGAATATACAGCCGGGTAAAATGAAGCCATACTTGATTAGGACGGCGAAAAATATTACAATGAATTTCTTGAGAGATTTTAAACGTCTGAAAGAAGGTCAAATCGATGATTTGAATGACGAAGACCTTAAAGTTCTCAGTGTAGAAGATGTATATATCAGGGAAGAGGGCAAAGAACTTGCCAGAAAGCTTGGCAATGATATTCTGACGCGTCTTTATAAAAAAAATATATGCTGGTATGAATTGGTTGTCATGGCATATTATTTCGATATACCGCAAGAAGAAATCGCAGAACGAATGGGCGTCAGTGTCGATTTGATATACAGTAAACTGTATCGGGCAAAACAATGGATACGCAAAAATTATCAAAAAGAATATGACAGATACATAAAATCCATAGAAAATTAGGCGAGAGCGCGCAGTGCAAAAAAGTTTGCCTGCGCAAGCGCACAAGCAAACTCAAGAAGTGTTATTTTGATGCATTTTGAATCAGACCGAGGATTGTCTGAATGGAATTATGCCCCGCTGATTGTTTCATATTAGCTATGTAAGCATCTTTTTCTTTACATAATTTTTGAATGGCATCAAGAAGAATGGAAGAATTCAATTCCTCTTCTTCTAACACAATACTGTAGCCCTGACGTTCAAAAGAACGTGCATTTAAAATCTGGTCCCCGCGACTTGCCTTTGCAGAGAGCGGAATCAGAAGGTTTGGTTTGTGAAGTACCAGAAGCTCGCAGATTGCGTTGGCACCGGCTCTTGAGATAACAATATCTGCAAGAGCAAACAAATCTTTCAATTCGTCTTTGACATATTCGAATTGAACATAGCCGTCAAGCGTTTGAAGAGATGCATCCACCTTGCCCTTGCCGCAGAGGTGAATTACATGGAAGTTCTTCAAAAGTTCCGGAAGAACCTGGCGCACGGCGTTGTTGACAACAACGGAGCCGAGACTTCCACCGATAATGAGAATGACCGGCTTGTCAGCGCTTAGACCGCAGAAATTCAATGCAGCTTCGCGATTACCGGTTAATAATTCCTGGCGGATTGGCAAACCTGTAAGTACCGCCTTCTCTTTTGGCAGATGGTTCAAGGTCTCCGGGAAATTGCAACAAACCTTTGTTGCAGACGGAATGGCTAATTTGTTTGCCAAACCCGGCGTCATATCTGATTCGTGAATAATTGTAGGAACATGACATTGCTTTCCTGCAATTACAACCGGAACAGAGACGAAACCGCCCTTTGAGAAGATGACATCAGGTTTTAATGTTTTAATTAGTTTTTTGGCTTCGCCAAATCCCTTGAGCACACGAAATGGATCCGTGAAATTCTGCAGGCTGAAATAGCGGCGAAGTTTTCCAGAAGCAATTCCATGATATGGAATCTGGAGTTGCTCGATTAGATTTTTTTCGATACCGTTGTAAGAACCAATGTAGTGGATGTCATATCCGAGTTCTTTTAAGCCCGGTATCAGTGCAATATTTGGTGTAACATGACCGGCTGTACCACCGCCGGTTAGGATAATACGTTTCATATCTTTCCTCCGATTTTTGGGATTCTTATTCATTATATTAAACAGTATTCCAAGAAAGGTCAAGGAAAAGCAAAACGAGTAAATAAAAAAGGAGACCAAACGATGAAAATGGATGATAATGAATTAA
Organism: Faecalimonas sp.; assembly: GCA_045629665.1. Lineage (GTDB taxonomy): Bacteria > Bacillota > Clostridia > Lachnospirales > Lachnospiraceae > Faecalimonas. The sequence goes on from JAZQRQ010000007.1 coordinate 11,038, forward strand.
AACGCCTCTTACAAGAAGGAATGAAGTACGAAGCGGACCGTATTATGGCGGAAGTGGAAAGCGATCCAAGGATGAAGGATGTGGTTGCGCCGGAAGAGGTGTACATTAAGCTAAAACAACAGATTCATGAACACCAGGAGGAAGAAGAGCGGGACCGGGAGAGCCGGGCGAAAGAAGATGAAGAGCTGATTCGCCTAGGAAAGATTTATAAGAAAAAACGTAGCAGACGCAAGTATTATGTGCTTTTGGTAGCAGTATTATGTGTACTTGGTGTTGGAACCGTTAGTATGGGTGATGGGAAGAAAGCGTTTACGAAGATATCAAGAATGTTTGGTGATGAAGGACAAACTGTTGTAAACACGGACGACGGAAGTGGCGCTGTAGTGGATGAAGTTTCAAGTGAAGAAGAGGCGTATGAGCAGATAAATGAGAAGTTTGGATTTTATCCCGTCAGAATGGTTTACTTGCCAGAAGGAATGCGGTTTATCGAGAAGACAACAAACGAAGAATTACAGTATATAAAATTGTATTATTCAAATTCAAAAGATAAAAGTATATCTTACCATGTTATAACAAAATATCGTGAAGGTTCTTCAATTGTAGATATAGAAGATAAATTGGTTAGGGAAATGCAAAAGGATGTTAGAGGAATCAACATTGATATAAAAGAATATGAGGTAGAAGAGAATAAGTCAACAAGATGGGTTGTAGATTTTATTTTTAAGGATGCACGATATACAATCATATTCTCAGGTATTGAAGAGACAGAAGTTGAGAAGACTGTAGAAAAATTAAGTTTTTTGTAATATCGCGCGAGATATGCTTTGTTCCTGTGTCTATATACTAAATAGATACAAGGAGAGAGTCAAGTGAGAAAAAGAATAATTGCATTGCTTTTCGCATTCTTGTTTGCAATAACAGGAATATTCGCAGGAGAAGAAAAAGTATATGCGGAGGAACCAGTACAATCAGTACAGGATGTGGAACTTTCGGAGATATGGACAGAGGATGCATTGGTTGGATATGCAACATCTCCGACAAGAGGTGTTTATCTTTTGGACGGTGTTTCCATTATCAACAACGCAGGTGGTGGCAAGATTGGTTGTGGAGGCTCGACTACAGCAGCAATAAAATGTAAAGTTTCAGTTACGGCTATTGTAGAGAAAAAGGTAAATGGGACTTGGTCGCATGTGACTTCGTGGACGGTAACAAATACAAACGCATATAGCGCAACCGCAAGTAAGACACTTAGTGTTGGTAGTGGTTATTATTACCGTGTACGTTGCTTGCATTATGCTGGTACAGATGGAAGCAGTTCTTACACCAGTGCGTTGTGGATGTAATCCCAAGGTGATTTAACCAAGGGAAGTTACCGCAACCACTGTAGTTTTTAAAGGAAAATTTTATATTGAAAAATCAAATGAAAGATATATAAAATAACCTTACATTGAGACCTCAAACTTGCGGAAGTATAACCCAATCCTACAGTGGTTGCGGTAACTTTCCTTGATGAAATCATATCAGAGTTGTTCCATAGGAGCAACTCTTGTTTAACCTAAAAACATCATATGAATTCATTTATATAAATAAAAAGTGTGATAATGAAGTATTTAGAACAAATAAAATAAAAAAATTTTGTTGCATATATTGTCATATTTGCATATAGTATAAGTGAGCAAAAGACATGCTTGAGCAGAAAAGAATAAAACTGTATTATATTGCAGTTAGGTCTGGGCGGAAGCTCTTTGGACCACCGTAGGCGGGAAGAATTTCCCGCCATTTTAATTTTATCCACATCGCGTGGATAACTTCCCTGTTTTGTTGACAAGTCGAAAAACTATTGCAGGCGGTTTGCATTTCTGCCAACATGAAGGCACATCAAAATCAGGACATGTTTATTCAAACACTAGATGTCCTTGGCGTTTCTAGGACGCATCTGAATTTCAAGGCAGTTCAGCCGAAGATTTCATTTTGATGAAAATAGAATATAGGAGCGTGATGCCTATGATTGTTAAAATCCATTGATTTTATACTGTTACAAAATGATGAAATATGATACAATGGAGGAAACAATAAGGAACTCATGGAAAATAGAAACTATTCAAGATATCATTATAAAGTTACAACCATGATAGTGGTGGATATGAATAAGGAGTTGTACATAGCGTGATGTACAACTCCTTTTTGGCATAACTATTTATTCCGCAAGAGCTTTCTTCAGTGCACAAGCCAACTGATCCGGACAGGAAGTTGGGCGTGGCCCGCACTGAATACCTTCAATTCGGGAAATCGCTTCATTGACATCCATCCCTTCAATTAGGCGGGCAACACCTTGCGTATTTCCTGAGCAGCCCCCAACAAATTGTACGTTGTGTACTTTGTTGTCTTCGATTTCAAATAAGATTGCGTCTGAGCAAGTTCCTTTTGTTTTATATTTGAATTTCATTAGAATACCTCCTTGATTCTGACAAAGTCGTACACCCATTATAGCAAACATTTTCTCAAAAAACTAGTTCATATAATATAAATTATCATATATTTATGAGGTCTGTTCAAATGTTTTACGGTGAAAATCCAAATTTCAAACATATACACCGTAGAAATGAAATGAAAATTTACAAGATTACGGTGTGTTGCGGAAAACTCTCAACACACACCGTAAAAACAAGCGTTTCAAATTGAAAAGTGTTAGTTTGGAGTGAAAATTTACGGTGCGTATTTTGATTTCTTTGGCAGGCACCGTAATTTGCAAAATAAATGAAAACGTTCTACGGTGCAACAACAAAATAATGCGAAATGCACCGTAAAACATCTAAGCCAGGCGTTCGGGTGGGCCCAATATTCATTGCCAAACACCCAGCCCGCCTCAAAAAAACGCTCATTTACCAAGCATTCAGACCCTTCAACACTTGTTGCAGAAAATCCCCTTTGATGTTATATTAAATCTATCAAGAATAAAGCGAGGAACTTATATGACAATCGGTATTATCGGTGCAATGGAAGAGGAAGTTGCTGTTTTAAAAGAATCTATGGATGTGGAGAAGGTTGTGGAATATGCATCTATGCAATTTTACAAAGGAGTTCTCTGCGGGAAGAAAGTAGTAGTTGTAAGAAGCGGAATCGGCAAAGTGAATGCTGCCGTATGTGCGCAGGTTCTGGCCGACAAATTTAACATAAATGTGTTGATTAACACGGGAATTGCAGGCTCGCTGGATGCCGCGATTGATATTGGAGATATGGTCATCTCTACGGATTTGGTGGAGCATGATATGGATGCAAGCATCTTTGGAGACCCGCTTGGGCAGATTCCAAGAATGGATACGTTTTCGTTTCCGGCAGATGCGGAACTTGTAAAAAAGGCAGTTCAGGCAAATACAGAGGCGAATCCGGATATAAAGACATTTACCGGAAGAATCGTCAGTGGTGACCAGTTTGTGTCTTCTTCTGAGGTGAAGGACAAGCTTGTGAGCCTGTTCGATGCAAAGTGTACCGAGATGGAGGGCGCTGCAATCGCACATGTCGCATACCTTAATAATATTTCGTGTGTCATTATCCGAGCAATTTCGGATAAAGCCGACAACAGTGCAACGATGGATTATCCTACGTTTGAAAAGCAGGCAATCAAGCATTCTGTAAAGCTTGTCCGCAATCTACTATTGCTTCTCTAGAAAGGGGAGCCTGACAAAAACAGTCAGCGATGTCAGAAGTCATGTAGAAATTTGTAATACGATAATGAGAGCCACCCGACTTTTTTTACTGTATAATTCCGGTAGAGATAAAAAGAAGGGGGCTCTTTTATTATGCTAGAGACAATTGTAAAACAGGGAATTATTTTTTATGTAATGGGGATTCTGATAGCATTTGGCATCTTTGCCAAGCTTGTTTCTCATTTTACGGTAAGAAGAATGGTCAAGGCGGCCGGGCAGATACACAAAAGCAACCACAGGTTAATGAAATTGGTAAAGGCGAAGTTCGAGCATGCGAGCATGATTAGTGACAAGGTACAGAACGTCGAGGCATTTGTAGACAAGTACATATATGAGTATAAAGTATTTGGAGTTCGCCTTGAAGGATGGCGTACATTTCCGAAAAAGGTGTTGTGGCTCGTGGGTATCTTAGGGGTGTTTGCGTGCTTTGAGAGTTATCGCATGGGAGGACATGGTGATTTGTTCATGAAATATGTGCAGTGGACAGGCATTTATGTGTTGTTTCTTCTGCTTCTTGGTTTTGTGGCAGAGGAAAAGTCACGCCTTGGTGCCACAAAAAATTATATGGTGGAATATTTGGAAAATGTATGCATTCACAGATATGCAAAGACTAACCATGCGGCAGTGATAGAAGAGGAGGAAGAAATCGAGGAGGAAAACACGCAGGAAGAAAATGTCTTGGATGAAACAACTGTTGAAATTGCCGAAGCTGCACAGGAAGAAGAGAAGAGGAATGAGCAGGAAATGAGAATCCGTGCTATTTTAGAAGAGTTTTTGGCTTGATTAAAGCAGGTATCTTTGATAGAATGATAAGAAATACGAAAGTATATAGGACACAAAAGAAAGAGGTAAGGATAAATTGCTAGTGAATCAAGTAATACAGAAGATGATTACAGATATCAGCTGGATTATTAAGGAGGATTGTTCTGTGTGGAGTGCGGAAGGGAAATGTCTCGCAACGACTTCAGAGGAGCAGGACAATATAGCGGATGATGTAAGAATCCTTTTGAGCGAAGCAGAGGAAACGAACATTCGCGTGAGTGATAACGGCGGTTGTTTTGTTGTTCGATATAAAGGCGATGTTATGTATATATTTGCCATTCATAATATTGTTGATAACATTGGTGTCATGGGAGAATTGTGTGTAAATCAATTCGAAAATGTGCTGCATTTATACGAAAAGAGAGTGGACCGCAATCGTTTCTTTCAACAGTTAATTTTGGACAATCTGTTATTAGTAGATGTGCATAGCCAGGCCAAGAAAATGAATCTGGAGGTCAATGCTCCAAGAATTGTTTTTGTGGTGGAACAAAAGAAAAAAGTAGAAAGTCTGTTATTTGATACGATGAAGGGCGTTTATGATAACGGAATAAAAGACGTGGTCACCTCTGTAGATGAGTCTCACATTATTTACATTAAGACGTTGGCAAAGACAGATACTTATGAAGATGTCAATCGCATTGCAAAAACACTTGTTGATACATTGAGTATGGAAGCAATGGTGCATGTGCGAGTGGCTTATGGAACCATTATTGATGAATTGAAGGATGTGTCAAAGTGTTACAAAGAGGCAAGTATGGCTTTGGATGTGGGTAGAATCTTCTATGCGCACAAGGATGTGCTGGCATACAATGAATTAGGAATAGGTCGTCTGATTCATCAGTTGCCGTATTCACTGTGCGAAATGTTTTTACAGGAAGTATTTCAGGGAAATGCGATAGATCAGTTTGACAAGGAGACGCTGGCAACGGTAAATGCATTTTTTGAAAATGACTTGAATATTTCTGAGACAGCGCGTAAGATGTACCTACATCGCAATACGCTTGGATATCGTTTGGATAAGATTCAAAAGACAACAGGTCTGGATGTGAAGAAATTCGAGGATGCGCTTACATTTAAGATTGCGCTGATGGTATCCGACCACATGAAATTTGTACAGACCCAGGAATAAAAGACGGCAGAACGAGGAGGAACTAGAATGATAAAATTGTATGACAAGGGAGCCTTTCTTTTGAATGGCACAGAACTTGTAGAAGATACACAGGATGCGAAAGCGATTGTTGCGGCGAAAACCGGCCAGGAAGTGACCAAAGAGGACGCGGCAAAACAGACAATTGCTTACAATATTTTAAAAGAACATAATACATCTTCAGATATGAATCGCCTGAAGATTAAATTTGATAAATTGACTTCCCACGATATCACATTCGTAGGAATTATACAGACTGCAAGAGCATCAGGATTGGAGAAGTTCCCGATACCTTACGTGCTGACAAACTGCCACAACAGTTTGTGTGCAGTTGGCGGAACCATCAACGAGGATGACCACATGTTTGGTCTGACTTGTGCGAAGAAATACGGTGGTGTATATGTACCGCCGCATCAAGCCGTTATCCACCAATTTGCAAGAGAAATGCTTGCAGGCGGTGGCAAGATGATTCTTGGTTCGGACAGTCACACACGCTATGGTGCGCTTGGTACGATGGCGATGGGTGAAGGTGGACCGGAGCTTGTAAAACAACTTTTAAACAAGACATATGATATTAAGATGCCGGGTGTGGTTGCCATTTATCTTGATGGCCAACCGTCTGTCGGTGTCGGACCACAGGATGTTGCACTTGCGATTATCGGTGCGACTTTCGGCAATGGTTATGTAAACAACAAGGTTATGGAATTCGTCGGACCGGGTGTTGAGAAGCTTAGCGCGGACTTCCGTATCGGTATCGACGTAATGACAACAGAGACAACCTGTCTTTCTTCTATTTGGAAGACCGATGACACGATTAAAGAATTCTATGAGACACACGGAAGAGGTGAAGACTACAAAGATCTTGCTCCGGGTGCAGTTGCTTACTATGACGGAGTCGTTTATGTGGACCTTGGCAAAATCAAACCAATGATTGCGATGCCGTTCCATCCGAGCAATACGTATACCATCGATGAAGTAAATGCGAACTTAAAAGACATTTTGCATGACGTAGAGCAAAGAGCACTTGTTAGTCTTGATGGTGCGGTAGACTACTCTTTGCAGGATAAGATTCGCGACGGTAAACTCTATGTAGAGCAGGGAATTATCGCAGGATGTGCAGGCGGGGGATTTGAGAATATCTGTGCGGCGGCAGAGATTATCCGTGGCAAGAATATCGGTTCGGATGCATTTACATTCAGTGTGTATCCTGCAAGTACACCGGTTTATATGGAACTGGTTCGAAATGGTGCAGTGGCTGACCTTATGGCAGCAGGTACCATTGTGAAGACTGCATTCTGCGGACCATGCTTCGGTGCGGGAGATACTCCTGCAAATAATGCATTCAGTATTCGCCATTCAACCAGAAACTTCCCGAACCGCGAAGGTTCGAAGTTACAGAGTGGACAGATTTCTTCAGTTGCTCTTATGGATGCTCGTTCCATTGCAGCAACAGCAGCAAACAAAGGTTACCTCACATCCGCAGCTGACGTGATGGATATCGAATATAAAGCGCCGAAATATCATTTTGACGCAAGCATTTACGCAAACCGCGTATTTGACAGCAAGGGCGTAGCTGACCCAAGTGTTGAGATTCAATTCGGACCAAACATTAAGGACTGGCCGGCAATGTCAGCGCTTCCGGAGAACTTGGTTCTCAAAGTAGTTTCCGAGATTCATGATCCGGTAACAACAACAGATGAACTGATTCCTTCGGGAGAGACATCTTCTTATCGTTCGAATCCGCTTGGACTTGCAGAGTTTGCATTATCTCGTAAAGACCCTGCATATGTGGGACGTGCGAAAGAAGTGCAAAAAGCACAGAAGGCAATTGAAGCGGGAACATGTCCGTTAGATGCACTCGAAGAACTGAAACCGGTGATGGAGGTTATCCGCAAGACATACCCTGAAGTAGGAAAAGGTAATCTTGGTGTCGGAAGCACAATTTTCGCAGTGAAACCGGGCGATGGTTCCGCTCGTGAGCAGGCGGCTTCCTGCCAGAAGGTGCTCGGCGGATGGGCGAACATCGCAAATGAGTACGCGACAAAACGTTATCGCTCGAACCTCATTAACTGGGGTATGCTTCCGTTTATCACAGAGGAAGACCATGAGGCACTTAGCTTCAAGAACGGAGATTATATTTTCGTTCCGGATGTTCGCAGTGCAGTGGACAATAAGCTGGATGTGGTGAAAGCTTATGTAGTTGGAGACGGGCTGAAAGAAATCGAGTTGAAGCTCGGTGACCTGACAGATAATGAGAGAGAAATTATCTTGAAAGGGTGTCTGATTAACTATTATAGAGGATAGAAAATGATACGCAGCATGAAATTGTCATGTTGCGTATTTCTTTTCGAATAGTTTAAAATATTCAGACAATTCATACAAAACAAAGCAGAAGAAAAATAATTTTAAATTTATTTAAAAATAGTATTGACAAATATAAAACATAGTGTTATTATAACATCAACAAAAGAACTTAAGGGAAAACAGCAGATTCCATTAAGAATAAAAAAGAAAGAGAGGCTAGACTCCAGTGGACAATGTAGAATTTACAACTCAATATGTTAGTGGTATGGCAAATGTAATGACCTGTGACGAAAGCCTTTACCATAGATTATAATTCCAGAAAGATATGAAAATAAAAAGAGGGATTTGGAGAGTATAAAGAATCTGGATGAAAAGGAAAAGATGATATATTTGCTAGACATATTGAAATAGATACCACGTAAAAAGAAATCTGTTAAAGAAATAAAGATGATGTGTGAAGAAACATCAGAAGGAAGGTTAGAAGATAATTGAGAGAACTTTAACAGGAAGACAAGGCGACAGGTTTATATCACAATATCCTCCGAATATAAGAGAATAAATACAAATGAATATGAAAAGTGAATAAGAGGCAGTCATTATAAATTGGGTTATGATGGCTGCCTCTTTTATGTGCAGGGATGTCAGGTATTTTTGTGAGTAAAATATCATTTGCGAGTACAATAATATAGAAAGATAACGCTGTACACGATTGTACATATTCGTTTACAATCAATGATAGCGAATTAACACTTGTTGGCGAGGAAGGAACAGTTGGTGGCACATACAATTTAATTAAGCAATAAAACAAGCACGGTTGAAATGAAAAAATTTTATTACTCATAGCGAAGTCTTTTGTATGGCTTCGCTATTTTTAAAAATTAAATTAACTTTAAATTTGACATATAACCAATCAAATGTTAAAATAAAATAAAAAAGTTAAAAGGAAACAATTATGAAGTATATAGAAGATGTATTAGGCATTAAAACACATTATGATAATTGGGAAAAGGAAAATAATTTACCATATTTTTTGATATATAAATATTCATTTCAAATAGTTTACGTGGATAGGGTTAGAACTCTTTTTATTTATCCAAAAACTGAATTAGAAAATATTGTAGCAGTAAAAAAACATATAGCAAGACTGCAGAAGGAAGAAATGCTGCCGGTGGTTCTTGTTTTAAACAGCATCAATCGATATAAAAGAGGTGTCCTTATTGCAGAGCACATTCCTTTTATTGTATCTGAAAAACAAATCTATTTACCATTTATGGGGGTTTCCTTAGAAGAAAAATATGATGTAGAAATTAGAGTTAAGGAGAAGTTTCAACCTTCTGCACAACTCATGTTTTTCTATTACCTGTATCAGCATGAAAAGTCACTGTACACGAGTGAAGTAGTCAGAAGATTAGGTTTTTCTGCAATGACAATCACAAGAGCTGCAAAACAATTGGTTCAGATGGGACTTTTTGAGGAGAGTAAAGATGGTGTACAAAAGGTGCTGACAGGGAAGCTTGGAAGAAGAGAATTGTTCGAGAAAGCAAGACCATACTTATTCAATCCAGTTAGGAAACGAGTCTATATTCAAAAAACGGATGTAAAGGTTGTTATGCCTCTTGCAGGATTATCTGCGTTGTCTGAAAATAGCATGTTGAATCCACCAGAATTATTATGTTTTGCTAGCGAAGGGTTAGGAGATATTAGTGTTACAGAGACATTAATAAATTCTGCATCACAGGTTGAAGTAGAATTATGGAAATACAATCCCACAATTTTGGGAACTGACAATCAGATTGATGTACTATCATTGGCGATGTCTTTGGATGACAACGTGGATGAGAGAGTCGAGGGCGAAATCGAAATACTTTTGGAAAGGGTGTGGAGTAATTAAAATGGTTAGAGGAATAGAATATTTTAAAAAGTGGTTCCAAGGATATGAAGAGCAGTATGTCATTATTGGCGGAACAGCATGCGACTTGTTGTTAACGAGTGGTGGTTTAAGTTTTCGTGCAACAAAAGATATTGATATGGTTCTTATCATAGAAGCAGTTACAGCAGAGTTTGGGAAGCGTTTTTGGGAATATGTGACAGCAGGCGGATATGAGCACTGTAATAAAAGTACGGGGAAATCGCAGTTTTACCGGTTTACACATCCAAAGGAGAGAGAGTTTCCTTTTATGATTGAATTATTTACTAGGCAATCGGAAAATATTGCTCTGCCAAAAGGAGCAGTCCTTACACCGCTTCCGATAGATGATGTTGTATCCAGCTTGTCGGCTATTCTTTTGGATGAAGCATATTACAATTTGCTTTGTAAGGGAGCAACGAAGGTAGATGGAGTGACAGTACTTGATGCAGGATATTTGATTCTTTTTAAGGCGAAAGCTTGGCTTGATTTAACTAATCGTAAAGAAAGTGGCGAAAGCATAGATTCCAAAGACATCCGCAAGCATAAGAACGATATATATCGACTTTCAACGCTATTAGGAGAAAATAGTAAAGTGGCTGTTAATGAGACGGTCTATTCGGATTTCCAGGACTTTATCGAAAAAGTATCATCGGAAGAAGTTGCGTTGGAGCAATTGGGGATACATAGAACGAAAGAGCAGATATTAGAATCTTTTTCAAGAGTATTCGTTTCAGAGTAAATTGAAAAGAATATAACAACAGCATTTTTACTACGAAAATTTGTTACATTTTTGTTACAACCTTTTTGACATTACCTGTTACGTGTGTTAGAATGAAGAAAGTAATATTACTTTTAGAGGTGAAAGTTGTGGACAAGCAAGAATTTCGTTTAAAAACAGAGCAAATGTTTGAATATATGAAAGAAAAGTCTTACGGAAAGGCTCTTGAGATTGCAGAAAGCATGGAGTGGAAGAAGGTTAAGAATGTAGCAGTTCTTAATGCCGTGAGCGAAGTTTACGAAGCGAATGGGGAATATCAAAAGAGTAGAGATATTCTGTTTTTGGCATATGACCGTGCACCGGAGAGCAAAAAGATTATTTACCGTTTGGGAACACTTGCGCTGAAGATGGGCGAATTGAAAGAAGCGATGGATTGTTATGAAGAATTCACTGCATTGGCACCGAAGGATCCGAATGGTTTTATCTTTAAATATAAGATATTGAAGGCAAAAAATGCTCCATTGGAAGAGCAGATAGCTGTCTTGGAAGATTTCAAGAAAGTGGAATATGTTGAGAAATGGGCATTCGAGCTTGCTGGGTTATATAGAGAGGCCGGCATGATTACAGAATGTCTGGAAGAGTGCGATGACCTGATTATCTGGTTCAGCGAGGGAAAATATATCTATAAAGCGATGGAACTCAAGATGCAGTACAAGCCATTAACTCCATTGCAGCATGAAAAGTATATGAACCGTCCGAGTGAGAAGGTTGCAGAGGCAGAAGCACCTGCAGAAGAAGTTCCGAAAGAAGTGCCTGCAGAAGAAGCGGAATTCGTGCAAGAGGAAGCGACAACGGAGAAAGAGGTGCAGACTGAAACAGAGGACAAGCCTTCCCTCAGTATTGAAGAACTCGTTCAGAATTTTGAGCAACAGCAAAAAGAGAATGCGCAGATGATTCAAGTGGAGCTTGAGAGAGTGGAGCAGGAAAAAGTGCAGAGCGGCGCCGAGACAGAGACAGAAGAGGAAGAAAAAGAAGAGATTCTTTCGGATGACGTTAGAAAGTTGATGGAAGAGTTGGAAGCTGAGTCTGCAGAGATTGAAGCACAGAAAACCAACCCGGAAATAGATGAAGCAGCAGTTGCAGAAGATGTGAAAGAAGCAGAAGCAACCGAGGAAGAAAACAAGCCTCTTTTGCAGAAAGTTGTAGAACAGTTAGCTGCATTAGATGTAAACATACAGATGCCGGTAAAGGGAGCGACCGCTTCACAAGAAGACCAGAATGTGGTAGAGCAGGAAAATCTCGGACAGGCAACGGATGAGATTGAAGAAGTCGATGAAGATGATGATATAAAATTGGGAGATACACAGTCGATGGCACTTGCGGCGAAAGCAATTGCAGCCGCGGCAACTGTAGAGATTCCACAGATAGATGTTCCGGTAGAACCGGCGGTACCTGTGATGCCGATGGCACCGGTTGTATCACCAACTCCTGTAAGTTTGGGAACACCTTATGATACGGGCTTTGTAGTTCAGGGACGATATGACCTAGATGCACAGAGTGAGATTGGTTTGCGGGCAGGACTTACAGAGGAGCAGAAGAAGTTGTTCTCGTATTTCGTGCCGGTTCACGGAATGAGTGAACAGATTGTGAAGGTTCTTCAGGATGATGAGGCATGTACGTCAAGATACGGAACGTCCAGAATTGGAAATATTCTAATTGTAGGACGCAGGGGCTCTGGTAAAACTGTTCTTGCAGTAGATCTTGTAAAAGCAATTCAAAAGTCAAGAAGAATGAAACAGGGCAAGGTGGCGATTGTCAAAGCAGAATCTCTGAATAAGAAAGATGTTTACGAGATTGTTGAGAAGTTACATGGCGGCGCACTTGTAATTGAGAAGGCTTCCAGATTGAAACGCAAAGCAATTGAAGATTTGTGTGAGGTGATGGAAGGCCAGACGGGAGAATTACTTGTTGTGTTAGAGGATGAGAGAAAGCCAATTGACAGAATGCTGAATGAATATCCGAATTTCAAGAAGAAATTCACTTCCCGTATTGAACTGCCGGTATTTATTAATGATGAACTTGTAACATTTGCGCAGACTTATGCAAAGGAAAACGGATATAAGATTGACGAGATGGGTATTCTCGCACTGTACAGTGAGATCGATATTCTCCAGAGAGATGAGAAGATTGTAACGGTTACGGATGTGAAGAATATCATTGACGATGCCATTGAGAATGCGAACAAGCCTAGTCTGAAAAAGCTAATCAATAAAATGGCAGGTAAGAATAAAGATGAATCGGACAGAATCATTTTGAAGGAAGAAGACTTTAGATAAGCCAAGGAGTTTTGGGGTGAGAAAAATCCCAAAACTCTTTCTTTTTGTGCGGATGTAAAGTATAATAATTGCATTACAATAGAAATGGAACAGACGAAACATGAGATTAAGAAATATACCGGGCGCGGATGATGTGATAAAGAACCATCCGACTGCCATCAAGAATGTGAAAGAATACAAAGGCAAATGGAACACGATTTTTCAAAATGATAATCCGGTTTATATTGAAATCGGAATGGGAAAAGGGCAGTTTATCTTAAATCTTGCGAGACAGAACCCGCAGATTAATTATGTGGGCATCGAGAGATACTCCAGTGTGCTTTTGCGTGCCCTTGAAAAATTTGATACGGAGGAATTCTGTGAACTCAAAAATGTTCGCTTTATATGTATGGATGCGATGGAACTTCCGGAGGTGTTTGAATTGGGAGAGGTTGCAAAGATTTATCTGAACTTCTCAGACCCATGGCCAAAGAAGAGACATGCGAGAAGAAGACTGACTTCCACACAATTTTTTGCGCAGTATGATAAGGTGTTGGCAGGAGAGGGCGTAGTGGAATTCAAGACGGATAATCGTCCGCTTTTTGAGTTTTCTTTGGAGCAGGTGGAAGAAGCCGGCTGGAAATTGCTTGGCAAGACGTTTGATTTGCATCATGACGCGCAAATGAAAGAGGGAAATGTGATGACGGAGTATGAGGAGAAATTCTCTTCCATGGGGAATCCAATTCATAAATTAATTGCGACAAGGAAATAGTTTCGTGAATCTGCATATTCTAATAGTAAAAAAGAACGGGTGTTAAGGATGAAGCATAGATGTCATTTTTTTTACTATGGGAGAGGGTATCGAAGGAAAATACGCAGATGCCGCAGTTCGTTTTGGGAGGTATATAAGCAGTTGAATCCGGGATACAAGCTTACCTGCCCGCGCAACAAAAAGAACTGTGATTGATACTTCGTTATAAGAGAGGGTAGAAGTACAAAATGAAAATAGGTTACAAAAAGGAATTAGAATATATATTTAATTTAAAAAGATTGCTTTGGGTGATACTGGGGAATACCATTTACTGTGTAGGCGTAGTTGCATTTATACTGCCGATGGAATTAATCACCGGCGGAACCACCGGACTTGGCCTTATTGCAGAACATTATTTCAGCATTCCGGTGGAAGTATTTGCGGCAGTATTTAACGTGCTTATGTTTTTGGTGGCATGGTTTTTGCTTGGTGCTTCTTTTGCGATGACAACAATGGTAAGCTCTTTTTATTATCCGATTATTTTGGGACTTTTTCAAAAGATTGAGGGATTAAAGAACCTGACGCAAGACCCAATGCTTGGAACGATATGCGCCGGTCTTCTGATTGGTGTCGGTATCGGCGTGGTAATTCGTGCCGGTGCTTCTACCGGAGGTGTGGATATTCCGCCGTTGGTTTTGAACAAGAAACTCGGAATATCAATATCGGTGGGATTATATGCATGCGATTTTGCAATCCTGCTCGGGCAGATGATTTTCAGAGACAGAGAGAAAACGCTGTATGGAATTTTACTGGTGGTCATCTACACGTTCGTGATGGACAAGGTGCTTGTAAGTGGCAAGAGCCAGATAGAAGTTAAGATTATCAGTAAATGTTATGAGGAAATCAATGAGGCGATTCAGCAGAGACTGGACCGAGGAACAACTTTCCTGAAAACGGAGACGGGATATATGAGAGAAGATTCGATGACGATTATGACAGTTGTTTCGAATCGTGAGATAGCCAGACTGAATCAGATTGTTTTAGATATTGATCCGAAAGCATTCATTATCATCAATGAAGCAAAGGAAGTTATGGGAAGAGGATTCACGCTCCACAAAAAGGCAAAATAAAAAGCCCCGAAATCCTTAGATTTCAAGGCTTATGCGCGATCAGGGGCTCGAACCCTGGACACCCTGATTAAGAGTCAGGTGCTCTACCAACTGAGCTAATCGCGCGCTGCATTTCATAACGCAAGGTTCATTATATAATGCTTTCGATAGAAATGCAAGCATTTTTTCAATTTTTTCTGAAGAAAGGAGTATGTATGCAAAAGTATAAACGAATTTTTACAATTGTACTGGATTCTTTGGGAATCGGCGAGATGAAGGACTCTCCTAAATATGGAGATGAGGGTGTAAATACATTGAGACATATTGCGGAGCGCACTGCAGATTTTAACATTCCAAACCTGCAGAAGCTCGGCATTGCCAATTTGTGTGAACTGACGAATGTTTCTTCGGTGCAGACACCGTTGGCAAAATACGCAAAATTAAATGAGAGTAGCCTTGGGAAGGACACGATGACGGGACATTGGGAAATGATGGGGATATATACGGATAAACCGTTTCAGACGTTTACGGAAACCGGCTTCCCACAGGAACTGATAGAGGAATTGGAAAAGAGAACCGGACGCAAGGTGATTGGAAATAAGAGTGCCAGTGGCACGGAGATTTTGGAGGAACTTGCGGAAGAGGAGATTCAAAAAGGGCATTTAATTGTTTACACGTCGGCAGATTCCGTATTGCAAATTTGCGGAAATGAAGAGACGATGGGACTTGAGGCACTTTATCGTTATTGTGAAATTGCGCGGGAGCTGACCATGAAGGATGAATGGAAGGTTGGGCGTGTGATTGCAAGACCTTATGTGGGTCTCAAAAAGGGTGAGTTCAAGCGGACGGCAAATCGGCATGACTATGCATTGAAGCCAAGTGGAAAGACCGTTTTGGACGCCTTGAAGGAGCAGGGATACGATGTGATTTCCGTTGGAAAGATATCCGATATCTTTGCAGGTGAAGGAATTACAGAGTCTAATAAGTCTAAGTCTTCTGTACAGGGAATGGAACAGACGATAGAGATTGTAGGCCGCGAATTTACGGGCTTATGTTTTACGAATCTGGTCGACTTTGATGCTCTTTGGGGGCATCGGAGAGACGTGGCGGGATATGCGGAGGAGATTAAAAAATTCGACGAGAAACTCGGGCAGCTTCTTCCGCTGTTAAGATCGGATGATTTGTTGATTCTAACCGCAGACCATGGGAACGACCCGACACATACCGGAACGGACCACACGAGAGAGAAAGTGCCGTTTCTTGCATGGTCGCCATCCATGAAGGAGGGCGGTGCGTTGGAAGAGCAGGACACATTTGCAGTGGTCGGCGCAACGATTGCAGATAATTTTGGATGCAGTATGCCGCAAGGATGTATTGGAACCTCTCTCCTAAAGAAATTATAAAAATTCTGTGTATTTTTACAAAAACCCTCGTTAGTGTGATACAATAGTAAAAATTCATGGGAAAGGAACAAGAAAATGTTTGGTTATGTGTCGGCGCACAAGCCGGAGCTTCGGATGCGCGAATTCTATAAGTACAAGGCGTACTATTGCGGACTGTGCAAGGTTCTTCGGGAAAAGTACGGATTTCTCGGGCAAATGACACTGACTTATGATATGACATTTCTTGTGATTTTGCTCACCTCTCTGTATGAGAGTGAGTCGAAACAGGAGGAACATCGCTGTATTGTTCATCCTACAAAAAAGCAGAAGATGCTGTACAATGAGATTACAGAGTATGCGGCAGATATGAATATTGTCCTGACGTATTACAAGTTGCTCGATGATTGGGAAGATGAGAGAAGCAAGGTTGGATACTTGGGACAGCGGGCGTATCGGAGAGCCTTCCGTGAATTAAAGAAGCGTTATCCGGAAAAATGCGAGGTGATTCGCAGGTGTCTCGAAATCTTGCATCAATGCGAGGCGCAGAATGAGACGAATGTGGACCTGGTCTCGCGATGTTTCGGCGAACTAATGGGTGAACTTTTTGTTTACAAAAAGGACGTTTGGGAAGAAACGCTTCGCAAGATGGGCTTCTACCTTGGCAAGTTCATCTATATATTAGATGCTTATGATGATATCGAGAAGGATATCGAAAAAAACAATTACAACGCTTTGATGTCCCTGTCAAAGCAGGAGAATTTTGACGAGAAATGTGAAGAGATGCTCAATTTCGTGTTGGCAGAATGTTCGCATTGTTTTGAGAAACTTCCTTGCGTGGAGGATGTGGAGATTCTTCGGAATATTCTGTACGCAGGTGTTTGGGACAAATTTAATCAGAAGAGGAAGAAAAAAGATGGTGAATAATCCTTATGAGGTACTTGGGGTTCCTCGTAATGCAAGTAATGATGAGATAAAAAAAGCTTATAGACAGTTGTGCAAGACGTATCATCCGGACTCTTATGTGGACAATCCGCTTGCGGACTTGGCAGAAGAAAAGTTCAAGGAAGTACAGGCGGGTTATGACCAGATCATGAAGGAACGAGAAGGCGGCTATGCGTATTCGGCAAGCGGACAGGCTCAGAGTAGCAGTCAGGAAACGGCAGAACTACAGGCGGCACGCAACTTTATTAATAACCGAAGATTTCATGAGGCGTTAAATGTTCTTTCCAATATAGGAAACCGTTCTGCGATGTGGTATTACTACAGCGCAATCGCAAATATGGGTATTGGAAATAATCTGGTGGCAGTAGACCATGCAAAGCAGGCAGCGGCTATGGAACCGAACAACATGGAATATGTGAACTTTGCAAATCAACTGCAATTCAGAGGGCAACATTATCAGACGATGGGTGGCGGATACGGACGTCAAAGTTTCGGAACCGGAAACCTCTGTTGTGATTTGTGGTGTTTGGACACTATGTGTGAGTGTATGGGAGGAGATTTGTGCGCATGCATGTAGGAGCGAAAAAGATAGCCACGGCGGGATTGCTGGTGGCTTTTTCTGTTGTGATGATGTTTTTGAGTTCGGCAATTGAGGCAAGCAGTCTGTTTTTTATTGCAGCTGCATCTTTCTGTGTTGGGATTGCTGTTCGTGAGTGGGGATTAAAAATAGGAGTTGCATTTTTCATTGCCAGCAGTGGATTGAATTTTTTAGTGACACCTAATAAATTATATTGTTTTACCCTTGTGGGAATGAGTGCTTATATCTGGACGACTGAATGGCTATGGAAGCGGCTTGCGGACAGCCAAAAAATAAAAAACAGGATGGTAATGTTGTGGGTTGGAAAGTATGTTGTTTTTAACTTGCTCTATGTACCGACGTTATTTTTGGCGCCACGTCTTTTGTTTGTGGGCAAAATAAATGGAATATCCGCAATTATTTTGTTGCTTTTGGGACAAGTAGTATTATATATTTATGATATGGCGTATCGATATTTCCAAGCCCAGGTTTGGGGGAGATTGCGTGGGAAATTATTGATAAAGTAAGATTAATAGATTACCTAAGGGAAAATGTAAGATGAAGATTTTAATGGGAATTGGGAAATATATAGGCTGGTGCATAAAGGGAATCAGAAGAAAATTAAGGCGCATGTCACCGGCACAAAAGAAGTTGGCAATGGTTGCTATCATTGCACTAATAATAGGCTGTTTTATGGGTAGCGGAATAGGTAAGGCCTCCGAAAAGAAGAGGTCCGAAGAGAAGGTTCAGGAGGCAGTTGCAAAGGTACAGAAGAAGGCCGATGAGAAACTGAATTCTATGGAAAAACAGTTGTATGATTTGCAGGATGAACTGCATGACCATTCAGCCGAGCTTCCGTGGAACCTTGTACTTGTGAATGGCTCACATCCGATGAAAGAGGAGTATGTTCCGGAACTGACAGAGATTCAGCCGGGATATAGTGTGGATACCCGAATTGCAAATGCGGCTCGCAAGATGCTTGCAGATGCGGAGAAGGAAGGACTTCATGTAGAGATCTGCTCTGCATTTCGTTCTGTGGAGCGACAGGAGCAGGTGTTTGGAGATTCCATGAAGGAGCGTGTAAAGAGTGGAATGAGTTACTGGGAGGCTTATGAGGAGACGGCACTTAATGTAGCGCTTCCGGGAACGAGTGAACATGCATTGGGACTGGCACTTGACTTGATCTCAAATCAGTATTCGGAATTGGACGAAAAGCAGCAAGAGACGAAAGAGGCAAAGTGGCTTGCTGAAAATTGTTACAAATATGGTTTTATTCTGCGGTATCCGCCGGAAAAGACAAATATTACGGGGATTATTTATGAGCCATGGCACTATCGCTATGTTGGAAAAGAACACGCGGCTAAGATTACAGAACTTGGTGTTACATTAGAGGAGTATTTGCAAAAGCACTATCAAGCGGAAGAAGGAGGTCAATAGGCTGGTATGAATTGGGACAAACTTTTATCCACAAAGAGGCATCGTGAAGTAACAGGTGCTGCAAAGATAAAAGAGGATTTGCGCAGCGAGTTTGAAAAAGACTATCATCGAATCATTGGAAGCGCTTCTTTTCGTAGACTCCAGGATAAGACACAGGTTTTCCCATTGGACAAGAGCGACTTTATCCGCACAAGGCTGACGCATTCACTGGAGGTTTCTTCGTATGGCAAATCACTTGGGCAAAATATCGGAGAGTATATCTTAACCTACATTAGGGATCCGGGTTTTACCTTGAAGCATAAGGAGGAAATGTGTCATATTCTTGAATGTGCCGGTTTGATTCATGATATAGGCAATCCGCCTTTCGGACATTTTGGAGAATGTATTATCCGTGATTGGTTTAAGAAAAACCTTCCGAATATGATGTACGAAGGTAAACCGGTGGAGAGCATTTTTACAGAGCAGATGAAGGAGGATTTTTATCATTTTGAAGGAAATGCACAGGCTCTGCGACTTGTGACGAAGCTCCATTATCTGGTAGATGAAAACGGAATGAATCTGACTTATGCGCTCCTCAACACAATCGTAAAATATCCGGTTCCATCAACGGGAATTGATAAGACTACCGGCAATATCAAAGACAAGAAGATGGGCTATTATCTTGCTGATGAAGAAATATATAAGTTGATAGCAAAGGAAACAGGGACAGAAGGAAAACGTCATCCACTCACCTTTATTTTAGAGGCGGCGGATGATATTGCTTACAAGACGGCGGACATTGAAGATGGATTTGTAAAAGGCTTTATCTCTTATCATCAGCTCAAGGAAGAACTGAGGGAACTTCAGGATAAAGAGCCGAATAATTCATTCAAACCCTTGGAACGCTTGGAACACAAGTATCAGAGCGGTGTGAAGCGCGGCGTGAAGAATCCGGAAGAGTATGCAGTGAAGAATTGGATTGTGCAGGCGCAGGGTCATCTGATTAATTGTGCAACCTATGGATTTACAAAGAACTATGATGCTATTATGGAAGGCACATACGGTAAGGATATTTTCAGTGGCACTTATGGCGAGGGCTTGATGGATTTGCTCGGCGACATGGCATATCGCAGAGTATTTGCGACACCTGCAATTTACAAGATGGAAGTTGCGGAATCGGTGATACTCAATTTCCTCATGGATAAGTTTGTAAATGCAGTACTCTATTATGACACGGATATCAAGATGGGCGAAATTGAGAAGCGAATGGTATCATTCATCTCAGAAAACTATAAGAGTGCATATCATAAGCAGGCGGAAGGAAAAAGTGAGGCTGAAAAGCTGTATCTGAGGCTTTTGCTTGTGACGGATTATATCTGTGGCATGACAGACAGTTATGCGAAGCGGTTGTATCAGGAATTAAATGCAATTATATAGGAGAATCCGGGAGAAAATCCCGGGTTCTTTTTTTCGGACAAGATGAATACATTAAATAGTAGACAATGTTCGAAAAGGAGAATATATATGGAGCAGAACAAGCAGTATTTGTATGAATATCGTGATGGCCAAAGAGCGCGTAACCTTGGATTTATGAAGATAGAAGAGTCAATGAATAAAAGCGTGGTACATATCTATGCAAATGAAATAGACGATGTTGTGGGAATTGTATTCCGAAGAAATAATGGAGAGAAGTATACAGCAGGCTGGGAAGATGAACTGTTTGAAGTGGAGGAGGGACTGCAGCAGATGCAACCTTCCCAAAACACTTCAATGCCGGAAGCAGTAATGCCCGAAGATACGATGCAGATGCCGGATGCGCAGGTGGTGCCACAGCCTCAGGAGCAACCAACAAGAACTGAAGGCCAGAATCGCGAAATGGAGATTGAGGAATACATTACGCCGCGCAATGTGATCTATGAAAAGATTCAGCGCCAAGGACTTTCTCGTCTACCGCGAAGGGAATGGCGGATTGCCAACAACAGTTTTTTGTTACATGGTTTTTACAATTATCACCATCTTTTATATATGGAAGAGGATGGAAACACTTGGATCGGCGTTCCGGGAATCTTTCATGAGAGAGAGCAGGAGGCTGCTAGTGCGTTCGGTTTTCCGGAGTTTCGGAGACTCACCAATAATGAGATTCATTTAGAAGAAAATGAAAAAAATACCTACGAGGATTTCGGATATTGGTGTCGACAGATTCCGAAAGGATAGGGTATAATATATAGAGAAAAAATTTTAAAACAGGTGAACGACAGATGAATCAAGATGAAAAATATATGAAGGAAGCCATTCGGCAGGCTAAAAAAGCATATGCACTCGGTGAGGTCCCGATAGGATGTGTGATTGTCTATGATGGGAAAATTATTGGGCGTGGTTACAATCGCAGAACTATCGACAAAAATGTGCTGGCACATGCAGAGATGGCGGCGATTCGAAAGGCTTGCAAGAGGATGGGAGACTGGCGGCTTGAGGATTGCACGATGTATGTGACGTTGGAGCCGTGCCAAATGTGTTCGGGTGCGATTGTGCAGTCGCGCATGAAAAAAGTAGTGATTGGATGCATGAATCCGAAGGCAGGGTGTGCCGGTTCTATTTTAAATTTATTACAAATGGAAGAATTCAACCATCAGGTGGAATTGGAAATAGGTGTTTTGGGTGACGAATGCAGTCAGATGATGAAACATTTTTTCCAAGAATTACGTGAGAAAAAACGCCAAGAGCATTGACATTCACACGAAAAGGATAGTATAATTAGTAACCGTGCAGCCGGGGTGTTAGCGGTACCT
>JAZQRQ010000008.1:0-18730 GCA_045629665.1 Faecalimonas sp.
TTGCCGTAAGATTGTCAATTTGTAAATCTAATACTTGTATTTTCTCGTCCATAACCTCACCTGATAAAATCCAGTTTTTTGATTATAACAGATTTCCCTTTATTTGGCAACTCTCATTTCTCGACGCTTCTTGGTTACCAACCCGCCAATCTTTCCTGTTTCTTTGGAACTTAAGGAACGCCAGCCTTCCTTCAATACTTTGTCCAGAAGGCCCAACTCTTCTGCAATTTCATATTTCATTTTTTCTTCCTCTGTAAGTTCTGACAGACGTATTTCTTTTCTCTTAGCCATAGAAAAATCCCCTTTCCATTTTGGTAAGAGGATTTCCTATTTTGATAGGTTTATTCCATTTTAGCAATAAATATACAGCAAGATTCCAACCTGTATCACAAAAATAAGTGGCACACCAATGCTGAATTTTGGTTTTCTTATTTTGTGGCGAAAAAGTTGCATGCCCCCGTAAGCGCCTACACTGCCGCCTACTGCTGCAATTCCAAGCAGTGTCTTTTCCGGGATTCTTCTAAGGCCCTTCCTTGCATTCCATTTATCAATTCCATATAGGAGAAACGCGATTGCATTTATCGACATTCCATAGATTATCACAGCATCCATTCCTACACCTCTATCTCTTTCTCAAGCGCAAAAGAATAGATTATCTTTTGTTTCACTTGTTTTCCTGTCAACTGATGTAAAGCCCGTGCATAATACTCAAGCTGTGCACGGTATTTGTCAACAAGTTGTTGCGACTCAGATACTTTATCTGTCTTGTAATCCAAAAGAACGAGACCGTCCTCCTCCTCAAAATAAACGTCGATAATACCCTGAACCAATAGGTACTCATCAGAAGCTGTCTCCGGATAGAGTTCCTTCGCCTTCACGCCGAGTACAAACGGTTGCTCTGCAAAATATTTATTCCGGGAAGCCGCATGACCCATGCGGTGTGCAACTGATGTTCCCAAAAATACAAGAATATCCTCCACACGGATACAGTCCGCCATCTCTTTGGTGAGCAACCCTTCCTGCTCTTTCTTTGCAATCTCCATCGCAAGACTCGTCGCATCATATTCTTTGGTATAATCCAAAAGTTCCAGCAATCTGTGATAAGCACTACCTCTGGAAGCTCCGGTAAGTTGCTCGTCTTCCTGAAGGAATTTCGGCAATAACGGAATCACCTCTTCTTCCTTGAAAGCCTCCGTACCATCCTGTTCCATGTATGCTCGCTTTTTGAGTTCTGAAACAGACAGTTTTTGCTTCATTGTATTGCCATCATCGTAAGAGTATTGATATGCAAATTGCTCTTCAAGCTGCCCTTTCAATTCCTCGTCATATATGCACGAAGTGTCCCAATGTTTGAGACATTGTTTCGTTACTGCACCGGTTATTTGTTCCTCTACTTCGTACAGAATGAGTTCATCTACAGTCACTACCTTAGCTTGAATTGGAACATCTTCTGCATATACGGACTGTCCAAAAGGCACATTCATGTCATATTGTCCTAGTATATCCGCAAAGCATTTATTTCGTACAAGCGCCGGAAGCACCCAGTCCATATATTTATTTGCCTTTGTCAGATTGTAATAGGAAAGCTTTCGTTCTTTTCTCGTGGCAACAGAAGCCAAAGAAAGCAGCTCTTTCTCCATATCTGCAGTTGCTCCGCACAGTATGAGTTTTTCCTTCGCTCTGGTCATTGCAACATACAATACGCGTAGTTCCTCTGCCTTGCTCTCCTTCTGCACTTTCTGCTGAATTGCTTTTTTCAGTAGCGTAGGGGTCTTCACTCTAAGAACCGTATCGACTGCATCGATACCCACTCCGAGTTCGGGATGCACTACAATACTCTGTTTCGTATCTTGCATATTAAACTGCTTACCCATACCCGCAATAAATACGATCGGGAACTCCAATCCCTTACTCTTGTGAATACTCATCAGATTGACGACATTCATCTTGTCATCCATCAGATTGGCTTCACCATAGTCCACATTGTATTTTTGCAGTTGTTCAATATAGCGAACAAAATTGAAAAGCCCTTTATAGCTGGTGCTCTCAAAAGTTACTGCTTTTTCCACCAGCATTTCCAGATTCGCGGCACGCTGTTCTCCGCCCGGAAGAGCAGATACATAGTCCATATAGCCCGTTTCGTTCAGCAATTTCCACAGAAGCGTATGAATCTCCGTGTATGGTACCTGCTCGCGAAAACGCTCAAAGGTATATAGAAACGCAGTCAAACGCTCTCGAATCTCAGCATGCTCTCCATGCTCCTTGTATGCACAGATACTTTCATAGAGCGTTTTTTCTACTGTACTGCTTCGAATAATTGCCAATTCTTCACTTGTCAATTCGGCAAACACCGACACCAGCACGGCTGCCATCGGAATATCCTGTCTTGGATTATCCAGAATTCTCAAGTATTGAAGCGCGAGTTCAATTTCGTATGTTTGGAAATATCCTTCTGTGGAACCAGTATAAGTTGGAATCCCTGTCCTGTTTAAGACACTTGAGAAAATATCTGTCCACCCTTTTAAATTGCGCGTAAGAATTACAATATCATTGTATTGCACTTTGCGGTAACGCTTTGTCTCTTTATCATAGACAGTGTGTGTTGCCATCAGCTCTTTGATTCGCTTGGCAACCATCTCTGCTTCCAATTCTATTCTCTCTTCCGCCTTGGTATCCGAAGCCTCCAGAATAAGAACCTCCGTCTCATTTCCCACTCGTTCCTCATAATCTGCACCTACATAGAGTGCCGCTTTCTCGTCGTAAACAATCCCGCCGAATTCCGAAATCATAATCTGTTCAAAAACAAAATTGGTACTTTCAAGAACCTCGCGCCTGCTTCGGAAATTCTTATGCAGGTCAATCCGCTGCGTCTTACTGTCCTCCAAACTATAGGTATGGAACTTTTCCATAAAAAGTTCCGGTCTGGACAATCGGAAACGATAAATACTCTGTTTTACATCTCCAACCATGAAAATGTTATATCTACCCTTTGACACTCCGGAAACGCTTGTCAAAATTGCTTCCTGAACCAGATTGCTGTCCTGATATTCATCAATCATAATCTCAGCAAATTTTTCCTGATAGCTCTCAGCAACGATGCTCGGAACATAACTGTCATCTTCTTCTCTTGTTAATATTTGCAACGCGTATTGTTCCATGTCATTAAAATCAATCAGATTTTTACGTCGCTTTTCTTCCGAAAATGCATCAGAAAATGCTTTTACAAGCTCAATCAAAGTTCGCATATTTGTCTCTGACTGTGCCATCTCCTTTTGCATCTCATGCACATCATCAAAAAAATACTGCTTTGAGAGGTCTTTCATCAGGCCCTTCACCTCATCGCGAATATCTTTCACCTGCTGTATCTTTTTTTCAGACACCATTTTATCTCTGCAAGCTGCCAGTTTCGCCCATTTGACATCCTGAAGTTCTTTTTGCATCTCCTCAAAACTGCCGACTTGCTGAAGCTGCATCACGAACATCCAATCCGAATGTAATGCATCTCTATATACAGCCGGACCATCTTCCTCTTCGCAGACAGTGATGCCGAATTCCAAAAGTTTTTGAATATCACTCAGATACTGCTTAACCTCTTTCATCATCTCAAGGGCAAACGGCCTCTGCTCCAATTCTTCCACGCTCTGTACATGATATTGCTCTGTGCAGGAATCCAGCCACTTTTTCGGATTCGGATAGCTTCTTGAGAACTCATATAGTTGTAAAATGAGTTCTTCCAATTTGCGGTCATCCCTGCCTGTTGCATAGCTTTCCACAAAACGAATAAAGGCATCTTCACCCTGCTCATAAGCAACCTCTAAAACAGCCTCGACAACATCTCGCTTTAGAAGTTTTAATTCCCCTTCTTCGCCCACACGAAATCCCGGGTCCAAATCAATCGTATGAAAATAATCTCGGATGACAGACAGACAGAACTTATGAATCGTCGTAATCTGTGCCTGGTGAATCAGCGTCGCCTGGCGCTGGAGATGTACATTGTCAGGCTCCTTTTCCAATGCCTTTTCAATTGCACTGTGAATACGTTCCTTCATCTCGGACGCAGCTGCTTCCGTAAATGTCACAATCAAAAGTTCGTCCACATTGAGTGGTTTTTCATCCTTAGTCAATCTCGTAATAATGCGCTCTACAAGTACAGCCGTTTTACCGGAACCCGCTGCGGCAGACACAAGAATATTGCGATTTCTAAGGTCTATGACCTGCTGCTGCTCTTTTGTAAATACTACTCCCATGCATCCACCTCCTCACGCATTTTCTCCAGTGCTTTGCCACTATCTAATTTCTCTAATCTGCGATACTCATGGCCATCTATTCTTTCATCGAAGCCACATACAGAATGATACGGACAGTAGTCACAGCCAGTGCTTCCACCCAATGCATAAGGCTTAAGTTGTATATTTCCGTTTAGAATTTCCTTGCTCGCATCCTGCACCTGTTTCTTTGCATACTCAGAAATCACATGAAACTCTTCCTCAGACAAAACCTTTGATGTCTTACTCAATACACCTGCCTGCGTTTTTGCAACCGGAATTACCTGGGATGTTCCTGTAAATCCTCTGTCAAAATGTTCTAACACTTTTTCAGACCCTTGTACCACGCCATCCGGCCTCAGTTCTTGAAGGATGATATCCCCTACCGCTTTTCCCTTCGCAGGTTTATCCACAATCGGGTCCTTCATGCGATAATATAATAATCCGGCTGGAATCACCACCTTCTCCGGATGTTTGCTCTTCTGAATATCTAACGCAGCATTCATATATACGACTAGTTGCATCTGAAGTCCATAGCAAAGTTCACCGAGGTCAAATGATTTTTCTCCGGTTTTATAATCAATGACTTTCACATATAATTTATCTTCATCCTCGCACACATCGATGCGGTCGATTTTACCGCCGTCGAATACCACTTCATATCCTGCCGGTACAAAATCCCCTTTTTCCAGCTGTTTGGTAAGTGCCCAAACGGTGCGGCGCAGCATACGCTTCAAGCGCAGAATGGTATATTCATTTCGGGCAGAACTGTAGAGAATCGAATTCCCATAATCCACAATACTCTCATCTACGCTGTCCTGCACGAACGTCTCCCGTATTTCCTCCGGCACATCCGTCCAACGGTAGCCCGCCTGCTCCAATTTCTTTGCAAAGCGCTCAATAGCACCATGAAACAGATTTCCCATATCTACTGCCTGGAACTGATACATGTCGCGTTCCCTGAGGCGAAGTCCATAGTTTAAGAAATGTGCATAAGCACAGGCCGAAAACTTTTCTAACCTCGTGACACTGCCCTTTAGAAGTTCTCCATACAATGCCTTGGCTGTCTCCTGCGTAAGTCGTTGTTCTTCGCCACAATAGAATGCCGCCTCCACCAGTTTCTCTATCTTCTGACACCACTCCGGATGTTTCTTATACCATGTGTAGAGTTCCTGCCATTCGCTCTCAAGTCCCTTGTCTTTTCTTTGAAGTCCGCGAATAACAGCGGCAATACCACCTTCCACAGTCAATTCTTTATCTCGAATTGACTGCGAAACCTCCTGCACCTTTAATTCTGTAAACAATTTCTGCAAATCCGAAATTAAGTATGCCGGACGGATTGCCTTTCCGTCCCCGGATGATTTACTGTATGTCAAATAGACCTGATTTGACGGCTTTGTC
This sequence comes from Faecalimonas sp., assembly GCA_045629665.1. Lineage (GTDB taxonomy): Bacteria > Bacillota > Clostridia > Lachnospirales > Lachnospiraceae > Faecalimonas. The sequence continues at coordinate 5,667 of JAZQRQ010000008.1, forward strand.
ATAACCAGATACAGATAAAATTTCTGAATATAGGTTTGTTCTTTCGCATTCGGTGCCAAAACTACACCATTCTCCACAAGATGCTGCCTGTCATATTCTGACAAAAGACCATTCTTTCCTGGTGCACCCGGTATATAGATGTCATTTACTCCAATTAAAAAGACAACCTTCACATCTTTCATGCGGCTTCGCTCGATATCACCGACGACAATCTGGTCTATGCTTGGCGGGATAATGCCCACCTTCGCTTCCTCCAGTCCTGCGTCCAAAAGCTCCGCATACTCTTGCATGGAAATACGCTCATCACCCATGAGTTCTACAAACTGGTCCAAAAGTTCTATGACAATTCGATAAACCTGAGCATACTCTTTCTCCAGCTCCAGTTCACCCTCCGACTCAAACTTCGCTTGATATTCCTTCACCCGCTGTTGCAGTTCTTCTTGCAAAAAGAAACTATGTAATGCTTTGGTCACATCAGAAACCGTCTTGCTTCTACTCTTTAACACCAACATAACTTCCCGTGTACTCGCAATAAACTCCTCACGAATGCGATTTACCTCAACGAGTTCTGTTTCTTCCATACCTCTTGTTCTTCGAACCCATTTTTCCTGCCATTTCTTATATCCACGGATACCAAGTGCCAACACATAGTTTTCCAGCACATCCACATCTCTCTGAGGGAAATTGGAAAATCCTGTGCGCAAATAACGGAACACGCTTTCATAAGTAAAATTCTGCTCTGCCATGTTTAAAAGACTGCGGATGTATTCTACACAGGAATTGAGCAGAATACTTCTCTTATGGTCCATAAATACCGGCAAGTCATACTTCGCAAATACCTGCTCGATGTGATTCGCATAAGCATTCACATCTCCTGCAAGCACTGCAATATCCCGATAACGGTACCCTTCGGTACGAACAAGATAGCGAATTCTCTGTGCTACAAAATCCATTTCCTCCTTCGGATTCCTTGCACACCATATCTGAAGTGCACTCTGCTCCCTCTCATATCGCTCCTTCGAATAACGGAAGAGATGTGATTCTAAGAATGCCAATGCTTCATTCTCGCGGAATCGATAAATCGGTTTCTCATACAAATAAACTGGCTCTTCTACCTCTACTTTTACTTCTTCGGCAATTCTTACAAGACCAGTCACCATCTGCTTGCTGAGCGCAAAGAGCTGATATGGATGTTGGTAAATAAATGGATTCTCGCGCTTATCCATCGTAACGGTAATCATCATTTTCGCGCACACGCACAGAAGTTCTCGCAAAAGCTTGTTCTGAATCGGTGTAAAACCGGTAAATCCATCCAGCACAATCACACTATCCTTAAGAAGCTTTGACTTTCCTGTAACCATTGAAAGTACATCCAGGACCTCATCACTTGTAATATACTTGCCTCTTAGAAACTCCTCAAACTCCTCATAGACCACCTGAATATCTTTGAGCTTGTAATACAGATTCGGATACTGCTTCGCATTCTCTACCATCTCGTCAAGTGCATCCGGGGTGATGTCATACTGTGTCAATTCGGAAATTACAGATTTCATCTCGTTGACATATCCCATCTTTTTCAAGTTGCCACCAAGCACATGCAATTTATCTTGATTGTCTCCGGCAACCTTACGAATGACAAAGTTTTTACCCACGTCACTTAATATCATGCGACCGTTCTCCCCAGTCTCCGTAAGTACACGATGCGCCAAACGATTAAAGCTCAGAACTTCAATATTCAATATTCCCTTGTGCGGGCTTGCCATCACAAGGTCCTTCTGTGTCTGCATGGTAAACTGCTCCGGCACAAGAACAATATACTTCTTCTCCGGATGCACCGATGCCTCTAAAGTTACCCACTGATACAGATAATGGGACTTTCCTGAGCCGGAAGGTCCCATGATAAATTGTAAACTCATTTTCTTCCTCTTACTTCACTTTCTCATAGATTTCCGCAGGCGCATAGCCCTTTACGTAAATACCTTCACTGCGGTATTCTTCCTCCAGCAATTCCCCGTATTTACGAATCAACTGAATCTTTCCGGCTTCCGCATAATCGTAAATCTTTTCAATCAATACCTTTTGTCCTCGCAGGATCTCCTCAATCACACTCTGCAGTTCTTCCAAACCATCTCCATGCTTTGCGGAAATGCGTACAATGTGATCCGCACGGAAATCACGTAGTATGGCTTCTCCCTCTACCTTATCCTGTTTGTTAAATGCTGTAATAATCGGCTTGTTCTTGACTTCCAGATTGGTGAGTGTCTCATACACAATATACATCTGCTCATCCACCTGCGGATTCGACGCATCCACCACATGAAGGATAATATCCGCATATTTCGCTTCCTCTAAAGTACTTCGGAACGCCTCAATCAAATGATGCGGGAGCTTCCGTATAAACCCTACCGTATCCGTTAACAGTACTTCCTGCTTGCTCGGAAGTTTCAGGTTGCGTGTTGTCGGGTCAAGCGTTGCAAATAACTTGTCCTCCTCAAGTACACCTGCACCGGTCAATGTGTTTAATAAAGTAGATTTTCCGGCGTTCGTATATCCTACGATGGCAACCACCGGAATTTTATTTCTGCTTCTTTGCTCTCTCGTAATCTCACGGTGACGTTTTACGTCCTTAAGCTCACGATTGAGTTGTGCAATACGGTCGCGAATCAAGCGCCGGTCCATTTCGAGTTTCTTCTCACCCGGACCTCTCGTACCTATTCCACCACCAAGTCTGGAAAGGGATTTCCCAAGACCGGTAAGTCTTGATTGGCGATACTTCAGCTGTGCCAGTTCGACTTGAATCTTACCTTCATTTGTCGATGCACGCCCTGCAAAGATATCCAAGATAATCAGGGTTCTGTCCATAACCTTTGTATCCAGTACATCTTCCATATTGCCAAGCTGAATCGGAGATAGTTCGTCGTCACAGATAATGCCTGTCGCTTCCGTCTCCCATATTAAATCCTTGATTTCATCTAATTTTCCTTTGCCCACATAAGTCCCCGGATGAATCTGGTCTAAATTCTGAATGACACGACCTACTGTCACGGCTCCCGCCGTAGCTGCCAGCTCCTCCAATTCATCCAAAGATTTCTCCGTATCATCATGGTCGCTTGTACTGACGCCGACTAAGATGACGCGCTCCTGCATCTCTTTTAAATCAATCATTTCTGCCATATATAGTTTCTACCTCGTCTCTAAAAAGTCTGCCTCTTTTTCTACGCGGCTGTCCTCCGGATATTTCTCCACGTATTTATTGATATGTTTCTTTGCCGCATCCCAATTTGCCATATTTTCATAGACTGCAATTAAGTTGAATTGTATCTCCTGCTCCAATTCTTCTGTCAAATCCTTACATGCCAAACCACGTTCGTAGACATCCAGCGCCTTATCATATTCCTCTGTTTCCAGATAGCTTGCACCCAAAAAAGCGCAAAGAACTGCAGTTTCCTTTGTGTCATGCTTTCGTGCAAGTTCAAAGGCCTCCACCGCCGCCTCGTAATCTTCAAGTTCAAAATAAGCAATTCCAAGTCCACGATATGCTTCATCCAGATTGCGCTCTTTTTCGACATCCTTTTTAAATGCTTCCACAGCCTGTTCATATTTGCCTTCTTCCAGCAAAGCCACTCCATCCTTGATATTGCCCGCGCATCCTGTCAACAATAAAACTAATATAAATAATCCTGCTATTTTCTTCATCTCGAACCTCTTACTCTGTAATATTCCCTAAACAATAAGAACATCATGCATAAATTTATTATGAATGATGTTCCTTATTGGGTCAACCTTATTTACAACTTATTATATTCATCTTCAAACTGCTTACGAAGCCATTTCTTCGCCCGGTACAATCTGTTATAAAGAGTTTCTCTGGTGATTCCCAATTCTTTTGCAGCTAAATCATGTGGTTTCTCCAGGCAGAAGACGAGGTTCACAACATCGTACCACGACTCATTCTCTTCACGCAAATGCTCCATAAGAATCGCTACGAATTCTTTTGCCTCCCGTTCCTGTTCTTCACGGATATACTCATCCTCTGTGCTATAATGCGGCACATTCTCCTCTGGAATCGTATCCAATAATTCTCCATTCATTTCTCGTTTCGTATCCCGCAACCAATTATATGACAGATTTCTGGCAGACCGTATTAAATATGTGCGCACACTATCCTTATTCACATTATCAAAGTGAAGGTAGAATTGATAAAATACCTTCTGTGAAATATCCTGTGCAATATATTCGTCCTTCGTATAATATAGACTTACTTTAAAAACATCGTTCTGATAAGTTCGATAAATCCGATCGAACTTTTCTTCTTTTATCATCTTGTATTCCATTATTCCCGACCTCTACTTGTGTAACCCGCTTTTAGACATTGTAACACAAGATTGTCCCTTTATAAATAGTTGTTTTTGAAAAAAATTCAAGTCGATTAAAGTCGAATCAATTTTATTGTTTTCTTTCATGCCTGGGGTTACGATATAACTATATGCAATCAGCATGGAGGAGATGCGATGGAGGAGAGATTCACTACAAACAGTATTTTGCATCAACTTGGAATCGGCAAAGCATACAGCGGATATGATTATATCCTGTATGCAATCAAACTTATTGAGCAAGATGAAAGTGTTCTTACCGGCATCACAAAGATTTTATACATCGATATAGCAAGAGAATTTCACACTTCCGACACATGTGTTGAACGTAACATACGCAAAGTCATTGAGGTAATATGGAAACACTCTGAAACAAACAATTTCTTGATTCTCAAAATCTTCGGAAGTAAATTCTGCACAAACAAGCCATCTAACAAAGAATTTCTCGAACTATTATATAACTACATAAAATCTCATGATGTGCTTTACAAATTACTTTGCGTTGATAAAATGATTTGTCCGGTTTCCAAAGATATTTGTGTCGCTTATACTAAAATTATTGAAAATCTGATAACCTTAGAATAAACCTAGTATAAGTTTTTGTTAGTATTTTTATCTAAAAAAGATAAATTTACCCTTTTTATTATAAAGACACCAAATCCCAGATTTCCTGACGTTTTTTGCAGGATTTTCTTGTTGATTATAGACACCTCATATTTAGTTTGGTTTATTTATTATACCACACGTCTTAAAAAAGAAAACAAAAAAGGAACCGACATCAGTTCCCTTTTACGTATTTGTTAACAATTTGCGTGATATGCCTCTTCTGCTTCCCACACATCAAATCCATTGTTCTTTAAAAGGCTTACAACCTTTGCAGGGTCATCAGATTTTAGAACTGCGGAAGCATCTGCACCATTTGCAAATGCATACATATATTCTACATTGACACCACCTGCCATAAGTTCATGCATTGCTTTGCTAAGTGAACCTGTTGCGTGTGGTACACGAAGTGCAACGACATCTGTAAGCATAGAAGTGATTCCGGCTTCCTTCAGCACTTCCCTACCCTTCTTCGGGTCAGAAACAATCATACGAAGCATACCATAGTCTGCTGTGTCTGCAAGGCTTAATGCTACAATATTCACGTCATTAGCTCCAAGTGTTGATAACACTTCATCCAAACGTCCTTCTCTATTTTCCAAAAATACGGATAATTGTTTAATCGTCATTTTCCTTACCTCCTACAGATTTCTCTTGTCAATGACACGTTTTGCCTTACCTTCGCTGCGCTCAATCGTCTTAGGCTCTACTAATTTGACATGCACGGAGATGCCGAGTGCTTGCTTCAGAACGCCTGCTATCTTATTCTTGAGGCCTTCAAGTGCACGGATCTCATCTGAGAAGTAACGTTCATCAACTTCTACCATAACTGTCAGTTTGTCGAGGTTACCTTCGCGCTCTACAATCATGAGGTAATGAGGTGCTACCTCTCCACCCATGCTGAGAAGTGCAGTCTCAACCTGTGTTGGGAATACGTTTACGCCGCGGATAACCTTCATGTCATCGGTACGTCCTTTGAACTTCGAAATTCTAGGAAGTGTTCTTCCACATGCGCAAGTACTGTGGTCAATACTTGTAAGGTCCTTCGTTCTATATCGAATCAATGGCATTGCCTCTTTTGTAAGTGTGGTAAATACTAGCTCACCTGTCTCTCCGTCTGCACAAGCCTCGTTTGTTGCAGGATTCAGAATTTCAGGATAGAAGTAATCCTCATGTACATGAAGTCCATTGTGATGAATACATTCCATTGCGACACCTGGTCCTAAGATTTCACAGAGACCATAGATATCGAAGCAGTCGATTCCGAGAATGCTTTCAATCTTCTCTCTCATCTCTACCGTCCAAGGCTCTGCACCGAGAACACCTGCTTTTAATTTCAGTCTCTCTACAACACCTGCATCGCGAAGTGATTCCGCCAGGTGCAATGCATAAGATGGTGTACATGCAATTGCTGTCGCTCCAAAATCTTCCATACACATCATCTGTCTCTGTGTATTCCCAGATGACATCGGAACCATAAGTGCACCCATTTTTCTCACACCAAAGTCAATTCCGAGACCACCTGTAAAAAGTCCGAAACCATAACATGTATGTATAATATCCTCTTCCGTAAGTCCTGCCATAGTAAGACATCTTGCCACACATTCACCCCAAAGTTCTGTATCATTGTGCGTGTAAGAAGCAAGCGTCAGTTTCCCTGTAGTTCCGGAAGACCCCTGCACTCTGGCAACTTTTGATTTTGGAACTGCCAAAAGTCCGAATGGGTAGTTGTCTCTCAAATCTTCCTTTGTAGTGAATGGAAGCTTATCAATATCTTCGATTCCTTTAATGTCCCCCGGCTCAATTCCGAGTTCTGTCATTTTCTTGTTGTAAAATGCCACGTTGTTATAAACGTTAGCTACCTGTTTTACCAATCTCTCGCTTTGCAGAGCAGTCATCTCATCCCTGCTCATGCATTCTTTTTCTTTGTCAAAATAGCGTTCTGTCCAAGCCATGATGCTTTCCCCCTCGTTTTACATGTTGTATCCAACCTCAAAAGCCTGTTTGTTAATGTCAATTGTCTTTGGCGGTACGGTATTCTCAATCACCTCGTACCAAGTCTCTTTTGCAAAATCCATATGTTGTGCGGCAATACCGAGTACAATCATGTTAAATACTCTGGAATTGCCAAGTTTTTTTGCTTCTTCTGTCGCATTCACAGTATATACCTTATGCTCTTTTGAAAGATTCTCAATGATATTTTCCGGATACTGCGCCGCACCGATTACTACCGGCATCGGATCAATTCTCCAGTCATTGATGATAAGAGCTCCGTCTTCTTTTAAGAAATGTGAATAGCGAAGAGCTTCCAACTTCTCAAATGCGATAATGACATCTGCCTGGCCTTCTTCTACAATCGGTTCTGCCACTTTGTCACCATAACGCACATACGTAACTACACTTCCGCCTCGCTGTGCCATTCCATGCACCTCGGAAAGTTTTACATCATAGCCTCCTGCAATGGCAAGCCCACCTAAAATACGGCTGGTGAGAAGTGTTCCCTGCCCTCCTACACCTACAATCATAATATTTTTCGTTGCCATTATTTATCACCTGCCTTCAAGAGTTCTATCGCATTAAATTTGCAGAGTGTCTCGCAGAGACCACAGCCTGTGCACATCGTATCGTCGATACGGATAGTTCCGTCTGCCTGTTTGGTCATTGCAGGACAACCCGGTTTCATACACATACCACATTTCTTACATTTGTCCGGATGTGCGATGTATACCGGTTTCTTTGATTTGTCAAGAAGAACGCAAGGTGTCTTTGTAATAATTACGGACACTTCGTCTTTTGCCACTTCTTCCTTTACAACTTTTTCTAATGTTGCAATGTCAAATGCGTTTACTTCTACGACATTTTTTACACCGATTGCACGGCAGAGATTCGGAATGTCGATTGCATTCGTCGGCTCTCCCATCAAGGTCTTTCCTGTTGCCGCATGGTCCTGATGTCCTGTCATACCGGTTGTAGAGTTGTCAAGAATCATAACAGTTCCGGTTGACTTGTTATATACCATATTCATCAAGGAGTTTACACCAGTATGTAAAAATGTAGAGTCACCGATTGCTGCCACCCAGTTCTTGATGTACTCTTTTCCTTTTGCCTTTTCCATACCGTGAAGACTGGAAATACTTGCGCCCATACAGATAACAGAATCCACAACACTTAGTGGTGCAACTGCTCCAAGTGTATAACATCCAATATCACCTGCTACGTGCATTTTTAACTTGTTAAGTACATAGTACACACTTCTGTGCGGACATCCAGGGCAGAGAATCGGTGGTCTTCCAGGTGCTGCTACCGGTGCTTTTGTTCCGACTTCTTCTTTTAAAATCGCCTTACGAATCATGTTCGCACTATATTCTCCCTGCGCGGTAAAGAGTTCTTTACCGACTGCTTTGATGCCCCAAGATTTTACCTGTTCCTCAATCACAGGATCTAATTCTTCAATAATGTAAAGAGTATCTACTTTCGAAGCAAACTCTGTAATCAGTTTCTTTGGAAGTGGATTCACCATACCAAGCTTTAATACAGATGCGTTTGGAAGTGCCTCTTTTACATACTGATATGGAATACCGCTTGTAATGACACCAATCTTCGTGTCGTTCATTTCCACCGTGTTGATTGGAAGTGTATTAGCTGCCTCTGCTAATTCCAGATTGCGCTTTTCAATCTCTACATGGCGAAGCTTTGCATTACCCGGCATCATAACAGTCTTTGCGATATTCTTTTCATAAGGCACATCTTCTACTTCCTCACGGTCATAGAGTTCCACCAAACCTTGTGAGTGAGCAAGTCTTGTTGTTGTTCTTAAAATAACAGGTCTGTCAAACACTTCACTGATTTGGAAAGCTGCCTTCATGTATTCTTTTGCTTCCATGCTATCAGACGGTTCTAATACAGGTACTTGTGCCGCTCTCGCTACCATACGGGTATCCTGCTCGTTCTGTGAACTGTAGAGTCCCGGATCGTCTGCAACTACTAATACTAATCCACCGTTTACTCCCATGTAAGACACCGTGTAAAGCGGGTCCGATGCTACGTTGAGCCCAACGTGTTTCATACACGCCATGGCACGTACTCCTGAAATACTTGCACCGATTGCAACCTCTGCTGCAACCTTCTCGTTTGGCGACCATTCCGAGTAAATATCGTCTTTATATTTAATAATATTTTCACTAATCTCTGTGCTTGGTGTTCCCGGATATGCTGCAGACACTTTGACACCTGCTTCGTATGCACCACGGGCAATCGCTTCATTTCCAAGCATGATTACTTTCTTATTCGACATCTTTCGTTCTTCCTTTCGAAATTAGATTATTTGCAACTGTTCAGAGCCAAGCAAAATTTTATAAAACAGACGTAAAATGCTTGCATTTTTAAGTATGTTTTTAAAATTTTATTTGGCGGATACGCCACACCGAGGAAACACAGCGTGTTTTCGAGGTTGGCTCTGAATAGTTGCGACTATTCTTGTAGTATAGCACAACACTTTTGCGAATTAAAGTATTAAAATTATATTTTTTAGAAATCAAACAATGACAACTGATTCGATGTCGGCAGGTCTCCAAAGAGTCCCAAATCCGCCATGAAGTCGATAACCGTCTTACTCACCTTCGTCCTCTGTCTAAAATCATCCAGCGATAAATATGGTCCGTCTGCCGCAGCCATCTCGACCGCATCCGCAGCCTTATCTCCCATTCCTTCAATCGTACTGAATGGTGGCAACAATTTCCCATCCACAATCTGGAACTTTGTCGCCTTCGACTTGTAGAGATCTATAGGTAAGAACTCATAACCTCTCGCATACATTTCCTGCACGAGTCGCATATCCTTCAAAGTATCTTGCTCTTTATTAGAAAGACTGTCGCTTCGCTTCTTATAATCGCGAATATAGTAATCTAATTTCTCTTTTCCCTGACACATCAATTCATAAGAAAATGCATTGGCACGAATACTAAAGTACGCTGCGTAGTAAGCCAACGGATAGTAAACTTTACAGTAAGCGATGCGGTAAGCCATCATAACATATGCTGCGGCGTGAGCCTTCGGGAACATATACTTAATTCTTCGGCACGATTCTTGATACCATTCAGGTATTCCCTGTTCCGTCATCGCCTCTTCCCACGCTGGTTTTAGTCCTTTTCCTTTTCGTACACTTTCCATAATGGTGAATGATAGTTCACTTTCCATTCCTTGATTGATTAGGAATGTCATAATATCATCACGCGTACAGATTGCTGTAGAAATCGTCGCTAACCCTTGTTGTATAAAGTATTGCGCATTATTAAGCCACACGTCCGTTCCATGTGACAAACCGGAAATACGAATCAGGTCTGATAACGTCTTTGGTTTCGTGTCCACAACCATCTGGATAACGAAATCTGTTCCAAACTCCGGAATTCCAAGACATCCCACCGGACATCCTCCAATATCCTCCGGCGTAATTCCAAGCGAACTTGTATCAGCAAAAAGTTTCATAACTCCCGGATCATCCAGCTTGATGTCCGTTGCGACAAATGGTTCTCCTGTAATCTCAGTCACCAGTTCCTCCAACATCTTAATCATCGTCGGATCATCATGGCCGAGAATATCAAGTTTCAACAAGTTATGGTCAATCGAGTGATAGTCAAAATGCGTGGTGACAATATCGGTTGTCATATCGTTTGCCGGATGTTGTACCGGCGTGAACGAGTTAATATCCTGTCCAATCGGAAGTACGATAATACCCCCCGGATGCTGTCCAGTGCTTCTACGGATACCAACACAGCCCTGAAGCAAACGTTCTATCTCACATTTACGCTTTCCTTGATTTCTCTCTTCATAATAATTCTTCACATAACCATAAGCCGTCTTATCCGCCAGAGTACCAATCGTTCCGGCACGGAAGGTCTGGCCGTCACCGAAGATAACCTCCGTATATTTGTGTGCGTTACTCTGATAATCTCCTGAGAAGTTAAGGTCAATATCGGGTTCCTTATTTCCTTTAAATCCCAGGAAAGTCTCAAATGGAATATCAAACCCATCCTTCACAAGCGGCGCACCACACACCGGACAATTCTTATCCGGCATATCCCAGCCACAGCCTCCGGCATATTTTCTCACTTCATCAGATTCAAAATCGCTGTAGTGACACTTCGCACAATAATAGTGAGGGCTAAGTGGATTAACCTCGGTAATTCCCGCCATCGTTGCAACAAACGAAGAACCTACGGAACCTCGCGAACCAACCAGATACCCATCTTCCACGGACTTCCACACCAGTTTCTGTGCAATAATGTACATCACGGCGAACCCGTTGGATATAATCGAATTCAATTCTCTCTCCAGACGTTCAACTACGATTGGCGGCAAATCCTCACCATACATACTGTGCGCCTTATTATAACAAATTTCTCGAAGCTGTTTGTCCGAATCTTCGATAACCGGCGGACACTTATCCGGTCTTACCGGTGATATCTTTTCAATCTGCTCAGCAATCTTCACTGTGTTTGTAACAACTACTTCATAAGCCTTCTGAGAACCCAGATATGTGAATTCTTCTAACATCTCTTCGGTTGTTCGAAGATACAGCGGTGCCTGATTGTCTGCATCTGCAAAGCCCTGTCCCGCCATCACGATTCTGCGATAGACCTCATCCTCCGGCTCTAGAAAATGTACGTCACAGGTTGCCACTACCGGCTTATGAAATTCCTCACCGAGTTTGACAATACGGCGATTGATTTCCATCAACTCCTCTTCCGAACGAATGTGTTCGAAGCGGTCACTGTCTATCATAAAACGGTTGTTTCCAAGCGGCTGAATCTCCAGATAATCATAGAAATTCACAAGTCTTGATATCGCCTCTTCCGGCTTATTATCAATGATTGCACTATATAGTTCACCTGCCTCACAGGCGCTTCCAATAATCAATCCCTCTCTGTGACGCAAGAATTCACTCTTAGGAATTCTCGGTCTTCTCGCATAATACGTAAGATGCGACATGGAAATCAAACGATAGAGATTCACACGTCCGACATCATTTTTTGCCAAAATAATTGCATGGTAGGTTGGCATCTTCTTAATCGCATCCGCATTCGTATCTCCAAATCGATTGACATCTACAAGCGTTGTAATGTCACGCTCTTTGAGCATTTCCACAAATTTTACGAATATCTCAGCTGTCGCTTTGGCATCATCTACCGCGCGATGATGATTTTCCAGTGAAATGCCAAGTGCTTTTGCAACGATATTTAACTTGTATTTTGCCAATGTCGGCAGCAACACTCTGGCAAGTGCCACAGTGTCCAGATAGGTATACTTATGAGGTAATCCGAGATTCTTACAATTCTGTTCAATGAATCCCACATCAAAACTTGCATTGTGTGCAACTAAGGCCGCATCCCCCACAAACTCTAAGAATTCCGGCAAAATTACATCAATTTTTGGGGCGCTCATTACCATATCATCCGTAATACTGGTAAGTTCCGTAATCCTAAATGGGATTGGAATGCCCGGATTGACAAAGGTACTGTAAGTGTCGACAATCTCTCCACCCTGCACCTTCACGGCACCAATCTCAATGATACGGTCCTCCACATTGCTGAATCCCGTAGTCTCTATGTCAAATACAACATAAGTATCGCCCAAGGTCTGTTCCCCTGCACGCACTGCAATTTCCGTTAAATCATCTACAAGATACGCTTCCACACCATAAATGACTTTAAACGGATCTTCTTTATCCAAATCTTCTATATAATGGTTCGCATCCGGAAATGCCTGTACCACGCCGTGGTCTGTGATTGCAATGGCCGGATGCCCCCAATCATGCGCCTGCTTCACAATCGCCTTGGTATCCGATACACCATCCATATCACTCATTTTCGTGTGGCAGTGTAGTTCCACTCGCTTCTCCGGTGCAGTGTCTTTTCGCTTCGTAACAAAACTCGGTATCTTCTTAACCCCTGCAACAGATGCGATGGTAAGCTCATGGTCAAACTTATCGATGGTTGTAATTCCTTTTATTTTCAAGAACGCGCCCGGTTTAATCTCGCTTACAATATCAGGAAGCTGGTCGTTTCGCACAAACATCTTCACCATAATCGT
>JAZQRQ010000009.1:0-5396 GCA_045629665.1 Faecalimonas sp.
GTACAGGAAACCTGGGGTGCAACAAAAGAAAATCCAATTATCATTAATCTTCCTGCGACCGTAGAGATGACAACTCCAAACGTTTATGCAGACCAGATTGAGTGGATGCATAAGCATTTCAAAAATAGAGAAAGTATTATCCTTAGTATTCACCCTCATAACGACCGAGGTACCGGAGTTGCTGCGACGGAACTTGCACTTTTGGCAGGAACGGATCGTGTCGAAGGAACTCTGTTTGGTAATGGAGAACGTACCGGGAATCTGGACATCTTAACAGTGGCTTACAACATGTTTTCACAGGGTATCAATCCGGAATTGGATTTAACAAATATCGTTGAGATTCAAGAAGTGTATGAGAGATGCTGTAAGATGGAAGTGCCGATGAGACATCCTTATGCAGGGAAACTCGTATTTACAGCGTTCTCCGGCTCACACCAGGATGCAATTAATAAAGGTGTGAAGGCTATGAAGGAACGTAATCAGGATTGGTGGGAGGTACCGTATCTTCCAATTGATCCTTCCGATGTCGGGCGAGAATATGAGCCGATTGTGCGTATTAACAGCCAGTCAGGAAAAGGCGGTGTTGCCTTTGTTATGGATAGTGAATTCGGTTATAAACTTCCGAAGGCAATGCACAAAGAGTTTGCAGATGTGATTCAGAAAATTGCTGAAAAGCAGGGTGAAGTTGCGCCGGCAACGATTATGGATGTATTCACAAATGAATACTTAAAACTGACAGTGCCTTATGAGTTCCTCCGTGCAAGAGCAGAGGACCATGGTGAGCGCGATACTAAGGTGGAACTCAGTTTCCACTACAATGGTGTACTCAAAGAAGTGGAAGCAGTTGGAAATGGTCCGCTTGATGCTGTTAAGGTTGCGTTACATAACACGACGGATGTGGACGTCACGATTGTGGATTACACACAACACGCACTTGGAGAAGGATCCAATGCGAGAGCGGCAGCATATATTTGTATGCGCGATGAAAAGACAGGAAATGTCACACACGGTGTGGGTGTCAGCTCAAATATTACGAGAGCCGGTATTCGCGCAGTGTTCAGTGCACTGAATCGACTTTTAAAATAGTTTTTGTTTTTGGGAGGAATGAGAGTTGGGCAAAGCAACGTTAGTTATTATGGCGGCCGGTATTGGCAGTCGTTTCGGCGGTGGAATTAAACAACTGGCTCCGGTGGGACCGAGCGGTGAGATTATTATGGATTATTCTATCTACGATGCCATGGAGGCAGGATTTGACAAAGTGGTATTCGTAATTCGTAAAGATTTGGAAAAGGACTTTAAAGAAGTAATCGGTAATCGCATTGAGAAAATCGTGGAGGTTGCTTATGCATACCAAGAAGTTTCGGATATACCGGTGGCTTTCAGAGAGAAATACGCAGACCGCACCAAACCATGGGGAACCGGTCAGGCAATCCTGTGTTGCAAGGATGTTGTGAAAGAACCGTTTTTAGTAATTAATGCAGATGATTATTACGGGAAGCAGGCTTATGTGGAAGGCTATAATCATCTTGTTTCAAAACAAAAAGAGAGTAGAAAGACACAAATCAGCATGGTTGGCTTCGTACTTGGTAATACACTCAGCGAAAACGGCGGTGTCACAAGGGGTATCTGCAAGGTGGATGAGAATCATACACTGACAGATATTGTAGAAACCAAGAATATTGTCAAGGTAGGAGAAGGTGCGGCTGTACGTACAGAAAATGGAGATGTACCGATCGCTATAGATTCTCCGGTATCCATGAATATGTGGGGATTACAGCCGGACTTCTTTGATGTTCTGGAATCAGGATTTGATGAGTTCTTACAGAACTGTGGAGATGATTATCTGAAGGCAGAATATTTACTTCCGACCATCGTTGGAGGTTTGCTCAAAAATAATCAGGCGGAAGTGACAGTGCTTCAGTCGAAAGATAAGTGGTTCGGAGTGACGTATAAGGAAGATAAGGATGCGGTAATGGCATCTGTAAGAGGCCTTGTAGATGCAGGCGTGTATCCGGAAAAATTGTTTTAAAAATTCAGAAGTGAGGTTATAAAAGCCTCACTTTTTTGAGAAAGAGGACATTGTGAGAAATTTACTGGGGAAAATAAATGATAAAATACGGGAGTTGACAAAAAGGCAAAGAATTATTCTCGGAGTAATCGGAGCAACGTTGCTTATAATTTTGTGTTTAGCAATCGGAATCGCGTGTTTTCCGATGAGCAGCGAACCGATTGAGGTAGAACAAACAGAAGATAAGACGGGGGTTATTGTGGAAGAAATACAAGACCCCGCTCCGCAAGAGGAAAACATAGGACCTAGAAAAATTAGTTTTTCAGGGACATCGATTGAAAAAGATTTAAAAATCAAAATTGTTGATGAAGCCGATGCTTTGGTAACTGGAACTGCTTTTAAAGTCACAGTAACAGCACAGAAAAAGACTCAAGGGAAAGAGTATACCGATGAAGATATGGATGGTATCATCCATATAACCGAAATGACAGCAGGAAAATATACCGTGCAGTTGCATGGTGCAGAAGGTTTCATTATTGTAGAAAACGATATTCTGATGACTGTAAGGGGCAAGATAGAATATAAAAAAGTTGACGTTAAAAATGAGATAAAAAAAGAATCTGAGGTTGATATAAAAAAGGAGGAAGCACCTACACAAAAACCAAAGGAAGAAAGCAAGCTTCAAGATACGGTTACGCTCTTGGAATCAAAAAAAGAAGATGTGGTTGTCGCAAAAGACAATGTGGATTTGTCAAATTTTCCACAGGCAAGTGCCAGTGATGCAAAAAGACAGGAAACCATAATAGATACGACGTATGTCGAGGTGCCGGAATCAATTGTTTTATATAGTGATGGAGGTGAACAATCCAGAACATTTCTTTTAACGCTGGTTGTATCTGATGACAAACAAATGATAAAAGGGTGTTCATGGGAGAAGGATGCAGAAGGAGTCTTTACATTTGAAAAAAAAGAAGACAGTACCATTACAATAACAGCAGTTCAAACCGGTGAGGCAAATCTGCGTCTGCTTGTGGATTATGAAGACGCCACAGCAGGAGTGAGCCGACAAAAACAAATAAATATCGCAATCACTGTATTGGAAGTTACAGATGATAAGACGCCATTAACGGACAAAGAGGGAACGCTTCTCTATCTTGACAAAGGCAAGAAAGAACCGGCAAAGGTTAGAGATTATAGTCTGTACAATGAATTCTATACAACGAAGTATACCGGTTGGCAGACCATTGGTGGTAAGTTGTATTATTTTGATGCAAATCATAAGGCAGTGAAAGGCATACAAGTTATCGGTGGTGGAAGGTATACTTTTGGAGAAGATGGTGTACTCTTAAAATCGCAAGAGCAGAGAGGTATTGATGTTTCAAAATGGAATGGCAATATTGATTGGAATGCGGTTGCTAATGCGGGGATTGATTTCGCAATTATCAGGGCTGGAAACAGAGGAACTTCAACTGGAGCATTGATAGAAGACTCTTATTTCAAGAAAAATATAGAAGGTGCCACCAAGGCAGGAATTAAGGTTGGGGTATATATTTACAGCCAGGCAATTACAGAGGCAGAAGCTGTGGAAGAGGCCAGTATGGCGATATCGCTTGTCGCGGGCTACAAATTGCATTTGCCAATTTATTTCGATACAGAAGAATACAAGGATGGCCGTGCCAATAAGCTTAGCGTGGTGCAGAGGACCGCAATCGCGAAGGCATTTTGTGAAACCGTGAGAAATGCGGGATATATGCCGGGAATATATTCAAATTATTACTGGCTTCGAGATAATTTAAACATGTCACAACTGGAAATGTATTCCGTTTGGGTAGCGCATTATGCGACATCATGTGGCTATCCGGGAAGGTATGATATGTGGCAATATACAAGTTCCGGAAGTGTGCCGGGAATTAAGGGAAAAGTAGATTTGAATATCAGTTATGTTGCATACTAGAAAACAGAAGAATGTTGTCAAAGGAGAGATTCAAATGAGAAAAATGTGGAAGAGAATAAGTTGCCTAACACTGACAATCGTAATAGGTGCCATTACAATAGGATGTGGCAAAAAAGAGGCAAAGACCGTTGAAACAGACATGTCGAGTTTGGGAGTAGTGAGTAAATGGACTCCACTGGATTCGCTTCCGGTACCGAAGAATCAGAATCTATTAACCGGCATTGGTGATTTGAGTCAGGAAGCAATCGGAAAACGTCCGGTAGCCGTTATGATTAACAACGTAAAGGATGCTCTTCCTCAGTATGGTATTACGGAGGCAGATGTCATCTTCGAACTTCCGGTAGAGGGAGATTTGACAAGACTTATGGCGCTGTACGCAGATTATACGAAGGTTCCGGATATCTGTGCAATCAGAAGCTGTCGTTACTATTATCCTGCGATTGCCAAAGGTTTTGATGCATTCTACATACATTGGGGAAGTGACCAGACTATTTTAAGTTATTTGAAGTCTATACAGCCGGATAAATTTGATGGTTTATCAAATGATGGCGGGTTGTTTGGCAGAGACAGCGCAAGGAGAAAATCAGGGTATGCATTGGAGCATACAGGAGTTTTTAAAGGTACGAAGTTTGCCTCTGTCGTGCAAAATAGCGGAAAGCGCATAGACTTATCTGCAGATAAGAAAGAAGCTGCATTTAATTTCTGCGACATGGGAACGAAGATAACGCCGACCGGAGAGACTTGTAATGTATTGGACGTAAGATTTGGCGCAGCCAGGGCAAAACTTACCTACAATGCAGAAACGGGGACCTACTTTAAGGAAATTAACGGTCAGCCGCATGTAGATGGCAGAAGTGGAGCGCAGTTGTCCTTTACGAACGTGTTTGTACTGGAAACAAGTATTTCTGTGCGAGATTCTGCCGGACACAAGAAGATAGATTGGGCAGGTTCGAGCAGTTCCAAGGGTTACTATATTTCCAATGGTCAGGTGCAGGAAATCCGTTGGTCTAAAGCGAATGGCAGAGAGAATGCGTATTTGAAGTTCTATGATACAAATGGGCAGGAGCTTGTGATAAACCGTGGAAAAAGCTATATTGCGTACACGTATAAAGGAAGAACAACGTGGGAATAAAATGATGTTTGCGGGGCGATTCGTGTGAATCGCCCTGTTTGTTTCTCTCTTTGGCAGAGTCGTGGATGAATGTCACTTTGAAAATCAACCTAACAATATAATACATCAACACTTAAGAAAGCTAGGGTAAAATTTTTGTAGGAAAAATAAATAGACAAAAGAAGAAAGCACCGACTTTGTGTTAAGATTAAGTTGCGAAACAAAAATCTACATAAAGGATAGGTGCTTTCTATGATTAAGAGTATACAACAGTTTCAGGAAAAAGGGGTAAAAAATTTAGAAGAAGTTTTTGTGAATTATTC
>JAZQRQ010000010.1:0-6982 GCA_045629665.1 Faecalimonas sp.
AGGAAGCGGCAAAACACAGAAAATGATTGAAGCTGCAAATTTAAAAGCAAAGGAATGTGACGGAAACGTAGTATTCATTAAAAATAGCCACAATGATACATACAGTTTATCTTTTGATATCAGAGCAGTCTGCATGGCTGACTACCCAACAATCACTAATATTAGTGAATACACAGGATTCATTTACGGAATGCTTAGTGCAAACAGTGATATCCAAGTTATTTTCATTGATGGTATTTTAAAACAAAAAGGAATTGTTCTTGAAGGAATGGCTGCTTTCGTTGATACGCTGAACAGCATTTCAAAAGCACACAATGTTGATTTCTATGTAAGCCTTAGCGCAAACAAAGAAGATTTAGGAATTGAAGCTGACAAATGTAATTTCTTAAATTAATCATAATATAACAAATGGATGGGATTTACTCCCATCCATTTTTATTGTTCTATTTCAACGCTGTCACTGTATTGGTCTTCTCACCAATCTTGTACTCTAACGTAATTTCCTGTCCAATTTCATATTTGATAATATCAATAAAATCAACAACGGAGATGTCGAAGATTTCCTCCGAACCTTCTACCATGATAAAATAATGCGAATTGCCACCCACAACTCCCTGCGCAATTTTCGTAATTGCACCGGTAATTGTGCCTGTCTTGCGGTTATCCTCCACAACCTGAATGCCTTCCTTCTGAAGCAGTTTCTGATACTCCGACTCACATTCGCTCACGGTATCACCGATTCCTACGACCTGATACTTCTGGACGTTAACCATCGCATATTTCTTTACCAGACCTGCATTGTCCTTGAGCGCGATAAAATACGTCGGTTCTCCACCGATATTGAGAAGCAGTGGAAATGTTGCAACATATTTCAGGTTCTGCACCTGACCTTCCGCAGAGGCCATAGCAGAAGTCTCTGTGGCACCTTCAATAGCGTAGAATTTTGTCTCCATGGTGCGCTGATTCATAAGCACGAAGCCAACGTTGGACTGATCACCGCTGACCGATGTAACACCGGTATATACCCACACATCATCATCAATTGCCAGATAATTATATCCGTCTGTTGTCACAAGACAATCCTTCTGTCCAAGCACGCTGTTGATAAATCCATGCTTCAAAGTTCCATAGTAATCAAAAAGTGACACCAGCAAATCTGCCGAATATGCCCGGTCAATCCATTGCGGAACATCCTTAATATCATAATCTATAGTCTCTCCTGTAATCGCGTTACAGAGAACGACACGTCCTACTGTCTCACCGCCAAACAGACCGATATTGAACTTCTTCACCGGGCAAACCCAGAATGGAATACCTTCTTCATCCACCTCAAAACTCAACTCATTAAAAATATAAGTTGGGTAATTAAAACGAAGGTGTCTGTATATGTTGCGATTGAAATATTCTGCCGTTGAATATTTTATGCCTTTTTCCAACTTCACAAGTTCCGTTGACTGCGTCGCCATGTCAATCATAATATACGCCGGAATACCCTCTGACTGATTGGTCAGCCACTTAATCGGGCTGGCGTATTTCAGCGGAGATACACGCACCGGTTTATCTTTATAGTTAATCTGGCTGTAGATTTCATCCACCTCAAACTGCGATGCCATATCAATCATGCTACCCATTTTACGATTACCGAGAAGTGTAGCCGAAGCGCGATCCAAAAGCGGAATCTGGTCATAAGATAATTCTTCAATATCCTTTGTGAATTCCCCTTCCTTTACAGTAAGCAGTTTTTGATACTTCTTTGCATTGACAATCGGCGAAGAAAGCACTGAACCTATCAGGTATACTGCCACAACAAGAAGCAGACAGCCTACCAGCAACTTCACCGTTTTCGACAGTTTAATTTCCTCAATCCGAAGTTTTCTTCTTAAGATATAGATTGCAATCACAACTACAAACAAAAGCATAATAAAGAACCAAAATCCACTTGCATGGATGTTAATTGCCGGCAACGTAATGTAATAATAGATTGCTGCAAATAGAATGAGCGCAATTGCCCCGATAATTTTAATCTTGAAATTCTTCACAAAAATCTCCTCCTAGAATTTTTTTCTCCACAAATTTGGAGAAAGTAATACAATAAACGGGAATATCTCAAGTCTTCCCACTAACATATCCACACAGAACACCAGCTTCGAAAACACAGAGAAACTCGCAAAATTCTCAACCGGTCCTACTGCAGCAATTCCCGGTCCGATATTATTGATTGTGGTTAATACCGAACTAAACGTAGTAGCAAAATCAAAATTATTCAGTGATATTAATAACACGGAAATAACAAATACGATTACATAAGCTATAAAATATACATAAACGCCTTGAATTGTCTCCTCTTTCACCTTTTTTCCGTTTATTTTAACAATATTGACGGATTTCGGATGAATTAAACGCTTCAGTTCCCGTTTGACACACTTAAAAGCAATCATGATACGAGACACCTTCATTCCTCCGCCGGTAGAACCCGCGCATGCACCGATAATCATTAAGCAAAGCAAAATACATTTCGAGAACTCCGGCCAAAGATTAAAGTCTGCAGTAGCAAAACCTGTTGTCGTAATAACGGCTGAGACCTGGAATATCGCATATCGAAATGCCCTTAACGGCTTCTCGTAAATGCTCAAAATATTGATTGTGATAAGCGTTGCAGCACCCAAAACAATGCCCAGATACGCTCTCACTTCCTCGTTCTTAAAGACATCTTTTACCTTCTTCAGCAATAAGAAATAGTACATATTAAAGTTGATTCCAAACAGAATCATAAATACAGTAATTACACCGTCAATATAAGCACTGTCATAGTATGCCACACTGTTATTACGGTTGCTAAATCCACCGGTTCCCGCTGTGCTGAATGAGTGAATAACACTGTCATATAATCCCATACCGCCTGCCAGCAAGAAAATGACTTCTGCAATTGTAAGTGTCAGATACATGCCGTACAGAATCTTTGCAGTATCTCTCGCCTTCGGAACCAATTTGTCCGTCTCAGGTCCCGGCACCTCTGCTCTCATCAGGTGCATGGAGTTCTTATCTTCCAAAGAGACAATTACCATAACAAATACAAGCACACCCATACCGCCAATCCAGTGTGTGAAACACCGCCAGAAATTCATTCCCTTCGGCATAGATGCAATATCCCTCAGAATGGTAGAGCCTGTTGTCGTAAAACCGGATACCGTTTCAAAAAATGCATCTACATAGGACGGAATGGCTCCTGAAAACCAAAACGGCAATGCACCGAATATTGACCACAGAATCCACGCGCATGCGATGATGATAATTCCGTCTCTTCCGTAAATCGTAGCGTCCTTCGGTTTTTTCATCCCAAACAAAAGATAGATAACTGCCAATATCACACTCGTTATAAGAAAATATTTCCATCCATCCTCATTGTAAAGCCAAGACACAAGCGCCGGTATCAGAAGAACCAGTGCTTCCACACCAAGCATCTTTCCTAATATATACGTTGTCATTCTATTATTCATGGCCCATCTTCTATTCCAGAATATCCGCGATATCCTGAATCCTCCTTGACTTCGTTACAATAACAACGGTATCTTCCGCCTGAATGCAGTCGTTACCACTCGGAATAATAATCTTGCGATTGCGACCGATACATGCAATTAGATTATTCGCCTTTATCTTCAAATCCTTTAACGGAACATTCGTGTAGTTCGTCTCCTGTTTCACAACAAACTCAAGCGCTTCCACGCGGTCGTCTACCAGACGATACATCGCTTCAACGTTCGCACTTGCAAGAGAATTCTGTCTTGCACGAACATAGCTGAAGATTGCATCTGCCGTGGCTGTCTTGGCAGAAACAATACTGTCAAGTCCCATACCATCGACCATCTGCGCACGCGAGTCTTCATTTACCTTGGCAACAATCTTCTGTACACCCTCTCGCTTTGCATAAAGCCCCATGATAATGTTCTCTTCGTCAATACTGGTAAGTGCAATAAATGCATCCGCCTCTCGGACACCCTCCTCCAACAGAAGGTCATGGTCCGTTGCATCTCCTCGAATCACCGTTGCTTCCGGCAATTGTTCGCATAGAAATTCACATTTGTCTTGCTTAATTTCAATAATCTTTACCTGCATTCCCATCGTACAAAGGTTGCGAGCCAGATAGTATCCAACTCGTCCACCACCACATATCAGAACATTTTTAATACGCTTCTTATGGTTATCCATGCGGTCAAAGAAACGTTCAATATCCTTGTGGCTTGCCGCAATGTGAAGTCTGTCACCGGCATGTACGATAAATTCACCATCCGGAATAAATACATCCTGTCCTCTCTTAACAGCACACACCAACAACTTGATTTGAAATTTGGTATAAATGTCTGCCAACTTATTCCCAACCAACGGATTCCCTTCTCTTACCGGGAATTCCACAAGGTCCAATCTTCCCTTCACAAATGTCTCAACCTTACTTGCGGCCGGAAAAATCAGATTCCTTGCTATTTCATTTGCAACCGCATATTCCGGATTGACAACCATGCTAAGATGCAAGTCTTCCTTCAGAATATCAATCTGCTTATAATAGATTGGATTACGGACACGTGCAATCGTGTGTTTCGCGCCAAGTCTTCTTGCTATCAGACAACTGAGCATATTCAGTTCATCTGTAGACGCACAGGCAATTACAAGGTCAGCATTTGCAACGCCTGCTTCTTCCTGAACCGCAGCGCTGACACCATCACCTGAAAAGCAACTGATATCCAGATTATTAATCGCATTCTTCAACTTCTCTTCATTATTATCAATCAAAACCACATCATAATCATCTTCTGATAAATGCTTTGCAAGCTTATAGCCTACTTTCCCATCACCAATAATTACAATCTTCATCATTCAATCCCTCATACTGTCATTCATTTATAATAATATAACAAGAATTATAGCACTTTTGCGAAAAAAAACAAGGGCACGATTGCCATGCCCTTGCACTTGTTATTCTTCTGCTGCTCTCTTAGCAATTTCTTTTTCCTGAACATCTGAAGGTGCCTGCTCGTAGCGAACAAATTCGTACGCATAAGTTCCTCTACCACCTGTCATAGAACGAAGTACTGTACAGTATCCGAATACACCTGTCATTGGGATATCAGCCTCAATAATCTGATTGCCGCCTGCGATAGGTGTCATACCTAGTACACGTCCACGGCGTTTGTTAAGGTCACCCATAACATCACCTGTGAATTCATCCGGTACAGTAACCTTGATGTTGGCGATAGGTTCCAGGAGAACCGGACTAGCTTCCATGAAGCCCTTCTTGAATGCCTGAATTGTAGCTGTCTTGAACGCCATTTCCGAAGAGTCTACCGGATGGTAAGATCCATCGTATAATACCGCTTTCACACCAACTACAGGATATCCTGCCAAAGGACCCTTCACTACTGATTCCTGAAGACCTTTTTCAACTGCAGGGAAGTAGTTCTTCGGAACTGCTCCACCAACAACGATTTGTTCAAATACGAATGGTGTCTCAAGGTCGCCTGAAGGTTCAAATGTCATCTTGACGTGACCATACTGACCATGTCCACCTGACTGTTTCTTATATTTAGTATCCACGTCAGATTTCTTACGCAACGTCTCACGGAAAGCAACCTTCGGTGTCTCAAGAGCAACGTCAACTTTGTAACGGCTTGCAAGCTTGCTCACAACGATTTCAAGATGTTGGTCACCCATACCATAGATGAGTGTCTGACGGTTCTCGCTGTCATTTACAACCTTAAGAGTAACATCTTCTGCACACATCTTTGCAAGTGCCTGAGAAACCTTATCCTCATCGCCTTTTGTCTTTACAACATATTTCATATATGTATATGGTACAGAGTACTCTGTCTTACCATACATAACCTGTGTATTCTTGGTAGAAAGGCTATCGCCTGTCTTCACGTCAGAAAGCTTCGCGATTGCTCCGATATCACCTGCATGAAGTTCCGGAACTTCTACCGGTTTGTTACCAATCATCGTATATAGTTTGCCGAGTTTCTCTTCTGTATCGTTTGATGTGTTAAAGAGAACGTCATCTCCCTTAAGTACACCAGAGCAAACCTTAACGAAAGAGTATTTACCGATAAATGGGTCAACCATTGTCTTGAATACATAAGCACTCTTAGATTTTGAGAAATCATAGTTTGCTTCAAAGATCTCATTTGTCTTGCGGTTGATACCTGCGCAAGATTTCTTATCAGGACTTGGGAAGAAACGAACGATGTCAGATAACAAGTTCGCAACACCCTGAGCCTCTGTGTTAGACCCCATTGCTATAGGAACAATACTTCCGTCTGTTACAGACATACGCATTGCTGCACGAATCTCTTCTACTGAGAATTCCTCACCTGCAAAGTATCTGTCCATAAAGTCTTCACTTGTCTCAGCAACTGCCTCCATCAAAGCATCACGGCAAATCTGAAGGTTTGGCAGACAGTAATCAGGAATCTCACATTCTTCTCTTGTAGCAACACCTGTATATCTTCTACCTGCGTTCTTAATAACGTTAACGTAACCAACTAATTTTTCATTCTCACGAATCGGTTGGAAATGAGGTGCAATCTTCTTACCGTATTTCGCTGTCAAATCTTCCACAACCTGACGGAAAGATGCATCATCCACATCCATCTCTGTTACGTAAACCATTCTCGGCAATTTATACTTGTCACATAATTCCCAAGCTTTCTCTGTTCCAACTTCTACACCCGCTTTACCGGAAACAACGATAACAGCTGCATCCGCTGCACTGACTGCTTCCTCCACTTCACCTACGAAGTCAAAGTAACCCGGTGTGTCGAGCACGTTGATTTTCGCTTTTTCCCACTCGATAGGGATTAAACTTGTACTAATTGAAAATTCACGTTTCTGTTCCTCTTTATCAAAATCACTTGTCGTGTTGTGATCTGCAATCTTGCCCATTCTGTTCGTTGCGCCTGAAACATATAACATGGCTTCAACCAAACTAGTCTTT
>JAZQRQ010000011.1:0-29424 GCA_045629665.1 Faecalimonas sp.
AATTCTATTTCTCGGTTACTCTCATTACTGGTTAATCCATCTACATAACTTGGTAGTAAATCTCTTATTATTTCACACTTCATATTCATTCACACCTTTCATAATCTTTTGCTTTACTCTGTAAAATGTAACCCTTGCCCAATTTTCGTTTTTGTTAAATATCTGTCCAATCTCTTTGAAAGAGAAATCACCCATCACTCTTAGATAAAATATCTCTTTTGATGTTTCATCTAAAATATGTACTCGTTGAAAGATTTCCATCAATTGTTCTTTCTGGCACAACTTTTGTTCCACCGTTTTTTCTTCAGAGACAGTATTCTCGTGCAATGTGTTGCTTTGATATTTTCTTCTACGCTCCAACTCCTGATACCACAAATGTTTTGCAATCTGACATAACCATGTTGTGACTTTGCAGCTTCCGTCGTATCGTTTTGCGGATTTAATTGCTTGATAAAATGTTTCTTGAAGTAGTTCTTCGGCAGTATCTTCCTCATGACAAAGAGAAAACAAATATTTGTATACAAATTCTGCATGTTTGCGATAAACAGAATCTATCTCAAGCACCTCTTCACCTCCTCTTTAAGTTACCCATATATCAGAAAAAAGAGTAATTCGTTACACACAAATTACTCTTTTTTATTTACTTCATTGATAAACCACCACCAGAGAATTCATTCCCTTTTATTGGCTTATTGCCGTGTCAATACTGTTCCCAAACACAAAAAAACGATCATACAAATATTCTGTCACAAAATTAATAATCATGGTAATAATTAAAACAAGATACTCATTCCAAGCAATTTTTGCACCTGTCAAAACTGCTGTCCACCATGTAGAAAGAGGTGTAAAAACAAGATAAAATACTGCCACTTTCATCATGGCAATCGGAATATTATTTGCAGAGTAAAATGTAAATTTACGGTTGAGTGTAAAATTCCAAAGTACTGATAAAACGAGTGATATCAGATAGGACAGCCAGTGAATCAAATGAAACACTTCCTCTAATACAGTAAAACTCAAAACCTGTATCACTCCTGCACTTGCAGAAAATAAGATAAATTTAATTGTTCGAATAATTTCTTTTTTCGCATCTTGCATAAATTCCTCCTAAAAAAGGCAACTGTTTTACAATTGCCCATTTGACTATACCATATATTCTAGCAACTCGTTAAGCCACTCTGGTTTTAAGTTACCAATTTGCAAAATTTCACCATTCTTATATTCTGCAACTGCAACAAAACCATTTTCATTATCATAAAAAGTTGCCTCGTCACAATATTGCAAAATAGTAGTCAAATCTTCAAAACGCTTGTTAAATCTCCGTTTCACATACGCATCCGGTATATTATGACCACCTTTTTTTACTCGGTTTTCAATACGTACAAGACTTTCTTCAACTGTGTTTAGTCCAACGTAATAAAGACGTATATAATACCCTTTTTCTATTGCTTTTTTTACCGTAGCAAGAATTCTATGACCTGATAACGTAGTTTCTTGGGTAAAACATATTTCTTTTTCTAAGCATTCATCAATAAGCTCAATGGATTTTTTGTCGCCTTCAATAACATTTCCACCACATTTAACAATCATCTTGTCTACATCAACAATTTTCCCAAGATTTGTCATCTCTGTACGAAGAACGCCTGTTAGACTGCTTTTTCCTGCACCATTGACCCCTGCAACAATTGTATACGTTTTCATTACACGTCTCCTCATGATTTTTGTATGTTGTAATTGTAGCATTATTACACAAGTTTATCAAGTCCGATACTTTTTCTACTGTCCGATACTTTTTCTACATGCTCACCAAGTCTAAAACTCCTTTTTCTCCATTATCCTACAGGATATAAGATACGAAATTCCTAACGCAATAATTACAGTCACTCCTGCAATTCCCAATAGCACAATCTTTTCAAGAGACAATAACTGTGTTGTAACGCCTGACAAATTAAACGGTCCTACTCCTGTAAACACAAATACGCCTGCATAGATAACGGCCACAACAACAATCATAGCGATACGTGCTTTTTCTGGGCCGTATTTTAATTCTATCGGTAACACAAGTGCTATAAAAAAAAGACTTCCCAATGCATACGCAAACGAAAAGATCAGATTATTCATTCCAAAAACATATCCTTCTTTCAGAAAATGACCAACTAACATGAAAACAATGTCGGCAAGAAAACCACAACCTGCCGTCAAGAAACCCAGAATGTATTTTTCATTGACATATAGTTTCCTGCTTATCGGCAAGGTCATTAAAAATGCACACCCATTTTCAAAATAATCATAATTAATTGTTGTGATTACGAACATTGTAAATATAATATTGGCATATACAATAACAAATTCAAAATTCGAACCACAGAGTAGCATGAATATGACTAACACAAAAATAAATATCATAGATTTCGCCTGTAATTTCACAAACGCAAGATCCTTCATCAGCAATCCTTTCATACACTTTCACCTCTCACCATAAGTAGAATCATCTCATCAATATTTCCTTTTTCAATCACAATATCAGGATAATTCTCAGCATAATATTGTCTCTCGTTCGTCAAACACCGATAGCCGAAAGACTCTTTCTTCACCTTCAATAAATGTTGCTTATCCAAAGTCTCATATTGTTCCATCGAAGGTTTTAAGACTGCATACTCACTAAGTAGCACATCTGTATCCTCATGCATAATAATCCGGCCATCGTGAATCATATACAAGTCATCACAGAGATTCTCCAAATCCGTAGAAATGTGAGAACTAATCAAAATCGAGCGTTGACCGTTCGCCATGTACTCCTGCAACATTTGTATGAATTCGTCTCTTACAATTACATCCACACCGGCAGTCGGCTCATCAAGAATTAACAGGTCTGCCTCATGTGAAATAGCAACCAGCATTTTAAGCTTTGTCTTCATACCCGTAGAGAACTCTTTGATTTTCTTATTCAGCGGAATCTTATATTTCTCACAGTTTTTCAGGAAAGAATCCTTATTAAATTTCGAATACAGAGATGACATAACAGGTAATAAATCCTTCACCGTTACATATCCACTGAATCCGGAATCAGACAGAACCACACCCATATTTTCTTTGTCTTTATGTGTCATCTGTTGAATTGGCTTTCCGAAAACCTCAATTGTACCGCCATCATCTCGTATCAAACCAAGAATTAATTTAAAGGTTGTACTTTTTCCTGCACCGTTCTCTCCAACCAAGCCAGTAATTTGTCCCGGTCTGACTTCAAGCGAACAGTTTAAATCAAACTCTTTATAATGCTTTTGCGCATTTTCTAATCTAATCATCAAATTATTCCTCCAATATAAGCATAAACAAGTCTTTTAGTTCCTCATTACTCATGCCACAACTTCTACCCTTGCGAATCGCCATTTCAATATCGTTTTCTACTTCCTTACGTTTCTCTTCCAGCATCAGTTCCTGGTTCGCACAAGATACAAAGCTACCCTTTCCATGTACCGTTACAATAAATCCTTGTTCTTCCAATGTGTCGTACGCCTTTTTAACAGTCAAGGCGCTGATCCGCAGTTCCTTTGCTAGTAAGCGCACAGAAGGAAGCATCTGCTCTTCTTTTAAAGTGCCTTTCATAATAGATGCTTTAATCTGATTAACAATCTGTTCATAAATCGGTTGCATGGATGAGTTGTTAATTATGATATTCATGTTATCACCTCTTCTTTACAAACAGTATATAACAGTATATAACTCTTGTCAATGTATAAAAAAAACACCAGATACGCTCTGATGCTTTTCTAGATATTATTATATTTACCTTTTCTCTCTATTCCCATGATAATTGTACTTTTGCATTTGTAAATATATTATATCAAATCCATTGTCCTCTCTCAATAATATTCGACATAATTATATATCCAACTTGATTCTATTTTAGAAAACTGTATAATGGTTGTTAGTGATTAAACATAGGAGGAATTCATTTTATGAAAATGTTAAAAACTATTCCGGGAATATTACTCGCAGCATGCATTGCGTTTCTTTCCTGCTTAATTGAGAGCGTGCTTCCGATTCATTTGATTGGTTCGGCTGTAATTGCCATGTTTATTGGTATGTTCCTCAATCAATATATCAAAAACACCAAACTCTTTGCATCAGGATTAAAATTTACTTCCAAAAAAATTCTAAAATTTGCAATTATTTTACTTGGTTTATCACTCAATATTACAACAATACTCTATGTTGGCAAAATGTCTCTGACTGTAATGGCATTCACCTTGCTGACATGTTTCGGCGGTGGATATTTCATTGGTAAAGCGTTGGGACTCAACTGGAAACTTTCTAATCTAATTTCTGCCGGAACAGGCATATGTGGTGGTTCCGCAATTGCAGCTATTGCACCGACAATTGATGCTGATGACAACGATGTAGCATATGCAATGTCAGCAACATTTCTCTTTGACATGGCTATGATTGTTTTATTCCCAATCATGGGTCGAGCATTGGGTATGTCTGACCAGGCATTTGGTATCTGGGCAGGAACTGCGGTTAATGACACCTCTTCTGTCGTTGCGACCGGATATGCGTTCTCGGAAGGTGCTGGTGATTTTGCAACAATGGTGAAACTAACCCGCACACTTGCCATCATTCCAACTGTTATTACTTTTGCATTCATTCAACTCCGTTTAAAACGTAAAGAAGCAATTGCGAACAGCCAAAATGGTGACGGATTAAAAGCCAATTTTAACATTGCAAAAATCTTTCCATGGTTTATATTTTGCTTCCTTGCAATGTCCATTGTAGCAAGCGTTTTCTCTATCCCGACAACTGTTGTTTCAGGGACAAAAACAACAAGTAAATTTTTAATGGTCTGTGCTCTTTCCGCTATCGGACTGAACACTTCATTTTCAAACCTGAAAAAGTCCGGCATCCGACCGATGATACACGGATTTATCATCTCTGCGTTAGTAGTGATCGTTGCACTTGTTGTTGAGATTGCAATGGGAATTGTATAGATTTAGGAAAAAGGCAATTGCCTTTTTCCTATTCGAATATCAGAAGATTTCCATCTTTATCATATATCTCTTTTCCATATCTTTCAATATTGTCACCTTCTGTCCAAGAATGCCAACCCGTCCGATAAACAAACCCTGCTGTATCCTTCGCCTCCACATACATAACAAGATTGTCCCCGTCATCTAATTCGTACGTCTCATGAATGGAATGTTCACACTCTCCGTCTACTAATTTCAAAAAAATCACCTCGCGGTCAACTTCTTTTTTATTCAGTTCTGTAACCAATTCAATTTTCTTAAAACTAATCTTACTTTCTTTCCCCGGTGTACAGTCCAGCGATACGTTCCCATCAATTTTCAGTGAACTCTTCTTTGTTGTAGTTCCTCCCCAGATATTTGCCTGAATATTCGGAAGACCTCTTTGATACAAAGAGCCAAGATTAACATTTTCTAATTTTTCTGTCAGTGTTTCCTCCGCAGTTTTGACAATTAATATTGGATAACTACTATGATTTAGAAAAAGGCTCACATTTAAGGTTGCAGTGAATTCATTCCCCTCACGTAAGAAATCCGCCGTCTCATCTCCCATGCTGATAGAGAGAACCATCTCATCCGTGATGTTTTTTGGCACAACTGTAAACTTAACTTCTGCCTTCTGTGTGGTGCTGTTAAATGCACCCAATTCATAATCCACACTTGATATAAGACTTGCTTCCCTGTTTAGTTTTTCTTCAATATTGTCATAAATAGAGCTGATTTCACCGCGGATATAACCGCCTTGCGTATGCAAAGAAGAAATTTCTCCCTCTAGGTATGAAATTTTTTTTGATAAGTTCCCAATTACAATACACTCTATCACCAATACAATAATTAAAGCGACCCCTAATAAATTTTTCCAATTGATTTTATTCTTCAGTTTTTCCATAAGACACCTCACATTTTACCACTCTATCTCTTCTATCAACTCATCATTCGCATTGTATGCCCGATATGTACCTTTTACAAACTCATTGTCTCCCTGTAAATATCCGGCATAATCATTGTTCCATTCATCAAGTGTTACTGTTTCTCTGTTTTCAAGTTCCACTTCAACTTTCGCTATAGATTGATCATTTCGATATACGAATATTCCAGTCCCCATTTTATCAGCGTACATTCCAAACACATCAATAGCATAATCTTCTTTTATTGAATATCCGGCAAGTGTATTATCTGCTTGATAAAACAATCCGGTCACTTTTGTTTCTACTATAGAGTAGGTTTTCTTCTCTAAATCAGCCAGTAATGTAATCCCTCGATCAAAATTCTCAAACTCCATAATTGTCTCTGTTTCATAGGCATAGAGTCCTCGCAAGGTTTCTTTGATACATTGTTCCTTTGAAACATAATATCCGCCAAAATAGTATATTCCCCAAAGAATCAGCGCGATTATGCTTATATTAATTAGTAGTTTTTTACCTCTTTTCATCGCAATACTCCGTCAAGTCTAATTCAATTACTTCTCCATCAACACCAACTATATGTAACACAGAATTCTCCGGCCATTCAAAGTCTTTGGAACCACACTCGCTAACATTTCCGTTAGCACCTTTTGTGGCTCCTCCCAGATGATTTCCTGCTTCATCTTCCAGCGTAAAGAGTTGAGTTGCACTGCCGGATCTGCTGTAAGTAAATTTTGTCCATGCCCGATATGTCAAACTATATCTGCCTGATTCACTCAAACAAATCTTGTCTAACTTTACTTTATGCGTTGGCAATTCCATATCTATTCCAACATCATACATCGCGGCACTATCCTTAAGTGTCATAGGCGCGACTGTCTTTAATAAAAAAAATACGGTAATTCCAATGTACAGAACCGCAGGACATACAATGCACGCCAACAATACTCTGGATGCTGCCCAAAGGTATCCAAGTAACGGATTATGCTCCTTATTCAAAAGTTTTCCCACTTCAACCGGATTGCCCATCTGCTCCACGGCAAGCAATTCCGCTTCTTCCCGAGACAAGCCTTCTTCAACCAAATCATCTATGCTATCAGATAAATGCTGCTTTAATTCAGTCTCTACGTCATCACGGTCAAAAACGAAGCGAATCTGCTTTCGGACGATACGCAAGAATTCTTCTCTCTTCATCTTAGATTCCGCCAAACGTCAGAACCTGATTCACTGCCACAGAAAACTCTCTCCATTCCTCTTTTTCTCTAGCGAGCACCCTTTGGCCTTTCTCTGTGATGCAATACACTTTTCGCACTCTGCCTGCCACTTCCTGATTAGAAGAAGAAATTAACTCGTCATTTTCCAGCTTGTGTAAAATGGGATATAAAGTTCCTTCCTTCATGTCAAACACATCATTTGAGCGTTGCTTCAATGTCTTAATCAGTTCATATCCATATTGTGATTTTTCGCTCAATAAATTCAAAACAAGCATTCTCGCACTACCGGACATGTAACCTTTATCAACTGCCATAACCGCACCTCCTATACCTAGTATATCTATGTATTTATTATACCTAGAATTACTAGGTGTGTCAAGTGCATTCATAATAAGAATTTTTTAATCTTGCTTAAACGAAAACAAATAGGTATAATTATTTTAGTAAAACGAAAGGAGTTTTTAGCATGAATAAATTTGCACCTTTACTTATGCTTGCATCTCTACTTGTTACAGCAACTCTCATTACATCTGCAAAAGATACCAACACTGTAACACTAGATTTGCAAAACGGCGATATTGTTATAACACCTACAAATTATAAACAGGGAAATGAAGATGAAGTTGACTTTATCGGAAAATACGAAATCACCGGAGAAAGATCATCTGACACTCCGCTTCAGATTAAGAATGAAACAGGTGACGAAGCAACTTTTGACATTACATTAGACAATGCTAAAATTATTGGTTCTAACGACTGTACGGCATTTCGCATTGATGGTAATTCCCCTGTTCATCTGAATCTTGCTATTGTGGGTGAGTGTATCATTGAAGCAGACAATCACGCAGCAATCAAATCTGGGAACACCTCAATGGTTACAGTTGATATAACAACTGACATACATGCAAACCTAACCTTTAACAGAAGAACTATTGATGGAACACGTCATATAATATATGAAACAGAACATGCCAACTCCGAATTACTTTCATTAAAGATTGATGGTGAAACACCTGACAATATGACAAGTTATTCACACCAGCATGTCTTTAATCCAGAAGACTACACATCGGATGGTACTGCTACATGTAAATCTGATGGAACAAAATCAGCAAGATGCAGTGCATCTGATTCGTGTTGGAAATATGACACCATTACCGATGAAGGAAGCAAGAAACATAATTTTGAATCTGGTATCTGTCCTACCTGCGGTCTCCATGGTACGGAATTAAGCAGAGAAAAAATCACTTGGCTCAAATATGACAACAACGGTACAACCACATGGTTTGGAATTGACAATGAAAAAGCGGTCTTTGAAGATGGGAGTTATTTTTGGGTTGAATATATAAACACAGACAATTCAAAGACTTATTGGAACTCATTAGATGATACTCATAAAAACAAAATTGAAGATGACAACTACATACTTTTTGAAATCGGTGTTGCAAAGTCTAATTTTGAAGAATACACCACTCTACCGAAATCAGTTCCTGTATATATACAAATACAGGATGATTGGGACGCAAACGATTTGAAAGCCACATTTATCCAAAGTGGAGTAGACGAAGATATTTCTGTCGAGTTTACCGGTAATTATGGTTATCCTGATGGAAAAGACAATTTTGCAAAAATTACATTGAATCATTTTTCTCCATATGTTGTTTACGATGAATTAACGAAGGCAGAACAATCTTCATCACCCCAGCCACCTGCACCTAATACAGGCGATACTTCTTCTACCTTTATGATGATACTTCTAGCTGTCTCATGTGCATTCATTGTTTACACTAAGAAGCACTATTTTAGAAGAACACACTCTTAGATTAGACATAGTAAAGGCGCCGCAACTGCGACGCCTTTCTTTATTTCATTTGACAAAACACTTATGTGTTAATCCCCAAGCCGAATATTGATTCCGCCTCCATTGTTATCCCCATCATTCAGATTCAGATAAGGCGACAGTGCCTGTGCTGTATTAATAACCGGCATTGACTGTATGTACACTTTACCCGGTCCCGTAATACGGGTATGGAACAAACCTTCCCCGCCGAAGAAAATGTTCTTTGCGCCCTGAACAGGTTGAATATCCATCGTACAAGTATCACTCATCGCTGCGAGATATCCTGTATCCACAATAATGCTTTCTCCTACACCGAGGTTATACTCTTTACAATATCCATCTATTTCAAGAAATACCATTCCGTAACCGGTAATTCTCTGCATAATAAATCCTTCCCCGCC
This sequence comes from Faecalimonas sp., assembly GCA_045629665.1. Taxonomy (GTDB): domain Bacteria; phylum Bacillota; class Clostridia; order Lachnospirales; family Lachnospiraceae; genus Faecalimonas. The sequence goes on from JAZQRQ010000011.1 coordinate 9,385, forward strand.
AAAGAAGCCTCTTCCAAGCTTTTTCTGGAAAAACACGGACAAGTCCAGACCTTTTTCCATAGCAAGAAAACCTCTCTTTTGCACGACAATTCCATTTCCTTCTGATACCTGATATGGAATAATGGAACCCGGAAAACTGGATGCAAATGCAATCATTCCGGTGCCACCTTGAGCAGTATATTCATTCATAAAGATAGATTCACCGGAAAACATTCTTCCCAGTGCTTTTTTAATTCCGCCTCCGCTATTCGTATCCATCTTCATATTCGGACTCATCCAACTCATGGCACCGCTTTCTGTGCAGAGTGTCTGTCCTGCCTCCGGATAACAGATAACAACAGGTAAATTACCACCTTCAATTTCGTATCTAATCATATCTACAGACCTCCTTGTTTTTACTATAAATATGATTTAGCTATCTCTTCGTCTAACTCATATTCTTCTATTAGCTGCCAAAGAATCACTCTATCTTCCATGCCAAGTTTACGCAAAGTTCTAACTAGAACTTCAATACTACTTTGTCGTTCTTGCTGAATTCCTTGTTCTAATCCACTTTCTACCGCTCTTTCCCAAAGACCTTCTGCTACATTACACATTGAATGAATTCCTCCTTCCAACTTCTTTGTCATTTTCATCTGATGCTCGTGTTCTAAAATCTTTTTCTTTGCATCAGCATCTAATTTCTGTGAAAATAAAGTCGACAACATATGTATCAACTTATTCTTACTTTCCTCCATATTGCCTTTTGGAAGTCTAATAAATGATATTGAAAGATAATCGTATTTTGCACCTTCTACCGGTACACCATATACATCCTTTTTTTCGATGGTGTATTCTGTAATTGTATCACTGTCTTTCACCGGAGCATCGAAAAAAATCCATATCGAGTATACTTTTTTCAACCCATCATAATTGTCTGTTGTGAACTCTCGATCAATCTGCTCAGAAATCATTCTGGCACAATATACAATCGCCCTAGGTTCAAAATGATAACCCACATGATATGCTTTCTGCGCCTCGACATTTACAATTACTTTAATTCGTTCTTTCTCCTTAGTAATCATATAAAAGCGAATATCAAACGTTATTTCACCTTCATTTGATTCCTTACTCTCTGAATTCATACCGGTGATAGCTTCCATATGACGCTTTCCGGGATATACAATACGTTTTGATATCTCAGGTTCACCTTCAATGCACTCCATAATCGTTTGAATATCATAATTCCTAAATTCTTCCGTCCGATGTTGTGCAATTCGTGCTAAGACCTGTTTGTCGCTTAAGAGCACCTTGATACTCTCGTCATATTGAGAAAAATTCTCTGTCTTTTCAATGCCGTGTGCCAAATGTGTTTTTGTTACTTGTTTCATTTGTTTTCTCCTTCCATTGTAGCAGAATAGAGACTAAGAGTAAACAAAAAAATCCTATCTCCATCCTATGAATCATATTCAGTTGTTACAGTTTGAAATTCTTCGGCTGAATCGCCTTAATGTTTCAGATGTGTCTTATATACACATATGCTTAAAATGATATCGAAGTGATTATGTATCATTTAAGTATACTTATATTAACATAAACCCTAGAACTTTACAAGAAAAATTTTCAAAAAACACGATACCATTACATTTGATAAAATCAATTCAGTAAGATATCGTGTTTTATACTTTTTAACAAGTTTTTAATTATTCAAACTCATCACTGTACCAACAAAAAACGGTACGTTTGATTCGCAGTCAATCAGCATATATACAAATGGTCTGTCAAGATATACCGTTTTCGGTTCTTCTTCCTCCATTACTGCACACTTATCTGCCATTGCGACAGCTGTCGTTGCCCCTGCCTTCGTGCCCTTCTCTGCAACAGATATAAATGTTTTATGAAGCACACGATTGATATAGATATTACCCCTTGTCGATGTTCCTAGATCTACAAAATTAGCTTTGTCCTCATGAAATGCATCTGTCATTCCCATTTCACGTAAAACATCCGACATTTCCACCTCATACTCTGTCTCAAATTTTGGAATTGCTGTCTTGACAGTTATATTCAGTGAGTTCGTAAGCAATCTATTTAAATTCTCCCCGTTTAGACCTGTTACATATTCAGCTACACTGACACCTTCATTCGGCAATAGCGCAGCAAAAGCATATTTGTGATTCTTATAATATTTTACGAAACCTGTGGCATCTTTATCTTCCAGATAGACATTCTCATCACCATACATAAACTCCGTATCTTGTGTTTTCCCATCTTCATTGGTGAATATTCGATTTCGTACCTGAGTCCCTCTATATATATTCGCCCACTCTGCTTCAAAAGCAAGCGCGTTGATCAAATACATGACTTCCTCTTTGGAAATCTCATCTAATATCTCCGGTATCATGCCATCTGTCTTATCTTTCACCCAGTTGTTAACATCTTTAACTGTAGTGTTATCAAATGTTGCCTTGTATACATCTGCACCATAATAATCTTTATTAATCTGCAAGAATCCTTCTTTTACAGTAAAACGTTCATCATCAATAAACCAAATCGAGTTTGCAAGATTTAATTTGTACTTTTCTCCCTGTGGCAATGCCTTCATATAACTATATAAATATTGATTGAGTTCCTCTGTTTTCATTCCAAGAACACTTTCCATTTGTGAGAGCGTATCTTCTTTTGCTCCATTTGCCGCCATTGCCAAAGCAGAAAGTACAGACAAAGGTGAAATCAAAATATTCTTCCCTTTCTTGGCGCTCGTCTGAAAAAGACGAACCGCAAAATCAGTCAGTGCCACACTATTCACCTCTGACATCTGTACAACTGGTTTTTCATTCTGTTTCACATCCCTCATCAAATCCTCGCCTTGAATCTTAGACGAACATCCCGTAACAAAAAGTAACATAGCTACTATCATTGCAAAGATTCTCTTTTTCATTTCACCTCATCCTTTCATTTATGTTATTCAAATGTAATTTCATCCGCATATAATATAAATTCTGTGTTTGCTGTATCCGTTCCATTATTTGGCCGAGTATTTTCCTGTGGCATAAAACGAACGATCACGACACTGCCCACCGGAAATGCCACATCATCCGTAACATAGTCTTTGTGTTGTACATCAATCGCATCACCTTCCACTAACCACTTATCCTCCATAAGAACTACAGTCAACTCCGTTCCAACTGTATATGTTTCTGTGTCAGCAGACTCCTTGATAACTCCAATAAACCCTTCGTTTTTCAATGCAGTAACCTCTACTTTTATTTCGCGTGCTTCTGATTTACTCTCCCCTGTTACCGCCGATGAATTATCAGTTACAGTACTTTCCTGTTGTGACGGTGACGCCTCCGTATCCTCTTCAGTTGTCGAACTTTCCCCCTTAATAGTTGTATTTTCTTCGACCATAACACTTGAATCAGATTTTTTTGCACTGCCAAAACCTCTAAGAAATAGATTACTAACTGCATACGCACTCACTACGAATATAACGAAACCAGCTGCAAGAGACATCCAACGAACAATCCATTTCCTACTGCGTTTTATCGTCTGTTGCTTTCTTTCACTTCGCATCATCTCAACTTCATGAATCAAATCATCATCTAGCAGATTCAGCGCATCATGTAGATTATCTATATTCATATCTCAAATCCCTCCTTCTCCAAATATACCTTCAGATTGCATCTCGTTCGGAAAAGTAGCGACTTTGCTCTGCTCTCACTCATACCGCAATATTCTGCTGCGTCCTTCAATGAATCTAAGAAATAATATCGTCCGATGAACAAGCTTCTTGCATCCTTTGGTAATGTTCGCAGAAACTCATTGATTGCATCCGCAAGGAGTTTTACTTCCATGTTATCTTCCGGCGTTCCTCCACCCTCAACACAATCCTCTAGCTCAGCGAGAGATAACGCATATTCTGATGCCCTACGCTTTTGACGATTCTTTTTACGAAATATGTCGATAGAAATACGCCTAGTCAGTTTGCCAAGATATGTAGATAAGATGCTTGGCTTATGCGGAGGCATAGAATTCCACGCAGCTAGGTATGTATCATTTACACTTTCCTGACTGTCTTCAAAATCAAGCAGTATGTTGTGAGCAATTTTAAATAGATAGTGCTCATATTTATTCTTTGTTTCTTCAATTGCTGTCTCATTCCGTTCCCAATAGAGAGCAACAATATTTTCATCCTGCATGTCCATTCCCCTTCTCTTTTATGTTCCTTTACTATATATCTCGTCAAAAAAATGTGTTGGTTGCATGATTCTCACGAAAATTCTCTTTTTTATTTCTTGACAAGTTGTATTGTATGATATAAGATAATCACTAGAAATGGGTTTTACGACCATAAGCATTTATGCTAAAGTGGGCTACTCGTTTCTTTTTTGTTCTAGACAACTCTAAGGTTGTATTCAACAACGCTTTAATCCATTTTATAACAAAATATTTATATATTCTATGTGTTTTATACTATTATTTTATGAAAAAAGGGCTTAATTTGCATATTATAGGAAAAATCATCCCCAAAATATACAATTGTATAACCTCTGATATCATATCAGACAATGTAATCATCACCGATAATCAAATTCAACACATTAAAGAAAGACATCCAAATGACTTTGAACAGTATTCAATATTACTCCAAGAAATAATCAAAAATCCAGAGTACATAATCGAAACCTCGAAACCATACACTGCACTTATTTTAAAATCTTTTTCCTCCAATAATTTGTTTTTCAAAACTGTATTAAGATTAGCCACAATTCATGACAATCCTAATTATAACAACTCAATCATCACATTTATGAAAATTGATGAAAAAGAATTTAATCGTCTAATTAAAAACAAAAAAATCCTTTACAAAAAAGACTAAATTATATATTATAGATAGATATAGAAACAAATCTTTGAGGTGGAAGATTTCGTACGATCCACACGCCGCTGGTACAGACAGGGAAACCGAGAGATGCAGGAGAAACGTACGCCTGCCAAAGTTTATGTACTATATCTTAGCAAAAAAAGTAGGGGCTGTTGCAAAAGTAGATAAATAATCTACTGGAGCAACGGCTCCCTTTTTATGCCATAAAACAGAAAAACGGACTCCGAAGAGTCCGCAATTCATGGTATAATAAGTTATGACGAGTAACTTAAACCACACCAAAGATTATACCGAACTTGGCGAATGTTATCAACTAGTTTTGCCATTAAGTTTGGAAGGTTTAGTTCCAGAAGATGACTCTGTCAGACTGCTGAGCCACATATTGGAGGAATTAGATTACACGAAGTTGTATCAGGCTTACTCTACCTTGGGTAGAAATCCAGCAGTTGACCCTAAGACCATGTTCAAGGTTCTAACCTATGCTTATTCACAAAACATTTATGCTTCTAAGCCAATCAAAAAAGCCTGTCGGAGAGATATTAACTTTATGTGGTTTCTGGCGGGTCAGAAAGCCCCTGACCATAGTACCATTGCAAGATTTCGTACTGGCTTTGCATCAGAAGCAATAGAAGATTTATTTTATCAGCTTGTGCGTAAACTTGCTGATATGGAAGAACTGTCAAAAGAAACGGTCTTTATTGACGGAACAAAAATAGAAGCATGTGCTAATAAATACACTTTTGTATGGAAGAAGTCTGTGGGCAAATGGGAAGAAAAGATGTTTGCCAAAATCGAAGCAGCTGTGCAGTTGCTTAACCGTGAATACGTAAAAAGTTTTTCATTAACCAAAGAAAATAGAACTTCTGATTTACGAGCGATTGTAGATTTTTTAAAAAACTATTGCCAAGATCATGACATTTCATTTGTACAAGGACGCGGAAAACGAAAGACGGTTCATCAGCGCTATTATGAATTGTTCCACTCATTTTTAGAGCGACAATTAACGTATGACAGGCATAATTCCTGCTTTGGAACTCGAAATAATTATTGTAAAACGGATGTGGATGCCACGTTTATGCATATGAAAGACGACCACATGAGAAACGCACAGTTAAAGCCGGGCTATAACGTGCAGATAGGTGTCGATAGTGAATATATTGTTGCGGTAGATATTTTCCAAGACAGGAATGACGTGTGGACTATGGTGCCATTTTTGGAGACAATGGAAGAAAAACTTGGATTCCGTTATCCGAGTATTACTGCAGATTCTGGATACGAAAGTGAAGAGGGATACACGCATCTGAAAGCCAATAAACAGACAGCATATATCAAACCACAGACCTATGAGAAATGGAAAAAACATAGTTTCAAACAAGATATTAGTAAGCGTGAAAACATGTCTTATAATGAACAGACAGATACCTACACTTGTCATGCTGGAAAGCAATTAAAACCAATATTTATAAGAAAACAGAAAAGCAAAAATCAGTATGAATCAGAAGTCACTGTATATGAATGTGAAAGTTGTGAAGGTTGTCCGTATAAAAGTAAGTGTACAAAAGCTGCTGGTAACAAACGACTTCAGGTGTCCAAAAAATTCATAGCCCTACGTCAAGAGTCCTATGAAAACATTTTAAGCGAAACCGGAATCAAGTATCGCATGAACCGTTCCATTCAGGTAGAAGGTGCATTTGGTGTGCTGAAAAACGACTATGGTTTCCAAAAAATAGTTAAAATCCGTACCTTTATTAAGGTGCGTCTAAAACAGGGGATAAATCCACAAAACACGGATTTATCCCCTGAACTTATCCACAATTGAAAAGGAGCATCGCTCCATAACTAAAAATTAGTTATTTTGCGACACTCCCTTTCTTTTTACCCTAATCCGCATTTCCGCCAATCGGATTTATTTTACCTGTATACTCTGTGACAGTCAGTTTCACAACCGCTGTTCTTGGTACAACTGCCTTGTTATACTCAAAATTACGAGTTCTTTCATCACGATCCATAATAATATCAAGAGCAGCAACTTTATCATTCCCCTCTAGGAACTCGATGTTTGCTTTCCCCATGACACTTTTATAGCGCATTGTGGCATCTTTTGCCTCAGGAATCAATTCTATCTGATGTCCACAGTCCATCTCAAAGGAACATACGCCGTTCTTTTTCATAAGTACATACTTACGTCCGGCCATAGCGCCATGCAGGAAGAAATAGATCTGCTCTCCCTCGATTACATATGCAAAACTCAATGGTACAATGTATGGATACATATCGTCATCACAGAGGCCAATTCTGATAACCTCGCATTCATCGATAATCTGTTTTATCACTTCAAAATCCTTTACTTCTCTGTCTTTTCGTCTCATAGTATATTGCACTCCTCTCTATCAAATAGTATAGTAAAATTATATGTTGCACACTCCTTTTCGTCAAGAAAATGAACTGAAACAATCGGAGGTATTTATGAATTATAGATTAGACAAATATGGAAATCAAATTTCTATTTTAGGATTTGGATGCATGCGTTTTCCTCAGAAAATGGGTAAAATTGACATGGAAGAAACAGAACGCGAAATTATGACAGCTTTTAAAGCTGGAGTGAACTATTATGACACTGCATACGTCTATCCGGGCAGTGAGGCTGCACTTGGAGAAATCTTAGAAAAGAACGGAATTCGGAAGCAAGTACATATTGCAACAAAGTTACCGCACTATTTGATCAGAAATGCGGAAACTATGGATAAACTTTTTTCTGAAGAACTCACAAGACTTCACACAGACTATGTGGACTATTATCTCATGCATATGTTGACAGATATCGATACCTGGGAGCGTTTAAAAGCACTTGGTATTGAAGACTGGCTGGAAAACAAGAAGAAATCCGGTGAAATCAAGCAAGTCGGCTTTTCTTATCACGGGAACTCAGACATGTTCTGCCAATTGGTCGATGCCTATGATTGGGATTTCTGCCAGATTCAATACAATTACATGGATGAACATTCTCAGGCTGGGCGTAAAGGTTTGTATCATGCTCATGCGAAAGGACTTCCAGTTATTATTATGGAACCTCTTCGTGGAGGAAAATTGGTGAATCGTCTACCTCAAGATGCAATTCAAATTTTTGAAAAATATCCAATCAAACACACTCCTGCTCAATGGGCTTTTCGCTGGTTATGGAATCAGCCAGAAGTAACCTGTGTGCTATCCGGTATGAACTCTATGGAAATGGTACAGGATAATATCCAAACTGCTTCCACAGTTGAAGTTGGAGAACTTGGACCTCAGGAAGAATCGATGCTTCAAGAGGTTGTAAAAGCAATCAACTCCAAAATGAAAGTCGGCTGTACCGGTTGTGGCTATTGCATGCCTTGTCCAAAAAACGTGGATATTCCGGGAACATTTTCAGCATACAATCGTCGCTACACAGAAAGCAAATTCGGTGGATTTTTCGATTATATCATGTGTACTGCTTTGAGAAAAACTTCTACTGCTGCCTCCAATTGTGTTGGTTGTGGTAAATGTGAAAAACACTGTCCTCAACACATCGAAATCCGTAAGGAACTCAAAAATGCTGCAAAAGATTTGGAAGGGCCTATGTATAAGATTGCAAGAAAACTGATAAAAACATTTAAGGTATTTGGATAAACACATTTACTCCACCTTCATCATCCGATAACCCACACCAATATGTGTCTGAATATACTGTGGCGAATCTGGTTCTGACTCGATTTTCTTTCGTAAGGTTGCCATAAACACACGCAATGATGCGATGTCATTTTCCAAGCTTTTTCCCCACACTTTCTGCGTAATGAAAGTGTGGGTAAGTACCTTCCCTACATTCTTCGCAAGGAGACAAAGAATCTTGTACTCACTTGGCGTTAAATGCAATTCCTTTTCTCCAAGATAAGTACATCCCGCAGCAAAATCTATTTTTAGTTTTCCATTCACGAAAATTGACTGATTTACATTTGTCTCTGTCTGCATCATGGCGAGACGGCGCTGTGTGACACGAAGCCTAGCCAAAAGTTCTTCCACAGAGAATGGTTTTGTCAGATAATCATCCGCACCGCTATCTAGTGCCTCTATCTTGTCTGTATCTTCACTTCTGGCACTAATCACTATGATTGGTGTATTCGACCATGTGCGAATTCTTTTAATCACTTCAACCCCATCTATATCAGGAAGTCCCAAATCCAGTAATATAATATCCGGATTATGGGATGAAGCCTCTGCAATAGCATTTTCACCATTTGCAGCTACAACATATTTGTAATTATGTGTTTTTAATGTAGTTGTTATCAGATTGCAAACCGGCGCATCATCTTCTACTACTAATATCAACGTCTTATTCATTCATTTTCACCTCATCTGCCGGCAATGTAAAACAGAAAACAGAACCACATGGTTCGTTGTCTTTTAACGTAATCTCTCCGCCGTGTGCTTCTATAATGGATTTGCAAAGTGGTAATCCTAAGCCCAAACTTCGTCTACTATCCACAATTTTATTATTCCCGGTAAAAAACATTTCAAATACTTGCGCTTTTATTTCATTAGGAATTCCTTTACCATAATCAATGACTTGTACTAATATTTCATGTTCTATTCGCTCTGCTGTTATATGAATTTCCGTTCCTTCCGGTGTATATTTAATTGCGTTATCTATTAAATTAAGCAACACTTGTATGATTAATTTTGCATCCATTTTCGCGAGTAAAAGTTCGTCTTTATATGAGACGGAAATTGGATGATTCCTATTTTTACGATTACTGTGTCGCACCGCTTCATCGATGACTTCGTCCATAAGATAGGATGACATATTAAAATTCATACGTCCTTCTTCTAAACGAGTAATAGAAAGTAGATTCTCTACCAAACTAATGAGCCACTGTGAATCGTCATAGATATCTTGAAAAATCTGCTTTCTTATGCTTTCATCCATTTTCTCATAATTTGAGATTAGATTACTTGCATTTCCTGATATAGAGGTCAGTGGAGTACGCAAATCATGTGAAATTGAACGGAGCAAATTTGCCCGCAATTGTTCGTTCTTTGCAAGAACAGCAGCAATTTCCTTTTCCCTGGTATTTTCTTTTAAACGATTTGCAAGAGTTCCTGTAATAAGTGCTGCACAAAACATAACTGCAAAAGTAACAGGATACCCCGTTTCATATGCGTGCAGGGTAAGTCTTGGCTCCGTAAAGAAAAAATTAAACAGAAGCACACTTGCAAGCGAATAGATGGCACTGCTGGTTTGACTTTTTGTAAATATGGATGTCAACAACACACCTAGGATATACACAGTGATGATATTCGTTTCAGTAAAGCCCAACTTCCAGAATAGATTTCCAATAACGGATGCCAAACTTAATATCAACAATGTAATCAATATATCCTTAATGGATGGAATAATTCTTTCTTTACTCATCTGCCTACCCTCTTCTTATAGTATTGTAACACAGATTCATTTATCTGGCATCTATATCTTTTTCTACTTTTTCCTGTCTTTTTTTATCCATTTTTTTCATAAGAAGATATCCCATATAAAAAAATGTTACTAAAACAACGATTAATAAAATCTCTTTCATTCTTCCACCACCCTCTTTAGATATGAAAACATTTTTGTAACGCTTTATATTCTCCGAGTACAAGCATTGTTTTATCCTCTGTAAAAATTGTTTCAGGAGAAATTGCAACATTCATTTTCCCGTTTTCCTTCAATGCCATAATATTGATATTATATTTTTTACGTATATCTATTTGACCAATGCTCTTTCCTATCCATGTTTTTGGTATTGTAACCTCAAAAATCGCATGTGTATCATCAAGTTCGACGTAATCGCGAATATGATTGGAGGTATATCGAATAGCTGTCCATTTCGCAAGCTGTTTTTCCGGATATACAACCTCATCAGCTCCATTTCGCAGTAAGAACTTTGCCTGCACATCTCTTGCTGCTCTTGATACAACCATTTTTGCTCCGAGTTCCTTCAAATTTGATGTTGTTTCTAACGAACTTTGAAAGTCATTTCCAATGGCAACAATGCAGACATCAAAATTACGCACTCCCAATGAATCCAAAAAATCAACATTTGTACTGTCCCCTATCTGTGCATTCGTGACAAATGGAAGTATATCATTTACGCGATCTTCTCTGTGGTCAATCGCCATCACCTCATGTCCCAACTGATTTAAATTCAGGACAATGTGTTTTCCAAATCTTCCAAGACCAATTAATAAAACTGATTTCATCTCTATTTTCTCCTTATCCAACGGTTATTTTTTCCTGTGGTAGTTTTGATAATTTTCTACCGCCACCTGACAATGCGGCAAATATCAAAGTCAACCCTCCTACACGTCCAAAAAACATCAATACAATTAACACAAATTGCGATACAACTCCCAGTTGTGTCGTAATTCCAAGTGTTAACCCTACTGTTCCAATTGCAGACGCTGTTTCAAATAAGCATATTCCAATTGGAAGTTTTTCTATGATACTAATGATAAATGCACCGGCTAAAAACATCGTCAGATACATCATCAGTATAGTAGATGCATTTTTTACTGTATTCTGTTCAATTCTACGTCCAAAAAAATGTGCGTCTTCTTTTCTACGAAACACAGACATTGCATTTGCAAAAAGCACAGCAATTGTAGTTGTCTTCATTCCTCCGGCTGTTGATCCCGGAGAACCACCTATTAACATCAGTATAATAAGCAACATTCTTCCTACACCACTGAGCAATGTTAAATCTGTGGTATTAAAACCTGCTGTCCTTGGTGTTACTGCTTGAAATATAGAAGCAAGTAATCGTTGGTTTTTAGGCAACGTCTGAAATTCTGCAAAATACAAATAGATAGTCGGTATTACTATCAATATACACGTTGTCAGTAAAATAACTTTACTTTGCATTCGATACTGTTTGATATGATATTTGTTGGTTCGCATATCATCCCAAGTGAGAAAACCTATTCCTCCTACGATTATTAGTAAAACAATTGTGATACTTATAACCGGATTCGCAACATATGAAGCGAGCGATACAAATGGTGACTGCTCCGTTCCCATAATATCAAAACCTGCATTGCAAAATGCGGAAATCGAATGAAAAATTGCCATCCATATACCTCTAAGACCAAACTCCTTCACAAAAACAGGCAACATGATAAGAGCACCCAGAAATTCTATTATAAATGTAATTTTTATTACAAAACCTGTTAATCTAACAATTCCACCGACTTTTGGCGCTGCTATTGCCTCCTGCATGGTGCTTCTTTGCATTAAAGTGATTTTTCTTCCTGAAAGCAAAGCAAAGGATGCCGCAACCGTGATAACGCCCATTCCGCCAATTTGAATCAAAAGCAAAATAATAATCTGTCCAAACAGCGACCAATAAGTTGCTGTATCCTGTACGACAAGACCTGTTACACAAACTGCCGATGTCGATGTAAAGATTGCTTCGTTTAATGGTGTGACTTGTCCGCTTTTGGTTGCTATAGGTAACATCAGCAAAAAGGTGCCTATGAATATTACTGCCATGAATCCCAATATAATAAACTGAAAAGAAGTCAAATGCTTCTTTCTATGTATATGTTCTCCCATTACATTATCCCTTTCTTTTATACGCTTATTATACAATTTAAGATTTTAAGAAGGTGTAAAGAAGAGTCTCTCAACATTAAGATTGTATAAAGAAAAGGTGCTGTACATTCGTACAACACCTTTCACACTTTATCCTCTTTGCTTATTACCGCTTCCACCACGGCTAGATTGTTTCAATCGATTCAATGTCAGTTCTTTGTCTTTATACATGACTTTTGTTTCTTTACCTTCTTCATAGAGGTATACATTTTCTACAACATCATTTTTCTGTAACTTGATTCCTCTTACACCGGCAGCCGTCTTCTTCATTTCTGAGATTTCGCTTCCGTGGAATCTGAGGAAATATCCTCCCTGTGTCTGCATAACAACACTCTGCTTTGCGTTGATAATCTGTACACTTAAAAGTTCATCGCCGTCATTTAGCTTCGTTGCGGCAATAGTTCGTTTTCCAACTAAAAATTCTTCGCCGCTCACCTTCTTAACCACACCTTGTTTTGTGGCGAACAGTAAAGTAGCAATGCGGAACTGATTCTCATCACAGATAAAGACAATCTCTTCCTCTGCGCTGTTAAAGTTGCTCATGTTATCAATTGGAGTTCCCTTATCGCGGAACTTACCAAATGGAATATCAAGAACTTTCACCTGATGCATCTTTCCGGTATTCGTAAACATACATACCTTTCCGGTGTTGAGGCAAGATACCACATACTTGCTTTCCAGATCAGCAGCATCTTTGTTACGCTCATATACTGATGGTTCCACCGTTCTTGTATAACCGAAGCGGTCCATCAGAAGCACCACTTCCTGCTCCTCAATCTTCTTTTCTTCGAAGACTACTTCCTCTGCATTTTCGATTACTGTGCGACGTTCTCTTCCGTATTCTTTACGGATAGATTCTAAGTCTTCGATAATGACATTTGCCATAGAATCATAGTTATTTAAAATATCTTCATACTTTGCAATATTTTTAAGTGTCGTCTCATGCTCTGCCTGAAGTGCTTCAATCTCCAAACCGATGAGCTTGTAGAGACGCATCTCAAGAATTGCAGTTGCCTGCCTCTCTGTAAAGCGAAGCATCGATGCCATTTTCTTAGAAATGTTTGACTTGAACTTAATGTTATCTGTTGTTCCGTGGATCAAACATTCCTTAGCATCCTTGACACTCTTACTTCCGCGAAGAATCTCGATAATCAGGTCGATAACATCACATGCTTTGATGAGACCTTCCTGAATTTCTTTTTTATCTAGCTCTTTTGCAAGTAATGTCTTATATTTTCTAGTTGCAAGTTCAAATTGGAAATCCACATGATGCTCGATAATGCCTTTCAGTCCCAAAGTCTCCGGTTTACCGTCTGCAACTGCGAGCATATTTACACCAAAGGTATCCTCAAGTCGAGTCTTCTTGTAGAGCATGTTCTTTAAGTTTTCCACATCGGCATCTTTCTTAAGTTCAATAACGATGCGGATACCTTCTTTCGAAGACTGGTTGGAAATGTCCACAATATCTCCTGTCTTCTTGCCTTCCACGAGTGCGGCAACGTCATTTAAGAACTTACCGATACCTGCACCAATCATGGTATATGGAATCTCTGTGATAACAAGGCGTTTCTTTCCACCCTTCATATCCTCTACTTCCACTTTACCGCGAACCTTAATCTTACCCATACCAGTCTCGTAGATATCAAGTAGCTCATCCTCATTTACAACAAGACCTCCAGTTGGGAAATCAGGTCCCTTCACATACTGCATAAGTTCCTTTGTTGTAATCTCATTGTTCTGCATGTAAGCCTTCACCGCATCCACCACTTCACCTAAGTTATGAGTTGGAATGCTGGTTGTCATACCTACCGCGATACCTTCTGCACCATTAACAAGAAGGTTCGGAATACGAACCGGAAGAACCTGTGGCTCTTTCTCTGTCTCGTCGAAGTTCGGCATAAAGTCTACGACATTTTTATCCAAATCCTGAAGGAAGACTTCCTGTGTCAGTTTCGCAAGTCTTGCCTCTGTATAACGCATGGCGGCGGCGCCGTCACCCTCGATGGAACCAAAGTTACCATGACCGTCTACCATAATCATACCCTTTTTGAAATCTTGGGCCATTACAACCAATGCTTCGTAAATAGAACTGTCACCGTGCGGGTGATATTTACCCATGGTGTCGCCGACAATACGGGCACATTTACGATATGGTTTATCATAACGAATTCCGAGTTCATGCATATCATAGAGCGTTCTTCTCTGTACCGGCTTCAGACCATCACGCACATCCGGCAATGCTCTAGCGATAATAACACTCATGGCATAATCGATGAAGGATTTCTTCATTACATCGGAATATTCTGTTCTAATAATCTGCTCTGTAGGCAGAGTCAATTGTCCTTTCATCTTCTGTAGCCTCCTATACATCTAATTCTGCTTCATTTGCATTTTCGTAAATGAACGCTCGTCTCGGCGGAACCTCTGTCCCCATGAGAAGTTCGGCCACTGCGGATGCCATTCTCGCATCCTCAATCTCCACGCGCTTCATCACACGAGTTGCAGGATTGAGCGTTGTCTCCCATAACTGGTCTGCATCCATCTCTCCGAGACCTTTGTATCTCTGGAGTGTAAATGGGCCGTTAACACGCTGACGATATTTCTCCAGTTCCTTATCGTCATACAGATACTCTTCCTGTCCGTTCTTTGGCATCGCCTTGTATAGTGGTGGCATGGCAAGATATACATGACCTTCGAAAATGAGTTCCGGCATAAAGCGATAGAACAAGGTTAACAGCAATGTGGAAATGTGTGCACCGTCCACATCGGCATCGGTCATGATCACAATCTTGTCATAGCGAAGTTTTGTAATATCAAAGTCGTTTCCATAGCCTTCGGAGAAACCACATCCGAACGCGTTAATCATCGTCTTAATCTCAGCATTTGCAAGTACTTTGTCGATACTTGCCTTTTCTACGTTCAAAATCTTACCACGAATTGGGAGGATTGCCTGGTACATACGATCACGAGCCGTCTTCGCAGAACCACCCGCAGAATCTCCCTCTACGATGAAGATTTCACATTTGCTCGCATCACGGCTCTCACAGTTTGCAAGTTTACCGTTGCTGTCAAATGAATATTTCTGTTTGGTGAGAAGGTTAGTCTTTGCCTTCTCCTCCGTCTTACGAATCTTTGCCGCTTTCTCCGCACAGCTCAGCACTTTTTTGAGTGTGTCAAGGTTACGGTCAAAGAAATGAATAATCTCGTCGTTGGTTACCTTGCTGGTCGCCTTCGCAGCATCGGGGTTATCGAGTTTCGTCTTTGTCTGTCCCTCGAATCTTGGGTCCGGATGCTTAATAGATACAATCGCAGTCATACCGTTACGGATATCTGCGCCGGTAAAGTTCGCATCCTTCTCCTTCAAGATGCCAAGTTCTCTCGCATACTGATTCATGACTGTCGTAAATGTAGTCTTGAATCCGGTCAGGTGTGTACCACCCTCTGCATTGTAAATATTATTACAGAAGCCGAGTACATTTTCATGGAACTCATTGACGTACTGAACAACGGCCTCCACTTCGATACCTTCTGCTTGTCCTTTAAAGTAAATCGGCTCATGAATGACTTCGTCCTTCTGATTCAAATCGCGAATGAATCCTAAGATACCATCTTCCTCGTGGAACTCCTCGCGCTCAACTTCAGCACCACGTCTGTCCTCGAAGATAATCGTAAGTGTTGGATTTAAGTATGCAGTCTCATGGAGACGACTCTTAATCTCCTCCGCTTTAAATTTCGTCTTTTCGAAAATTGTATCGTCCGGAAGAAAATTTACTTCCGTACCTGTCTTCTTTGTCTTTCCGATAATTGGGAGAAGTCCGCCCTCCAACTTGACAACCGGAATACCTCTCTCATATCGGTCATGGTGAATGCCGCCATCTCTACTAATCTTGACGTCCATATAAGTAGACAACGCATTTACAACCGAAGAACCTACACCGTGAAGACCCCCGCTTGTCTTATAAGAAGAGTCATCAAATTTGCCACCTGCATGAAGTGTTGTATATACCACACGTGCAGCCGGAATTCCCTTCTGGTGCATTCCCACCGGAACACCACGTCCATTATCTATAACTGTAGCCGAACCGTCCTTTTCCAAATAGACTTCAATCAGGTCACAGAAGCCCGCCAAATGCTCATCCACCGCATTGTCTACAATCTCATAGACAAGGTGGTTGAGCCCCTTTGTCGAAACACTTCCGATATACATTCCCGGTCTTTTTCTTACCGCTTCCAACCCTTCCAGTACTGCAATACTGTCCGCATCATATGTATTCTGTTTTGCCATTCGCTCTAAAACCTCACTTTTACTACATCTTGTGCCTTGGCACATACTCTCATACATTCTATAGTAACACTTTCGATAGTATCTTGGCAAGTAAATCCATTGCATTTTTTACTTCTTCTACCGTATTTGTCTGCGCTCCGGCCTCTATAAGAAGCGTTTTTGGCATCAAATGCATGTTATAACGGTAGCCCTTTAGATAAATGCGTCTCGTAAATCCTGAAAATTGCTTTTCAGACTCTAATTGCATCTGAAGTGAAAGTGCCAGATTATCCTGTATGTAAGGGTTTGGCATAGACATCAAATCCCCGTTGCTCTTCGTTCTGCAAAGACCGTTAAAATACATAATCTTTGCCACCTGTTTTCCCTCAATCTCTGTGACGAGATGCGTTGTCTGCGGAACACCGTCACGGTGCAAATCAATGACAACCTCAATACTCGGATATTGATTCAGAATCTCCTTCACGCCTACCTCCGCCTGCTGATACGCTTTGCTTCGGTCCAGTTTCCCATTAACCAAGTCATACACACCGGCATGATGCAACGTCTCAATCCCAAGCGCATTTAACTGTTCTGACAAATGTTTTCCCATTCCCACGATGCTTGTACTTGCATCTCCTGCCTTAGAATCAGCAAACGCCTCCTGAGAATGTGTATGAAAAATCAATACCTTCGGACCATGGGAGGACTGATTAATCTTCATATTTCGTCCAAGTAGATCATCGACATTCAGTTGATTGGCACCAATGGTTGTCGTGCTGTCTACAGTGTAGAACTTACTAATCAGATAATTATAGTCTCGCAGTTTCTCAATTGACAGATCTACATTTGCCACCTGTGCAGCCTGCTGAGTCTCCGTTGGAGTTTCTGTCAAATCCTCACTGATTCGCTCCTCATCCTTCGCCTGCTCTGCAAGAAGCATCTCATAGGTGAGGCTGTCCTCTACCTTTGTAGCCGTCGGAGCATTTGCATTAACATAGTGATAAAGCGGAAACAATTGTTCCACAATTCGCTGTGCATAATCATTACTCTTTTGACTTCTATTCAAATAGGTCAAACCGGGAAAGAAGGTCACAGCCGCCCATTGGTGTAAAACCTTTCTTCCTCCCCAGATACCAATATACCCAACCATCATCACACATATTGTAAATATGACAATTCCTGAAATGCGTCGTCTCAAAAACACCACTCCTCTAACTTTAACAATATATGCCATTTTGAATATGATTAGACCAACGCCCCTTTTGTAAACAAGAGATTTAATCCCTCTGCAATCGTCGCTCCGATGCGGTCTATCGATTCGTCAATATCCTTCGGCGTCACAAACATACCATAGAGATGCGGTGCTATGAGTTCCTGCATCATCTCGTATTTATCGTCTGTCTCAAGCGTTGAGAGTAAGTTTTCCATCGTATCCCTCACAATTGTCGCCGCATCCACAACTGTTGGAACACCAATCGCAATGACCGGAACTCCAAGCGTCTCCTTGCTAATCTCATTACGGTGATTACCTACGCCTGAACCCGGATGAATCCCCGTGTCCGCTATCTGAATCGTGCGATTCAATCTTTTTGTATTACGAGCAGCTAGAGCATCCACCACAATCACTGCATCCGGCTTCGTCGTCTCGACAATACCCTTGATAATCTCATAACTCTCCATACCGGTCTGTGCCATAACTCCGGGCGCAATGGCACTCACCATGTTAACTGCCTCTTCGCCCATCGCATATTTCCCATACTCCTTTACAATATGCCTGGTCACATTCAAGCACTCCACTGTATGTGGTCCCAAGGCATCCGGTGTTACGTCACGATTGCCAAGCCCAACCACCAACACCGTATAATCCTCTTTGTCCTTATCTATGTGGAGTACATTTCCAACATACTTGGATAATTCTTCGGCTACCACATGATGATACTCTTCATCCGGCAACACCAGATTCGCCATCTCCATGGTAATATAGGTTCCGATTGGCTTTCGCATACTTTTTGCACCATTTTCCGTCAATATCTTTACTTCTGTGACGCGAATCTCGTGTTCCTCATCGTAGAACTCTTCCACACTCACCCCCGAAATCTCAACATTATCCGACTCAAAACGCTCTTTGTCCTCCAACGCCAAGTCTGTATGAATGTTATAACTTCCCAACATTGTCTCATTCCTCGCTTTTTCTTCAGATAATCTCTAGTTTTTCGCAAAAAAGACGAATTATGTATTGACATTTTAGATTTCCTATCTTAAAATATACGAGTATGTATCGGTGGAACGTTCCGTGTCCGGGTCTACCGAACAAATATCAAAGGAAACAATATATCGATATTGGAGGTGTTTACATTGGCTAACATTAAATCAGCAAAGAAAAGAATTTTAGTTAACGAAACAAAAGCTGCTAGAAATAAAGCAATCAAATCAAGAGTTAAAACAGCTATGAAAAAAGTTGATGCTGCTGTTGCTGCTAACGATAAAGCAGTTGCTGCTGAGGCTTTAAAAGCTGCTATCGCTGAAATTAACAAAGCTGGTAGCAAGGGTGTTTATCACAAAAACACATGTGCTAGAAAAGTATCTCGTTTAACAAAAGCTGTTAACGGAATTGCTTAATTTTAAACATATAAAACAGGACAACCTACCGTCATGGGTTGTCTTTTTTATTTCCACAAAAAAATCCCTCTCGAGTTCGAGAGGGATTTTATATATGTATCTTACATAGTAATCATTAAGAATCTTGCAACAAACAATAATCCGATAATCGTAACAACGATATCTTTTTTCTTGTAGTTTCCTGTGAACAATGCGATAAGTACATATGCGATTGCTCCAAATCCAATACCACTTGAGATTGAGTATGATAATACCATAACAATCAAAGCGATAAATGCAGGAATTGCTGACATTGCATCTTCCATATCTACTTTTGCGAAGTTCTTCATCATAAGAACACCGACATAGATAAGTGCTGGAGATGTAGCACATGAAGGAATCAATGTAGCTACTGGGCTAAGGAATAAGCAAACCGCGAAACATGCTGAAACGATAACGCTTGTAAGACCTGTTCTTCCGCCTGCACTAACACCAGCTGCAGATTCTACGAATGTTGTACATGTAGATGTACCAAGAACTGCACCTGTAACTGTACCGATAGAGTCACACATCATTGCTTCGTCAACGTTAATTGGGTCACCGTTTTCATCAAGCATATTAGCTTGAGCTGCTGTTCCGTATAATGTTCCAATTGTATCGAACATATCA
>JAZQRQ010000012.1:0-3451 GCA_045629665.1 Faecalimonas sp.
ACTCTTTTCATGTATAATTATTAAGATAAGTAGATTTTAAAATAGGAGGATTTTAGACATGTCACAAAGAAAAGACATCAAAAAAGTACTGATTATTGGTTCAGGTCCTATTATCATCGGACAGGCTTGCGAGTTTGACTACTCAGGAACTCAAGCATGTAAAGCCCTTCGTAATTTAGGTTATGAAATCGTATTGGTAAACTCTAACCCTGCCACAATCATGACAGACCCTGAGATTGCCGATGTTACTTATATTGAACCACTTAACGTGGCTCGCTTGGAGCAGATTATTGCGAAAGAAAGACCGGATGCATTACTTCCAAATCTTGGAGGACAGTCAGGTCTTAACCTGTGTTCAGAATTAGCTGAAGCAGGAGTTCTTGAGAAATACAATGTAAAGGTTATCGGTGTTCAGGTTGACGCTATTGAGCGTGGTGAAGACAGAATCGAGTTTAAGCACACAATGGACAGTCTTGGAATCGAGATGGCAAGAAGTGAGGTTGCTTACTCTGTTAATGAAGCACTTGCAATCGCTGATAAATTAGGATATCCGGTTGTACTTCGTCCGGCATACACCATGGGTGGTGCAGGCGGCGGTCTTGTATATAATGTAGAAGAATTAAAGACTGTTTGTGCGCGTGGTCTTCAGGCCAGCTTGGTCGGGCAAGTATTGGTTGAAGAGTCTATCTTAGGATGGGAAGAACTAGAGTTAGAGGTTGTTCGTGATGAAGAAGGTAACATGATTACTGTATGTTTCATTGAGAACATTGACCCACTTGGAGTTCATACAGGAGACTCTTTCTGTTCAGCGCCTATGCTTACAATTTCTGAAGAAGTTCAGAAACGTTTGCAGGAAAAATCATATAAGATTGTTGACTCTGTACAGGTAATCGGTGGTTGTAACGTACAGTGGGCACACGATCCTAAGACAGACAGAGATATCATCATCGAAATCAATCCAAGAACATCTCGTTCTTCAGCACTTGCTTCTAAGGCAACCGGTTTCCCAATTGCTTTAGTATCAGCAATGCTTGCATCAGGATTGACTTTGGCAGATATCCCATGCGGAAAATATGGTACTCTAGATAAATATGTTCCGGATGCAGATTATGTGGTAATTAAATTTGCTCGCTGGGCATTTGAGAAATTCAAAGGCGTAGAAGATAAACTTGGTACTCAGATGAGAGCCGTTGGTGAAGTTATGAGTATTGGTAAGACATACAAAGAAGCATTCCAGAAAGCAATCCGAAGCCTTGAGACAGGACGTCATGGACTTGGACATGCAAAAGATTTTGATACAAGAACAAAAGAAGAACTTCTCAAAGCACTTATTACACCGTCAAGTGAACGTCATTTCTTAATGTATGAAGCACTTAGAAAAGGTGCAACAGTAGAAGAACTTCATGACATCACTAAAGTAAAAGCATGGTTCATCGAGCAGATGAAAGAATTAGTAGAAGAAGAGGAAGCGCTCCTTGCAAACAAAGGTGCTATGCCTTCAGACGAAGCACTTATTTCTGCCAAGAAAAATGGTTTCTCTGACAAATACCTCAGCCAAATCTTAGAGATTGCAGAGGCAGATATCAGAGAAAAGAGAATTGCACTTGGATTAGAGGAGGCTTGGGAGCCGGTACACGTTAGCGGCACACAGGACAAAGCTTACTACTATTCGACATACAACGCAGAGGATAAGAACCCAGTTAGCGAGGACAAGCCGAAGGTTATGATTCTCGGCGGTGGTCCTAACAGAATCGGACAGGGTATCGAATTCGACTACTGCTGTGTACATGCAGCACTTGCGTTAAAACAACTTGGATTTGAGACAATCATGGTTAACTGTAACCCTGAGACTGTTTCAACAGACTACGATACATCTGATAAGTTGTACTTTGAACCACTTACACTTGAGGATGTACTCAGCATTTACAAGAAAGAAAACCCGGTTGGAGTAATCGCTCAGTTCGGTGGACAGACACCGCTTAACTTGGCAGCAGACCTTGAAAAGAATGGTGTGAAGATTCTCGGTACAGCACCTGCAGTTATTGACCTTGCAGAAGACCGTGACTTGTTCCGTGCAATGATGGATAAGCTTGAGATTCCAATGCCGGAATCAGGAATGGCAGTCAACGTAGACGAAGCGCTTGCAATTGCTGACAAGATTGGATATCCGGTTATGGTTCGTCCTTCTTACGTACTTGGCGGACGCGGTATGGAAGTGGTATACGACCCTGAAAACTTAACAAAGTATATGAATGCAGCAGTTGGCGTAACACCTGACAGACCAATCCTTATCGACAGATTCTTGAATCACGCATTAGAGTGTGAGGCAGATGCTATCTGTGATGGGTCACAGGCATTCGTTCCGGCGGTAATGGAACACATTGAGCTCGCAGGAGTTCACTCGGGTGACTCGGCATGTGTGATTCCTTCTAGACATATTTCTGAAGATAATGTGAAGACCATTAAGGAATATACAAGAAAGATTGCAGAGGAAATGGGCGTTAGAGGTCTCATGAACATGCAGTATGCGATTGAAAATGACAGAGTATACGTGCTTGAGGCAAATCCACGTGCATCACGTACGGTTCCATTGGTATCTAAAGTATGTGGTATTCGTATGGTTCCGCTTGCAATTGATATTGTAACGTCAGAGCTGACAGGAAGAAAATCACCGGTTGCTGACCTGAAGGAAAAAGAGATTCCTTACTATGGTGTAAAAGAAGCGGTATTCCCATTCAATATGTTCCAGGAAGTTGACCCTATACTAGGACCTGAAATGCGTTCAACGGGTGAAGTTCTCGGATTGTCAAGATACTATGGGGAAGCATTCTTCAAGTCTCAGGAAGCGACAAAGACAGAACTTCCACTTGGAGGAACTGTTCTCATCTCTGTATGTGATAAAGATAAAGACGAAGTGGTTGAGGTTGCAAAAGATTTCGTAGCGACAGGCTTCAAGATTCTTGCAACAAAAGGCACACACAAGCTTCTCACAGAGGCAGGTGTTCCGGCAGAATTTGTTCACAAGTTGAACGAAGGAAGACCAAACATCTTAGACCTTATCACAAACGGAAAGATTGATTTGATTATCAATACACCGGTTGGTGCAGACAGCGCAACCGATGACAGTTACCTCAGAAAAGGTGCTATCAAGAAGAAAATCCCATATATCACAACGATTGCAGCAGCAAAGGCTACAGCAAGCGGTATGATTTCTATGGGTAAACCGGGTTGTGGTGATGTGAAGTCATTGCAAGAGTTACACGCAGAAATTAAAGATAAAGAATAAAATAATAAGAAAAAGTGTTTCGGTATATGCCGAAGCACTTTTTTTATTTTCAATAATATGTTATTCTATTAGAAATAGTAATCAAAGTGAGAAATTCAATGGGAAAGATATTTTACTTAATGGGAAAGAGCGCATCCGGAAAGGATACTGTTTATAAGGAAGTGA
>JAZQRQ010000013.1:0-9021 GCA_045629665.1 Faecalimonas sp.
TCATCATACAGTCTCCTTTACGTGTTTTTCTCGACAATTAACATCATAAAGAAAAACTGTATGATTGGGAAGTAGTTTCTGCTACTTCCCCTATATGATAGGAATTATTCCTATATTTGCCAATATTAATTATACTCTAAGTTTTACAGTTTAGCCATGCAGCAAATACCAGAAGCAATTACGTCGTGCACGCACGCAAGTCATTGCTTCTGGCATTTGACATTTGGCGCTCTGCCAAAGCGAGAAGCAGCAAAGCGAATTCGAGCTTGTGGCTAAACTGTATATGGAATAATTTGTCACTTTTTGGTAATTTTGAACATTTTATAACTTTTTTTCGTGAATTTATAGCCAAAATAACCAAAAAGGTCTATAATAAATTTAGTTAAAGAGAAAGAGAGGATTCGCCATGAAGAAAAACAATATGTTAGCGATGATTCTGGCAGGGGGCCGTGGATCTCGTTTGCATGACCTAACTAACAAAGTGGCCAAACCGGCCGTTTCATATGGTGGCAAGTATCGCATCGTAGACTTTCCACTTAGCAACTGTGCCAATAGTGGTATTGACATTGTTGGTGTACTGACACAATATGAATCAATTTTATTAAACAGCTATGTGGCAGCAGGAGGACGTTGGGGCCTCGATGCAAAAGACAGTGGTGTATTTGTACTGCCGCCTCGTGAAAAAGCAGATGCCAATCTCGACGTATACCGTGGTACTGCAGATGCCATTTCACAGAACATTGACTTTATCGATGCTTATGAACCGGAATATGTATTGATTCTTTCCGGCGACCACATTTACAAAATGGACTATGCCGATATGCTCTCGGAACACATCGAGAACAACGCGGATGCAACAATTGCTGTAATTGAAGTCCCTATCAAAGAGGCAAGCCGCTTCGGTATTATGAATACTAATGAAACTGGACGCATTGTGGAATTCGAGGAAAAACCACCGGTTCCAAAAAGCAATCTCGCTTCTATGGGTATTTACATATTTACATGGAAGTTACTCCGCCAAATGCTTGTAGAAGATATGGCAAAAGAAGATTCTAACCATGATTTTGGCAAAGACATTATTCCTACCTTATTAAATGATGGTGGAAACCTATTTGCTTACAAGTTTAAGGGGTATTGGAAAGATGTTGGAACAATCGATTCACTCTGGGAAGCAAACATGGATCTTCTGGATGGCAATAACGAGCTTGATTTGGGTGACTCCAGCTGGAAGATTTATACAGAGGACGTGACAACATTGCCTCAATACATTGGAGCAAACGCTGAGATTAAACGAGCTTACATCACACAAGGCTGTGTCATCGACGGCGAGGTGAGAAACTCTGTATTATTTACAGGTGCAAAAATAGGCGACGGCGCAAAAGTTCTTGACACGGTATTAATGCCGAACTCCATCGTAGAAGACGGTGCCGTAGTCAATCGCGCTTTGATTGCCGATGGTGTTAAGATTGGAAAAGGTGCTGTCGTAGGAAGTGCTGACAGTGAAAATATTTTATTAGTAGCAACTGATATAAAGGGGGTAGAATAAGATGGCAAAGGCATTTGGAATTGTGAATACATCCGGAAACCATATTTGGGTAGAAGGAATGCAGGACTACCGCCCTATCGGTGCTTTCTCCTTTTTGGGAAGATATCGTATCACCGACTTCCCTATTTCTAATATGAGTAACAGTGACATTGACCGTATTCAGGTGTTTGCAGGCGCAAACCCTCGCTCTCTTATTGAACATGTAGGAAGTGGACGTCACTACAACATTAACTCAAAGAGGGGTAAACTCCAGATTTTGTTTGCTGAAAGTCAATCCAAAAATGATATCTATAATACAGATATCGCTGCTTTCTGGGAGAACTTAGACAGCATTCAGAAAATGAAAGAAGAATATGTTGTCATTGCACCAAATCACATGATTTATGTAATGAGTTTCAGGAAATTATTGAAAGAACATGAAAAATCAGGCGCGGACATTACACTTCTGTATCATTCCGTAGATAACGCCAACACAGATTATCTCAACTGTAATTACCTCACTCTGAACCGTCAGAACGGCGTGTTGTCTGTGGCTACTAACAGAGGAACTGAATCGAACAGAGACATCTTCATGGATACTTATGTAATGAAGAAGGACTTGTTCATTGAACTGATTAAAAAAGCAAGAGCTCTGTCATCTATGTACACATTGGCTCAGATTGTCAATATTGAATGTGAAGAACTTGATATTCGCGGATATAAACATGAGGGTTACTTCGCAGCAATTACAAACTTCAAGAGTTACTATGACGCTAACATGAAGATGATTGATTATGAGGCAACCAAGGATTTGTTCATTCCTGATTGGCCAATCTACACAAGAACAAATGACTCCTGCCCAACACAATACTGCGAGACAGCAAATGTTAAGGGTTCCGTAGTCTCAAACGGCTGTATTATTGAAGGTACAGTTGAGAACTCTATTATCGGACGCGGTTGCGTAATTAAGAAAGGGACTGTGATTAAGAACTCTATTATTCTGCCAAGCTCACGCGTAGATGAAAACATTCATGTTGAAAACTATGTAGTAGGAAAACATTCCAGCGTGATTCACTGTAAGGAATTAATTGCGGATGCTGATACACCTGGATATGTAAGACGTGGAGATACATTATAATAATAGGAAGAAAAACTAAAAAGGAGAGTTACCTTATGGCAACTCTCCTTTTTCTTCTGTTTTTTCATCCCAATAGGTACAGTCATCTCTTCCAATGATCTTGGATGTAAATGGTGTCCCGTCATTCTTCTTATAATGCTTCGTTGCACGAAAGACGTATTTCGCTCCCACATACACAATAGGCACGTTGAAGTACACAATTAGAATGTTTCCCAAATCCGAGAACGCCCAAAGGTTTCCAAGTTCCAGGCCTGCAATATTGCAGAGGATACCAAAGGCAGCTACGAACAGACAAATCCAACGTACCACATCAATGCACACCTTTGAGGTGCTGATACGGTTTGCCACGATTTCTGAAAAACTAATCATACCTAAAAGACAAGTGTACGCAAACAGGCAGAAGCAAAGGCTTACCAGTACCGACATCACTGCGTTAAGTGCCGTTCCCGGAGTCAACGCCGCTACAGACTCCGTAAACATCGGAAGTTTGTCGAGCGCCCTCCATGCCTCTCCTCCATCTCCCAACCAGCAATGAGCCATAACCACCACAAATCCGGTCAGTGTGCAGATCACTATTGTGTCTAGGAATACACCGAGAGAAGATACAATGCCTTGCTCACAAGGATGGTCTGCATCTGCTGCCGCTGCCGGCATCGTAATAGTACCCTGTCCTGCTTCGTTTGACATAAGGCCTCGCTTCACTCCCTGTGCAAGCACAGTTCCAAACGCTCCACCAAAGATGGCCTCAGGTGTAAATGCGCCACCGAATACCGCTTTGAAGAAATATGGAATCTGTGTAAAGTTAATCAATATCAAAGAAACAACCGTAAGTACATATACCACTGCCATTACCGGAACCATCTTATCCGTCCATTTGGTTACTTTCTTGATTCCACCGAATGCAATGACTGCCGTCGCCACAATCACAATTGCTCCTACTATATAGTAAAAAAGAGCATCGGAAGCCATTGTAGTTCCTGTTACTGTCTCTGCAATTCTTCCCACCGAAGACACGACATTGAATCCTTGTGCTGGAAGACAGCATAATGCATACAAAATATATAATACAGATAAGAATATTCCTATCCACGCTTTGTTCCCAAGTAATTTTCGTCCGTAGAAAGGAAGTCCCCCGACAAACTCATCGTCTTTCTTCTCCTTGAATATCTGTGCCAGTGTACCTTCCATATAAGCTGTAGCCATTCCAAAGAACGCTGACACCCACATCCAGAAAAGTGCTCCCGGACCTCCAACTGCAATTGCACCGGTTACACCGATAATATTTCCCGGACCAACACGCATGGCCGTACTCAAAAAAAACGATGCAAGCGGTGAAATACCCGTCTTTGCATTCCTCTTTTCTACCAGCGTCTTTACACCTTTTCTAAAGTGTGTCACTTGTACAAAGCCTAGTTTGAAACTGAAGAAAAGCCCCGAACCAATCAGTACGATAATCGCCAGCGAAAGATTTCCGAGGAGCGGTATCTTCGCATACCACTCAAAGTTTGTCGGGAAATCCCACAAAAAATCAGAGACCGGCGTCACAAAACTGAAAATGTTATTAATGGCTTCAAAAATTGCTTTCATAGTGCATTCCTCTTTTCCATAATATATTTTATTATAACATTCTTATGATAGGTTTACAATTAGAAGAATGTGAGAGAATACATTTATAAGAAGGGAAGTGATGGTTATAAAAAATAGGAATGCGAAAACGTATTGTATAGATGTACTCGCAGATATGATAGGAAGTCTGTGTATTTCTATCGGCGTCTATAATTTTGCAGCCGCATCGGGATTTCCGGTTACCGGTGTATCAGGAATTGCACTTGTATTCTATTATTATTGGCATTTGCCGATTGGTTTGGTAACAATGGCACTCAATGTTCCGATTATTTTAATATGCGGAAAAATTCTCGGCATAACATTTATGCTTCGCTCATTAAAAACCATGCTGATTTCTATGTTTTTCATGGATACTGTGGCACCACTCTTACCGATATACCAGGGCGAACTGATACTCTCCTGTATATGCATGGGAATCTTTTCGGGAGTGGGATATGCCTTGATCTATATGCGCAACTCTTCTACTGGCGGAAGCGATTTTATTACAATGGCCATACGCGCAAAAAAGCCACATCTATCCCTCGGCAAAATTATTGTGACACTGGATTGTTCCATATTACTTCTATGTGGATTATTAATGGGTGGCAGTGTAGACAAAATTATCTATGGCCTCATTGCGGCATATATTGTTTCTGTTGTGGTAGATAAAGTGATGTATGGAATTGATGCAGGAAAAGTGTCACTCATTGTAACAGAACACGGAAAAGAGATTTCGGAAAAGATTTATGAACTTACCGGACGTGGGGCAACACATTTGAGAGGCGCAGGTAGTTATTCACAAAACGATAAGCAGATTGTAATGTGCGCCTGCAGTTACAAACAGATGCATGTCGTACAGCACGCGGTAAAGGAGGTGGACGAAAACGCTTTTATGATAATCATGGAAGCAAACCAAGTAAGGGGGCATGGATTCAAGCCACATTAAGTTTAATATTATAAAAAGAAGGAGACAAAGCAACTAAATTCACAAATTGCTTTGTCTCTCATAATAATTTTGTTGATATTATCTCTGTACTCTTGCTCCTGCTCCGCCCATGATAGCTTCTACTTCTTTCTTGCTAGCCATGGTTGTATCCCCAGGAGTTGTCATAGCGAGTGCTCCGTGAGCTGCACCATAATTCACAGCCAGTTCCGCATCACCTGTTGTCATAAGACCATAGATAAGGCCTGATGCGAAGGAATCTCCACCGCCTACACGGTCCATAATCTCAAGCCCCTTGTAATCTTTTGCTTTATAGATTTCTCCACCAGCCCAGCAAAGTGCTGACCAATCGTTAACTGTAGCGGTCTTCACTTCACGAAGCGTTGTTCCTACAGCCTTGAAGTTTGGATATGTCTTTACTGCTTCGTTAATCATCTTCTTGTATCCTTCGATGTTTAACTCTTTAAGATTTTCATCGTTGCCTTCGATTTCAAATCCGAGGCAAGCTGTGAAGTCTTCTTCGTTACCAATCATAACGTCAACGTATTTTGCAATCTCCTTGTTTACTTCCTGAGCTTTTGCGTGTCCTCCAATCGCACTCCACATAGACGGACGGTAATTGAGGTCGTAAGATACGATAGTTCCGTATTTCTTTGCTGTCTTGATTGCTGCAAGAACAGTTTCACAAGATTGTTCAGACAAAGCAGCATAGATTCCGCCTGTGTGTAACCAACGCACTCCAAGTGTACCAAAAATGTATTCAAAATCAAAGTCTTCCGGTGTTGCTTTTGAGATTGCTGTGTTGGCACGGTCAGAGCATCCTACTGCACCGCGGATACCGAATCCTCTCTCTGTGAAGTTAAGTCCATTACGGCAGGTTCTTCCGATTCCGTCTGTCTTCATCCATTTAATTAATGATGTATCTACTCCACCTTGAAGAATGAAGTCTTCCATTAACATACCGACCTCGTTATCAGCAAACGCTGTGATAACGGCTGTCTTAAGTCCAAAGCATCTTCTAAGTCCACGAACTACATTGTATTCTCCGCCACCTTCCCAAGCGCGAAATTGTCTTGCTGTACGAATACGTCCTTCGCCCGGATCAAGACGAAGCATTACTTCTCCTAATGATACTGCATCGAATTTACATTCTTCTGCTGGTCTTAAATTTAAATTCATAATCGTTCTCCTTAACCTCTGATTTCTTTTACAAGTGAAACTGCCTCCGCAGTCATCTCTTTAATCTTATCAAACTCACCGGCTGCTACCAAGTCACCTTTTACCATCCAGCTTCCGCCACATGCTACGATTTTCTTGAATCCAAGGTAAGCCGCAAGGTTCTTCGCACTGATTCCGCCTGTTGGCATGAATCTCACACCAGTGTATGGTGCTGCGAGTGCTTTAATAGTAGCAACTCCGCCAAACTGCTCAGCCGGGAAGAATTTCACTACTTCAAGACCGCGTTTTACAGCCTGTGCCACTTCTGATGGAGTGATGCATCCCGGTAAAACCACGATACCTTTTGAGATACAGTAATCTACAATTTCCGGATCGAATCCAGGACTAACAATGAACTTCGCACCTGCTCTCACTGCACGGTCAACCTGATCAATTGTAAGAATGGTTCCTGCTCCGATTGTCATTTCAGGAAATTCTGTTGCCATAATACGAATCGATTCTTCTGCTGCTTCTGTACGGAAGGTTACCTCCGCACATGGAAGTCCACCTTCGCAAAGTGCTTTTGCAAGTGGAGCAGCATCTTTTGCATCATTTAATACAACTACCGGAATAACACCAAAGTTTTCTATTTGTTTCAACATTTCGCTCATTTTCATTTCCTCCTATAAATCGAATCCGAAGTAACGTACTGCGTTATTGTAAGAGATGCCTTTTACAATCTTCTCTAACACTTTATAGTCTGCTGGATACTCTCCGTTCTCAACCCAGCCACCAATTAACTCACACATGATCCTGCGGAAATATTCATGTCTGGTATATGACAAGAAACTTCTGGAGTCTGTAAGCATACCGATAAAGTTTCCTAAAAGTCCAAGGTTCGCAAGAGATACCATCTGTTCAATCATACCTGTCTTATTATCATTGAACCACCATCCGCTACCCTGCTGAATCTTGCCAATTACAGTAGAGTCCTGGAAACAACCGATAATGGTCCCAATCGCTGCATTATCTGTTGGATTCAGACTATAGACAATTGTTTTCGGAAGTTCTTCTGTCTCAGCCAATGCATTTAAGAAATCTGCCAATTCAGAAGATGGTGCATAATTATTGATACAGTCAATGCCTGCGTCCGGTCCTAATTTGCGGAAAATGCTTTGATTGTTATCACGCTTCACTCCATAATGAATCTGCATCGCCCAGCCTTTTTTATGATATGCTCTTCCCATTGCGACCATAAATGCTGTTTTGTATTTTAATTCTTCTTCTCTGGTTACTGTTGCACCTGAAAATCTCTTTTTGAAAATAGATGCTACTTCTTCCTCTGTCGCCGGAACGTAATATACATACTCTAATCCGTGGTCAGAAATGCAACACCCAATTTCTTCAAACCAATCCATTCTCTTTTGAAGTGCATCAAGCATTGTCTGATAATCAGTAATTTTAACACCACTCACTTTACTTAACTGCTTGACATAATCCAAGAAGTCCGCCTTCTGAATATTCATAGCTTTATCAGGCCTCCATGTAGGAAGCACCTGTACATCAAAACTGTCATCTTCTTTGATTTTTTTATGCCATTCCAAAGAATCCACCGGATCATCTGTTGTACAGAGCAAGGTTACATTCGACTGTTTAATAATATTTCTTGCACTCATATACGGCTGTGCAAGTTTCGCATTACAGAGATTCCAAACCTCTTCTGCCGTGTCACCATTTAAGACTCCCTCATATCCAAAGTATGTCTTTAATTCCAAATGACTCCAATGGTAAAGAGGATTACCGATTGCCATCTCCAGTGTCTCTGCCCATTTCTGAAATTTATCGCGGTCTGTTGCATCTCCTGTGATGTATCTCTCTTCTACACCATTTGAGCGCATTTGACGCCATTTGTAATGGTCTCCGCCAAGCCAAACCTGTGTGATGTTTTCAAATTTTCTATCTTCGTAAATTTCCTGTGGATTGATATGGCAGTGGTAGTCAAGTACCGGCATTACCGCTGCATATTCATGATACAATTTCTTTGCTGTCTCAGTCGACAGCAAGAAATCTTTATCCATAAATGCTTTCATTGCACTTCACCTCGTGTTCTAAGTTTTATACGTATTTCTTAAGAGTTGCACGAACTGCTCCAGGTCCTGCAATCATCTCTGCAAGGTAACCTGCTACTTTTTCGCCCATGCCAACTTCGTAAAGGTTCACGCCCCAGATCTTAGCGTCTTCAAGAAGTGGTTTTACTGCTGCCTCTACGTCAGCCTCTTTGCCAAGCTCAAGTCCTGCTACGTACGGACATACTGACTCAAGAAGCGGGTCCGGGCTGAGTTCGAATTTCTCTCCGTTATCATTTACACCCATAAGGTATCTGAGCCATCCGGCAAATACAACAGGGATTAACTTAAGGTCAGCTACATCCAATTTCTCATCTGCAGCGTAAGCCTTGATTGTCTCACCGAAACGAATTGCAAGTTTCTGAGAAGTATCAGTTGCAATACGCTGTGGTGTGTCAGGCATAAATGGGTTCGGAATACGTACATTCAGTACTGTATCGATGAATTCTTTTGGATCAAGAACGCCTGGATTCACTACTACTGGAAGACCCTCTACGTATCCAACAGTCTCTACTAATTTCTTAAG
>JAZQRQ010000014.1:0-3690 GCA_045629665.1 Faecalimonas sp.
GTTTGTGTTTCGGATTCTCACAGATTACTCTGATGCTTCCTTTTCTTTTAATGATTTTGCATTTTTCGCAAATTGGTTTTACTGATGATCTAACCTTCACGTCAAATCCTCCTTTCATCCATTGCTTGAACTACTGTTTACTGCACATTTTCCGTTAAAAATTGCAACTCTAAATATTTTTACACACAAAAATACACAGAAACGTGCTTATATAGTATACATCCGCACGTTTCCTGTGTCAACACATTTTTTTACTTTTTTTACTTATCTCTCCAAGTAATTCTTCCTTTTGAAAGATCATAAGGAGAAAGTTCTAATGTTACTTTATCTCCCGGTAAAATCTTGATAAAGTTTGTACGCAATTTTCCACTGATATGAGCCAATACCTGATGGCCATTTTCCAATTCTACTTTGAACATTGCGTTTGGTAATTTTTCTACCACGGTTCCTTCAATTTCAATTACGTCAGCTTTTGACATGTTTATATCCTCCCTGATTCCTTATCAAATAACTTCAATATTCTCTTGATACCTACATCATCCATGCTGCTCACATCATGCTTTTCGCACATGAGCTGCACGTGCCTTAGTTTCTTTCGCTTAGGATTTTCTATTTTGCGGATGATACCATCTACCAAATATACATATGTCTCATCCACTTCATATATTATATAGGTTTTCCCTTTGTCGTGTCCGGCTTTTGATTTTGCAAGCATTCCTTTTTCTATTCTGTCTATACTCATATTGTTTCCTCTTTACTTTGGTAAGGTCAAAAGTACCGGTCCATTTTCCGTTATCAGTACGGTATTCTCATAATGCGCTGATAACGAACCATCTCTTGTTACTACTGTCCAATCATCGTCGAGCCAGTCAACCTGCCATGTTCCCATGTTAATCATTGGTTCAATTGCAAGGGTCATACCCTTTCTTAACCTCACGCCTCTTCGATTCATCTCATAATTCGGGATTTCCGGTGCTTCGTGAAGATGCGAACCAATTCCATGACCGCACAAGTCACGCACAACCCCATACCCGTGTTTTTCCGCATATCTGCCAATCGCATTGGAGATTTCGTATAGATAATTGCCCTCTTTGGCGTATTTCATTCCTTCAAAGAAACTTTCCTCCGTTACACGAATGAGTTTCTCTGCCTCCGGACTAATTTCGCCCACTGCATGAGTTCTTGCAGCATCGGAGTGATATCCTTTGTAAATCACACCCGCATCCAGACTTACAATGTCGCCTTCACGAATGACTCGTTTATTTGTCGGTATACCATGAACCACCTCATCGTTTACAGATACACAGACAGATGCCGGATATCCGTTGTAGTTGAGGAAAGAAGGGATACAACCATAGCTTCTGATAACTTCTTCTCCCAATCGGTCGATATCCTTTGTTGTCATTCCCGGACGAAGTGCTTTTTCCATCTCATCGTGTACAATGGCAAGAATACGTCCTGCCTCCGTCATAAGTTCAATCTCTCTCGCCGATTTAATACTGATAGGCATCTTTTTACTCTCCTAATATCTTGACAATTGCATCAAATACTTTTTCAATATCAATTGTTCCGTCAACTTCTACTAACTTGTTTTTCTCTGTATAGTAGTCGATGAGCGGCTGTGTCTGTTCGTGATATACATTCAGACGTTTCTGCACCGTTTCAGGTTTGTCATCATCTCTGAGGATGAGTTCTCCCGCGCATGTATCACAAACATTTTCTTTTTTTGTCGGCGCATACACAATATGATATGTAGCCCCGCAATTCACGCATGCTCTGCGTCCTGACATTCTCTGAACAATATTTTCATCCGGTACTTCCACGTTGATTGCATAATCAATCGACTGTCCCATTTCCGTCAAAGCCTCATCCAGTGCCTCTGCCTGTGGAATCGTTCTTGGAAAACCGTCTAACACATACCCATTCTCACAATCGTCCTGACTTACACGATCAACCACAAGGTCAACAACGAGCTCATCCGGAACTAAAAGGCCCTGGTCCATATAGGTCTTTGCTTTTTTTCCAAGTTCAGTGCCGTTTTTAATATTTGCCCTGAAAATATCTCCTGTAGAAATGTGTGGAATCGAATATCTTGATGTAATCTTCTTAGCCTGTGTGCCTTTCCCCGCACCCGGCGCGCCTAACATAATAATTCTCATAAACATTTCCTCCATATAGCACTTTAACCCGTCAATTTCTTACTATTCCAAGTGTGAAATTTACGGGCTAAAATGCTCATATTTATTTACCGCTATTTAAAAATCCTGAGTAGTTACGTACAAGCATCTTGGATTCGATTTGTGAAATTGTCTCTAATACAACACCTACGATGATGATAAGAGAAGTTCCACCAAATGAAACTGTTGCTCCAAACCATCCATTAAAGAAGAATGGAATAGTTTGTACAATGATAAGTGCTACTGCACCTACAAGTACGATGTAATTTAAGATTCTTGCCAAATAGTCTACGGTTGGTCTGCCCGGACGAATACCAGGAACAAAGCCACCGCTCTTCTTTAAGTTGTTTGCGATTTCCATCGGATTAAATGTAATTGATGTATAGAAATATGCAAACGCAACGGTAAGCACCATGTAAATGATGAATCCCCATGTTTTGTAGAATTCATCAGGGTTAAACCAATTGTTTGAATTTAATCCGTATAAAATCTCGTATCCAAATCCTTTTCCTTCAGATTTTCCGAAGAATGATGCAATCAGGATTGGGAACTGCATCAATGAAGATGCAAAGATTACAGGAATAACACCGGCTGTATTTACTTTCATCGGAATGTGCGATGATTGTCCGCCAACGCTCTTTCTTCCTTGAATCTTCTGTGAATATTGAACGGCAATTTTTCTCTCTCCACCTTGTAATAAAACTACAAATACAGTTACAAACAAGATGATTGCAATGATAATCACTGCTGCGAGTATAGCCATCCAAATTTTCTTTCCTTCCATGAACTGTGCATATAATCTCACAAAATCACTTGGAATACTTGAAAGAATGTTAATCAAAAGGATAACAGAAATACCATTTCCGATTCCCTTTTCTGTAATTCTTTCACCTGCCCACATAAGGAATGAAGAACCTGCTGTCATTGTAAGAACAACAACTGCTACATTTACAAAATTATACTCGAGAAGAAGACCCTGGCGACCAAATGCCACAGACATTGCTGTGGATTGGATTAATGCGAGAGCAACTGTTACATAACGAGAAATTTTGTTAATTTTCTTTCTTCCGTCTTCACCATCTTTTTGCATCTCTTCCAATTTCGGAATCGCAATTGTGAGAAGCTGCATGATGATAGAAGATGTAATGTATGGGCTGATGCTCAATGCAAAGATTGACATGGACTCGAAAGAGCCACCGGTGAGTGCGTTAAAAAAGTTAAACGCATCACCTGTCTGACTTGCAAAGAACTGTTTTACATATTCTGGATTCACACCTGGCGTAGGCAACTGTGACCCAAATCTTACTACGATTAACATTAAAAATGTGTAGAAGAGTTTCTTACGAATCTCTTCAATTTTTAATGCGTTTCTAAATGTCTTAAACATTAGATCACCTCAGCTTTTCCACCATTTGCTTCGATTTTAGCTACTGCACTTGCACTGAATGCATTTGCTTTCACTGTAAGTTTCTTTGTTAATTCACCATTTCCGAGAATCTTAACACCATCTCTT
>JAZQRQ010000015.1:0-4853 GCA_045629665.1 Faecalimonas sp.
CTTTTCGATGTCCGTTCTTGAAATTTTCTCTTAGAAATTTTCAGGAATGCTTGTTTTGTCATCTATTGTTTAATTATCAATGTTCTTTGCTCTCTTGCGACAGCTAGATTAGAATACCACAGCCATTTTTTAATGTCAACATTTTTTTAGAATTTTTTTTATTTTTTTAAAGTTGATAAAAAACAGTGTGTATAAAGGCAAAAAGAAACGGCAATCTATATGTTAAATTGCCGTTTTCTCTTCAGCGGAGAAAGAGGGATTTGAACCCTCGCGCCGGTTGCCCGACCTACACCCTTAGCAGGGGCGCCTCTTCGGCCTCTTGAGTATTTCTCCGAATAACTGCTTTTCATTCGCAGTGCAAAAATTATTATAACCTCAATATACAATGTTGTCAACGGTTTTTTATTTTTTTTGGTGCTCTATAACGTCTACTATTCTTCGTTTCACTTCCTCTGCGATTTCAACCGTTTTCATGTCTTTGTATTCCTCGTATAAAAGCGGTTTTAGTACATGAACCTGCACGGTTACCTTTTCTATAGAGTTGGTATCAAACGGTTTGAATGAATCAATAAGTACCACCGGAACAATCGGACATTTCGCTTTTGTCGCCGCTTTAAAACTGCCTCCTTTGAATTCGCCCACTATATTTCCTTTTTTACTTCTCGTTCCTTCTGGGAAAATAACAAAATTTCTACCGGCACTCACTTCCTTTGCGACCTGCATGATAACCTGCATAGATTGTTTTACGTCTTCGCGGTCTATAAAGATTGCTTTATCAACTTTAAATACCGAACGAAGCAAAGGAATCTTTGCCACTTCCTTTTTAGATACAACAGACAGCGGCTTTGGGCATACATCAATCAATGCCAGCATATCATACATTCCTTGATGATTCGGATACATAATAAAACCATTTTCTTCTGGTATGTGTTCTACTCCTGTAGCCTCAATTTTTACATTTCCCCCGCTATTTGCACGTCCAACAATTTCTCTTAATAATTGATTTCGTTCTTCGTCTGTATATTGATCTACATTGGCGGCGCATCTGAGCAGCCTTATAAGCATTCCCGGTACATATATTATATTTTTCAAAATCATAAATATTATTCTTTTCATATTGAATTACTTCCTTATATATAATAATGATATTATATCATCTTTTTTTATTGGTAAACAGACTTAACATTGTTTTTTCTCTTTTTGTGAATTATAATAAGGTTATATTACATACGGAAAGAAGGTTATTCTATGGTAACAAACATAAATTTAGAAGAACTTCAGAAAGACGCGGTAGAAATATTTACAAATGGGTTTGCATGTTCTGAATCCGTAATTTATGCAATTCGCAAACACTTTGAAATTAATTTGTCTGATGATGCAATTGCAATGAGTTCCGGTTTCCCTTGGGGTCTTGGCGGAGGCGGCTGTATCTGTGGTGCTCTTGCCGGAGGAACAATGATGATAGGATATTTTTTCGGGAGGCGTACTCCGGGTGATTCTAAAATTAATAAATGTTTTGAATTGACGAAAGAGTTGCACGATTATTTTAAATCCACTAATGGCGCTACATGTTGTAGAATCCTGATTAAAAATTATCCCGACAGAAATTCGCAGGAAAGAAAAAATCATTGTATTGAAATGGTTAAAACAACTGTGACAAAAACAGCTGAAATTATTATGAGAGAATTAAATTCTTAAAGGGGGACTTGTTATGAAATCTTATACTATTGTAAAAAAACCTGAAACCTTGGATTGGACAACAATTCCTGTTGCTCCTATAGACATACATCTTCAAGAAGAAACGGTAGACATTGCGGCAACTGCACAGCTTTGTTATGATGAGGAAACTATATTTGTACGTCTTACAGCCAAGGAGGCTAATATTCGTGCAGAGTATACAGGTGTCCTTGATTTTCCTTGCGAGGATAGTTGCCTTGAATTTTTCTTCTGTCCAATTACAGATGATAATCGATACTTTAATATTGAATATAATCCAAACTGTTGTGTTTATCTTGGTTTTGCGAGTGGTGCTCATGATTTAGTAAGATTAATACCGCTAGCAGGTATTCCATTTTCACCGAAAGCAGTGATAACAGAAGCTGGTTGGGAAATTACATATTCGATTCCTTTTGAATTTGTTCGAAGATTCTTTCCTGACTTTGCACCAACATCCGGAACAAAGATTCGGGGAAATTTCTATAAATGCGGGGATTTAACTGTTCAAAAACACTATTTGTGCTGGAATCAAATTACAAGTAATCCGGTTAGTTTTCATCGCCCATGCGATTTTGGTATCTTGGAATTTGAATAGGAGAGTGAAACATCACTCTCCTATTTTTTATTCTTCTGTTTCTTCTATGTTGCTTTCTCTTACCTTTGCAATACTTGCAACGATTTCATTATCTTTTAGATTAATAAGCTTTACTCCTGAGGTGATACGACCAAGTACAGAGATTCCACTACATTCCATACGAATGATAATTCCTTCTGTGTTAATAATCATAATCTCATCATCTTCATCTACTGCTTTTGCTCCAACTACTTCGCCGGTCTTTTCTGTAATCTTATAACATTTTACACCTTTACCGCCACGGTTCTGTGCTGTGAACTCTTCCATGTTGGTTCTTTTTCCAAGACCTTTTTCAGAGACAATCAACATCTGGCTTCCTTGTGAAGCAAGTTGCATTGCCACTACTTCGTCACCGTCAATCAGATTAATGCCTCTAACACCCATAGAAGTTCTACCTGTAGAACGTACATCATTTTCGTCAAAACGAATACATTGTCCATATTTTGTAACCAAAATTACATCTTGTGTTTTATCCGTGAATTTCACTTCTATGAGTTCATCATCTTCTCGAAGAGTTATGGCTGCAAGTCCTGTCTTTCTAACATTTGAATAGTCTGTGATCTTTGTTTTCTTTACAAGACCTTTTTGCGTTGCCATAAACAGATATTGCCCTTCCTCATATTCTTTAATCGGAATCATGGCAGTAATCTTTTCTTCCGGCATAAGTTGTAATAAGTTGACAATTGCAGTTCCTCTGGAGGTTCTGCTTGCCTCCGGTATCTCATAAGCTTTTAAGCGATATACTCGTCCGGTATTGGTAAAGAACATAATATAGTGATGTGAAGATGTCATAAATAACTCTTCTACATAGTCCTCTTCCAAGGTCTGCATACCTTTGATACCTTTTCCACCTCGGTTTTGGCTCTTAAACGTATCCGTCGTCATGCGCTTGATATATCCTAGTTTTGTCTTTGTGATAACAACATCCTGTTCCGGAATTAAATCCTCCATTGATATATCAAATTCATCAAAACCAATTTGAGTTTTTCTCTCATCACCATATTTTTCGCTGATAATTAAGATTTCCTCTTTAATCACTTTCAGCAATAATTTGCGGTCAGCTAATATTGCTTTTAATTCTTCGATACGCTGTGTAAGCTCGGCATACTCTGTTTCCAGTTTTTCTCTTTCTAAACCGGTCAATGCACGAAGTCTCATATCAACAATTGCTTGAGCCTGCACATCTGTTAAATTAAATTCTGCTATCAAACCTTCTTTCGCAATCTGCGTGGTCTTAGAACCACGAACGATTGCAATAACTCGGTCAATATTGTCAAGCGCAATCAATAACCCTTGTAAAATATGAGCTCTCTCTTCTGCCTTATTAAGTTCAAATTGTGTTCTTCTTGTCACAACTTCTTCCTGATGCTTTAAGTAGAACTTCAGCATGTCAAGAATATTCAGTACTCTTGGTTCATTATTTACCAAGGCTAGCATAATAACGCCAAACGTATCTTGAAGTTGTGTGTGTTTATATAGCTGATTCAAAATTACATTTGCATTCACATCACGACGAAGTTCGATGCAAATTCTCATTCCCTCGCGACTTGACTGGTCTTCAAGAGCTGTAATTCCATCAATTTTCTTATCACGTACAAGTTCAGCGATTTTTTCAATTAAGCGCGCTTTGTTTACCATATACGGAAGTTCTGTTACAATGATACGATTTTTCCCGTTTGCCATTGGCTCGATATCTGTCACCGCGCGCACTCTGATTTTACCGCGTCCAGTACGGTATGCCTCTTCGATACCTCTTGTACCTAAGATTGTTGCTCCTGTCGGAAAATCAGGTCCTTTCACAATCTCCAAAATATCTTCGATAGTTGTTTCACCTGTTTCTTCTATCTGGTCATCTATGATCTTAACAACTGCACCGATGACTTCTCGGAGGTTATGTGGCGGAATATTTGTTGCCATACCTACAGCAATACCGGAAGTACCATTAACCAGAAGATTAGGATATCTTGCAGGTAATACAACTGGTTCTTTTTCTGTTTCATCAAAGTTTGGTGCGAAATCAACTGTATTTTTATTAATATCTGCAGTTAATTCCATAGATATTTTACTGAGACGAGCCTCTATATAACGCATAGCTGCTGCACCGTCCCCATCCACAGAACCAAAGTTTCCATGTCCATCCACAAGCGGATATCTGGTTGACCACTCCTGTGCCATATTTACGAGAGCACCATAGATGGAACTATCACCATGTGGGTGATATTTACCCATGGTATCACCGACAATACGAGCACATTTACGATGTGGCTTATCCGGACCGTTGTTAAGTTCTATCATGGAATATAAAATTCTTCTTTGTACCGGTTTCAGACCATCTCTTACATCCGGCAGAGCACGCGATGCGATAACACTCATCGCATAATCTATATACGATGTTTCCATCGTCTTTTTTAAATCGACTTCCTGGATTTTATCAAAAATATTATCTTCCATTGTCTATTCTCCTGTTTCTAAATATCAAGATTCTTCACATATTTTGCATTTG
>JAZQRQ010000016.1:0-20460 GCA_045629665.1 Faecalimonas sp.
TGAGTACAGCTGGCGGAAGAAAAGTTTTAGCAGCCAGAAGAGCAAAAGGAAGAAAAGTATTATCAGCGTAGGCCGCAAGTATGTGGCCTTTTCTTCTATATAAAAATGAGGTTTAAAAATGAAAAATAAGGATTTTCAGATAATTTATAAAAAAGGAAAGTCTTATGCAAATAAATATCTGATTATGTATGTACTTAATAATAAGGAAGAAGAAAATCGCTTAGGAATTTCGGTAAGTAAAAAAGTAGGAAATAGTGTAATAAGGCATCGCATTACAAGATTAATCAGAGAAAGTTATCGATTACAAAAAGAAAAATTTCAATCAGGTTATGATATTGTTGTAATTGCACGTTCAAATGCAAAAGACAAAAGCTACGATGAAATAGAAAGTGCACTATTGCATTTAGGAAAACTTCATAATATTTTGGAAGAATCATTGGAGAATTAAACATTGAAAAACATATTTATAGGACTGATTAAGTTTTATAGAAAACATATATCGGGAATGAAGACTAATCCAACATGTAAATTCATACCTACATGTTCAGAATATGGTATAGAAGCAATTGAAAAATATGGTGCTTTAAAGGGTGGTCTTCTTACGATATGGAGAATTTTACGTTGTAACCCTTTTTCAAAAGGAGGGTATGATCCTGTACCTTAATAGGTAATTTCATTTGGAGGATAAAAATATGGGAATTTTATTGACACAGAGAGGTGGCTTAATAGGACCAATTGCAAAATTATTTGGTTTTATTATGAATGCAATATTTGAAGCATTGAGTTTAATAGGAATAGAGAATATTGGTCTTTCCATTATTCTATTTACAATTATCATTTATATGTTGATGCTTCCATTACAGATAAAACAGCAGAAGTTTTCGAAAATTTCCGCTGTTATGAACCCTGAAATACAGGCAATACAAAAAAAATATGCAAATAAAAAAGATCAGGCATCTATGTATAAGATGCAAGAAGAAACAAAACTTATTTATGAAAAATATGGTACTTCACCGACAGGAGGTTGCCTTGGTTCCTTAATTCAGCTTCCATTTTTATTTGCTTTGTGGCCGGTAGTTCAGAACATTCCGGCTTATGTAAATGGTTTAAAAGAAGCTTATAACAAATTTAACTTAATTGAACAGATTAAAGCTACAGAAGGATATCAAAAGATATTAGAAAATTTTGTTTCCAGCAACAAAATTATGATTGAAGCTGATAAAATTAAAGGAACGAATTCTATTGTTGATATTTTATACAAATTACAGGATAATACATGGGATGGTCTTGCAGAGGCATTTCCTAAATTAACTGATAGTATAGAAAAGACACAGGAATACATCAGAGGATATAATTATTTTCCGACTTCTAACTTTGGTATTAATATAGGAGAATCTCCTTCTTCTATGTTTTCTGAAGCGATTGCAAATGGATTTTCTCTTGCAACAATCGGACTTATTATTGTAGCTGTATTGATTCCGATTCTTGCCGGTCTTACACAATGGCTTAGTGTTAAGATTTCACAGAATATGATGAATGCTCAAACAGGTAAGAAGCAAGAAGATAATCAAATGGCGCAACAAATGAATACGATGATGAAGATTATGCCACTTATGTCAGTATTCTTCTGTTTTACAATGCCATCCGGTCTTGGTCTTTATTGGATCACAAGTGCCGTGGTAAGAACGGTTCAGCAAGTATTTATCAATAAAAATCTTAACAAAAAGTCAATCGACCAGATTGTAGAAGAAAATTTAAAAAAAGCGGCAAAAAAACGCGACAAAGCAAAGAAAGCTGATGGTAAGAATATCAACAATATGGCTACGAAATACACAAGACATATTGAAGAAATGAAAGCTGAAGCAATTGCTGAAGCAGAAAAAAGACCAACTTCAAATGCAAAACCGGGAAGTTTAGCTGCCAAAGCAAACATGGTAAGTGATTATAACAATCGTAATAATAAATAGCCAGGGAGGGTTAGATATGAATAAAGTAACAGTATCCGCAAAGACAGTTGAAGATGCTTTAACAGAAGCAAGCATTGAACTCGGCCTTGCAAGTACAGAAATCGATTATGAAGTAATTGAAAAAGGAAGTGCAGGTTTCTTAGGAATCGGCGCAAAACAGGCGGTAATTACTGCTTGGAAAAAGGTAGAAGAAAAACCAAAAAAAGAAAAAAAAGTAGAAAAAAAAGTTGAGGAAAAACCAGTAGAGCTTAAAGAAGTAAAAGAAGTTTCAGAAGAAGTTGAAGTTGCTGAAAAAGAAGAAAAATTAGCTGAAGTAGAACCTCAGACAAAAGAAGCTTGTAAAAAATTCTTAGAAGATGTTCTAAAATCAATGGATATGGAAGTTACACTTACATCAGAGATTGATGAAGATGGTGCGCTCAGTATCACTATGGAAGGTGAGAATATGGGAATTCTCATCGGAAAAAGAGGACAGACTTTAGATTCTCTTCAATATTTAA
This sequence comes from Faecalimonas sp., assembly GCA_045629665.1. Taxonomy (GTDB): domain Bacteria; phylum Bacillota; class Clostridia; order Lachnospirales; family Lachnospiraceae; genus Faecalimonas. The sequence continues at coordinate 2,468 of JAZQRQ010000016.1, forward strand.
CAAATCGTGTTGCAAATAAAATGCAGGAAGGTTATGTAAGAGTTAAATTAGATACAGAAAATTATCGTCAGAGAAGAAAAGAAACTCTCGAAAATCTTGCAAAGAATATAGCACATAAAGTAAAAAGAACAAAGAGAGCTGTCTCATTAGAACCGATGAATCCTTATGAAAGAAGAATTATTCATTCTGCTCTTCAAGGTGATAAATATATCTCAACACACAGCGAAGGTGAAGAACCATATAGACGTGTAGTTGTAACATTGAACAGAAAATAATTATTTAAGAAGCACTTTTGATTGAAAGTGCTTCTTTTATTCTTTATAATAGGTAGAGAAGAAAATAATAATAGTCTTGAAAGGAATATTATGAAAAAAGATACAATTGCTGCTATTGCTACTGCTATGTCTAATTCCGGGATTGGAATTGTAAGAATCAGTGGCGCAGAATCTTTGGATATTGTGAGAAAAGTTTATAAAGGAAAAGAGCTAACGGATCATGCGATTCATTATGGATATATCGTAGACGGCACGGAGACAATCGATGAAGTTCTTGTGATGGTAATGAAGGGTCCTCACAGTTTTACCGGTGAAGATACAGTCGAGATTAATTGTCATGGCGGAGTTTACGTTGTAAAAAGAATTTTGGAAACAGTCATTAAGTATGGTGCCAGGCCAGCAGAGCCGGGAGAATTTACAAAACGTGCTTTTTTAAATGGCAAGATGGATTTGTCTCAAGCAGAGGCAGTTATTGATATTATTAACTCCAAAAATGAATATGCTCTTAAAAGTTCTGTCAGCCAGTTGAAAGGAAATGTTCAGAAGAAAATAAAAGAGATTCGTGCAGAAATCTTATATCATACCGCATTTATAGAGACAGCGCTTGATGACCCGGAGCATATCAGCGTAGATGGTTATGGGGAAAAACTGAAAGTAACTGTGGATAAGTTACTGAAAGAGTTAGAACAATTGTTGAAAAGCGCCGATAATGGAAGGATGATAAAAGAAGGTATCAAGACGGTTATTTTGGGGAAACCAAATGCCGGTAAATCTTCCCTATTAAATGTACTAGTAGGTGAAGACCGAGCAATTGTAACTGATATAGCGGGAACGACGCGTGATGTGTTGGAGGAATCTATTCAGCTCCAGGGAATTAGTTTAAATGTGATGGATACGGCAGGAATCCGCGATACGGAAGATGTCGTTGAAAAAATTGGTGTGAACAAGGCAAAAGAGCAGGCCGGTGAAGCAGATTTGATTATTTATGTTGTCGATTCATCCAGAGAATTAGACCAAAATGATTTTGATATCATAGACATGATTCGTGATAAAAAATCGATTATTCTATTAAATAAATCTGACCTTACTACTATTGTCACAAAAAATATGGTAAAATCTTATATCGACAAACCAATGATAGAGATTTCTGCTAAGAAGGAAAGCGGAATACAGGAATTCGAAGAAACTTTAAAAAACATGTTTTTTGACGGAGAAATTTCCTTTAATGATGAAGTGTATATCACCAATATTCGTCATAAAACAGCAATAAACGATGCTTACGAAAGTTTAAAAAAAGTAATATTCAGTATAGAAAACGATATGCCGGAGGACTTCTACTCTATTGACTTATTAGATGCTTATGATGCTCTTGGAAGTATAACCGGTGAAACGATAGGAGAAGATTTGGTAAATGAAATATTCAGCAAATTCTGTATGGGAAAATAAAGATGAATATGATGTAGCAGTTATAGGTGCGGGACATGCAGGTTGTGAGGCAGCACTTGCATCTGCAAGGCTTGGACTTCGCACCATTGTTTTTACAGTCAGTGTGGATAGTATAGCTTTGATGCCATGCAATCCGAATATAGGCGGTAGCTCTAAGGGACATCTGGTTCGAGAAATAGATGCACTCGGCGGAGAGATGGGAAAAGTAATTGACCGGACATTTATTCAGTCAAAGATGCTGAATAAGTCAAAAGGTCCTGCGGTTCATTCTCTTCGTGCGCAGGCTGATAAAGCAAATTATACACGAACAATGAGAAAGGTTCTTGAAAACCAAGAGAATCTTGAAGTAAAACAGGCAGAAATTACCGATATCCTTACAGAAGATGGCAAAGTAACCGGTGTTCAGACATATTCAGGTGCTATTTATAAATGTAGGGCTGCGATTCTGTGTACCGGAACCTATCTCAAGGCAAGATGTATTTATGGGGAAATCAGTAATGCAACCGGACCGAATGGTCTACAGGCAGCAAACTACCTGACAGATTCATTAAAAAGTCTGGGAATCGAGATGTATCGATTTAAAACAGGAACTCCTGCAAGAATTGACAAACGCTCTATTGATTTTACAAAAATGGAAGAACAATTTGGGGATGAACGTGTAGTTCCATTTTCATTTACAACAAATCCGGAGGATGTTCAGATTGAACAGGCATCTTGTTGGCTTACTTATACAAATGAAAAGACTCATGAAATTATTCGTGCAAATTTAGACCGCTCTCCTCTCTTCTCCGGAATGATAGAGGGAACCGGACCACGCTACTGCCCTTCTATTGAGGATAAAGTAGTAAAATTTGCTGATAAGAACAAACATCAGGTCTTTATTGAGCCGGAAGGTCTTGATACAAATGAAATGTATGTGGGAGGAATGTCAAGTTCACTTCCTGAAGACGTACAATATGCAATGTATCGCAGTGTGGCAGGACTGGAAAATGTAAAGATTGTCAGAAATGCTTATGCAATTGAATATGACTGCATTGATGCCAGACAACTCTACCCCACTTTGGAATTTAAAAAAATCGATGGACTATATAGTGGCGGACAGTTTAACGGTAGTTCCGGTTATGAGGAGGCCGCAGCGCAAGGTCTGATTGCCGGAATAAATGCAGCACTTAAGATATTAGGCCGCGAGCAGATTGTAATTGACCGTTCAGAAGGTTATATTGGTGTTCTTATTGATGACCTTGTGACAAAAGAGAGCCACGAACCATATCGAATGATGACATCCAGAGCAGAATATCGTCTTTTGCTTCGTCAGGATAATGCAGATCAAAGATTGACTCAAATTGGACATGAGGTAGGGTTGATTTCCGACGAAAGGTATCAATATTTATTAGACAAAGAAGAAATTATTATATCTGAGGTAGAACGACTAGAACACACAAATATTGGTGCAAATCAAGAAGTACAGGAATTATTAAAAGAATATGACAGTACTCCTCTCAATTCAGGTACAACTTTGGCAGAATTGATTCGCAGACCGGAGTTGTCTTATGAAATTCTGACACCAATTGATAAAAATCGCGCACTTATAAACAAATGCGAGCAAAAAAATGTGGATAATGTGGATAAGTTGTGCCAGGAAGTAATGGAACAAGTTAATATTAACATCAAATATGATGGGTATATTAAACGTCAACAAAAGCAAGTTGAGCAGTTTAAAAAGCTTGAAAGCAAGAAAATACCGGAAGATATTAATTATGATGTAATCAAAAGTCTCCGCATAGAGGCGGTTCAAAAACTAAAACACTACCGTCCTATCTCTATTGGACAGGCTTCCAGAATATCCGGTGTTTCTCCTGCTGATATATCGGTGCTTTTGGTTTATCTAGAAAGTTATAGAAAGTAGATGCAAAGATGAGTCAAATATTTGAAAACAAATTAAATGCATTAGGCATTACTCTTACAGACATTCAGAAAAAACAATTTGATCAATTCTATGAATTGCTTGTCGAATGGAACAAGGTGATGAATCTTACCGGTATTACGGAATATGAAGAAGTAAATGAAAAACATTTTATTGATAGTCTATCTCTTGTTAAAGCTGTTGATGTAAATAATGTTGACACAGTCATTGATATAGGAACGGGAGCCGGATTTCCGGGAATTCCGTTGAAAATAGCCTTTCCTCATTTAAAAGTGGTACTGTTAGATTCTTTAAACAAAAGAATTAATTTTTTAAATACAGTAATTATAGAATTAGGGCTAAAAGATATAAAAACCATTCACGGTCGTGCTGAAGATTATGCAAAACAAATCGAATTCAGAGAAAAATTTGATCTGTGCGTATCTCGTGCAGTGGCGAATCTCTCTACCTTATCCGAATATTGCTTACCTTATGTAAGAGTTGGAGGCTCATTTATTCCATATAAATCAGGAGAAATCGACGATGAAGTGCAACAGGCAGAGAATGCAATTCGTATATTGGGTGGAAAATTAGATGAAGTTATCAAATTTCAATTGCCAGGCACAGAAGTTAATCGTTCTTTTGTAAAGGTAAATAAAAAACAGAATACCGGAAAAAAATATCCAAGAAAAGCCGGACTACCATCAAAAGAACCACTATAATGTTTCACGTGAAACATTAATAATAAAAAAATGCAAAATCTACAATGTTTCACGTGAAACATTGTAGATTTTTTTTAAAAAAGGTGATATACTGTTCACATAATCAATGTAACAAAGGGGTTATACAACATGGGAAGAATTATAGCTGTTGCCAACCAAAAAGGCGGCGTGGGAAAAACAACCACATCTATTAATTTATCTTCTTGTTTAGCTGCTTTAGGTAAAAAAGTTCTCTCAATCGATATGGATCCACAAGGAAACATGACGAGTGGACTTGGAATTGACAAAAACGGCGTAGAATATACAATTTATGACTTGATACTTGGCGAGGCAAGTATTGATCAAGTAATCTGCAAGGATACTATAGAAAATTTGGATGTTTTACCTTCAAATGTTGATTTATCGGCAGCTGAAATTGAGTTAATAGGTGTAGAAGAAAAAGAATTTATTGTACATAAAGAAGTTGAAAAGGTTAGAGATAACTATGATTTTATTATTATTGACTGTCCACCTTCCTTAAATACACTTACAATTAATGCGATGACTACTGCGGATAGCGTACTTGTACCAATTCAGTGTGAATATTACGCATTGGAAGGTTTAAGTCAGCTGATTCACACAATTGATTTGGTAAAAGCCCGTTTGAATCCGGATCTATACATCGAAGGTGTCGTTTTCACAATGTATGATGCAAGAACAAACTTGTCTTTGCAGGTTGTGGAGAATGTAAAAGATAATTTACAACAAACTATCTACAAAACAATTATTCCGAGAAATATTCGTCTTGCAGAGGCGCCAAGTCATGGATTGCCAATCAATTTATATGATTCGAAGTCTGCAGGTGCGGAAAGTTATATGCTTTTGGCAGAAGAAGTAATCAATAAAGGAGAAGAATAATGGCGACAAAAAGAGGGGCCCTTGGAAAAGGACTTGATAGTCTGATTCCGGAAGGAAAAACAAAACCAATATCAAACAGTAGTAAAACAGTGGAAAAAGAAGCGAAAACCACAGAGAAGTTGGTTAAAATAAGTAAAATCGAGCCAAATCGTGAACAGCCGAGAAGACATTTTGAAGAGGATGCTTTGTTAGAACTGGCAGATTCTATTAAACAATTTGGTGTACTTCAACCACTATTAGTTCAGAAAAAAGGTGACTTTTATGAGATTATTGCAGGAGAAAGAAGATGGAGAGCTGCAAAGTTAGCCGGCATCAAGGAAGTTCCTGTTATCATAAAAGATTACACCAAGCAGGAAATTGTTGAAATCGCTTTGATTGAAAATATTCAAAGAGAAAACTTGAATCCTATCGAAGAAGCTATGGCATACAAGAGATTGTTGACAGAGTTTAATCTGAAGCAGGATGAAGTGGCTGAACGTGTTTCAAAGAGTAGAACTGCTGTTACCAATTCTATGCGTTTACTTAAATTGGATGATAAGATTCAACAGATGATTGTGGATGATATGATTTCTACCGGACATGCAAGAGCATTATTGGCAATAGAAGATAAAGAAGAACAGTATAATCTTGCAACACGAATTTTTGATGAAAAGCTCAGTGTAAGAGAAGTAGAAGCAATTATCCGACAAATGAAGAATCCAAAAGTTCCAAAAGAAAAAAAGGTAATTGAAAATTCATTCATTTATAAAGATTTAGAAGAAAAAATGATTTCAGTTATCGGAACAAAGGTTAGTGTTAACCAAAAAGGTAAGGGTAAAGGCAAAATTGAAATAGAATATTATTCGGACGCCGAACTCGAACGTATATTCGATTTATTAATGTCGGTGGCACAGAGTTAAACTAGAAAAAAGGGGAAATAATAAATGGAAAGCAAAATATTGGAAGCGCTGGGTATTGATTTGGGCATTCTTATTATTTCATTGTTTGTGTTAATTGTGATTTTGTTTATTTTAATAATCAGTGTCAATATGAAATATACAAGATTAAAGTCCAGTTATAATTCTTTTATGAGAGGAAAAGATGGAAAGACCTTAGAGGACAGTATCTTTGAAAGGTTTGAAGAATTGGATCATCTCACAGAATTAACGTTGAAAAACCGCCAGGCAATCAGAAAAGTTAACGAAGAGATGATGTCCAATTATCAAAAAGTAGGCATTGTAAAATATGATGCGTTTCACGAGATGGGCGGCAAGTTGAGTTTTGCACTTACTTTATTGGACGGAAACAACAATGGTTATATTATCAACTCTATGCATAGTAGAGAAGGATGTTATAATTATATAAAAGAAATTGTGAAGGGTGAGAGTTATATTGAACTTTCTGAAGAAGAAGCAGGATCTTTGGATAGGGCAATGTTTCAAGAAACACTAGGATTGTAAATGAGGAGGACAAGAATATGTTAGACATTAAATTTTTGAGAGAGAATCCTGAGGTTGTAAAACAAAATATCAGAAACAAGTTTCAGGACAGCAAATTACCATTAGTAGACGAGGTAATTGCATTAGATATTAGAAATAGAGAAATTAAGCAGGAAGTAGAAGGACTTCGTGCTGACAAGAATAAGATTTCCAAAATGATTGGTGCATGTATGGCACAAGGTAAAAAAGAGGAAGCAGAAGAGTATAAGAAACAGGTTGCTGCAAATGCCGGAAGAACCGAGGAACTTTCAAAAGAAGAAAAAGAAGTAGAAGAAAAAATCAAAACAATTATGATGACAATTCCAAATATCATTGATCCATCGGTACCGATAGGTAAAGATGACAGTGAAAATGTGGAACTACAAAAATTTGGTGAGCCGGTTGTTCCGGATTATGAGATTCCATATCACACAGAAATTATGGAGAAATTCAATGGTATTGATTTGGAAGCTGCCGGAAAAGTTGCCGGAAACGGTTTCTATTACTTAATGGGTGACATTGCAAGATTACATTCAGCAGTAATCTCTTATGCGCGTGACTTTATGATTGACAGAGGTTTCACATATTGTATTCCTCCATTCATGATTCGCAGCAATGTAGTTACAGGTGTTATGAGTTTTGCTGAGATGGAAAACATGATGTACAAAATCGAGGGTGAAGACTTGTACTTAATTGGAACAAGTGAGCACTCTATGGTTGGTAAATTTATTGACACCATGTTGGATGAAGAAAAACTTCCGCAGACACTCACTTCTTATTCACCATGTTTCCGTAAAGAAAAGGGAGCGCATGGTATTGAAGAACGTGGTGTTTATCGTATTCATCAATTTGAAAAACAAGAGATGATTGTTGTATGTAAACCGGAAGAAAGCATGGATTGGTATGAAAAGATGTGGAGATATACTGTTGATTTGTTCCGTTCATTAGATATTCCGGTTCGTCAGTTAGAATGTTGCTCAGGAGATTTGGCAGATCTTAAAGTAAAATCTTGTGATGTAGAAGCATGGTCACCAAGACAGAAAAAATACTTTGAGGTTGGAAGCTGTTCAAATCTTGGAGATGCACAGGCAAGAAGACTTGGTATTCGTGTAAAAGGTGCAAATGGAAAATATTTTGCACACACACTCAACAATACAGTAGTGGCTCCACCTAGAATGTTGATTGCATTCTTAGAAAACAACTTGCAGGCAGATGGAAGCATTCGAATTCCGGAAGCTCTCAGACCATATATGGGTGGCAAAGAAGTAATAAAATAGTTTAGTAAACTAACAAAAATAGAATACTCTGCAATTTGGCAGAGTATTCTATCATATAAGTTTCCTTAGTTAAATGGATATAACAAGTGCCTCCTAAGCACTAGTTGTGGGTTCGATTCCCGCAGGAAACGCTAAAAACGTCTATGGATTTGTTCCCATAGACGTTTTCATTTTCCTAAACTTATTCTCCTTTAATGAAAAGAATACCGAGAGTTCCCGGACCGCAATGACTTGAGATAACACCACCGGCACGCGTTACCAGAATTTCATCGAATTTTTCTAATGACTCCAAGTAATTACGCATTTCATTGATAATACTATCTTCACAGCCCGAATGAGTAATAAAAACTCGGTCTTTCTTTGCCATTTTCAAGTCTTCTTCTAAATCTTTTGCATAAGACAGGATGACTGAATTCATTTTCCCGCGATACTTTTTATTGGCACCCATCTTACCATTCTCAACAACAATCTTGGGATGCAGTTTTAATGCACCACCTGCCAGTGCCGCTACACTGCTGCAACGACCTCCTCTGTGAAGATAAGTCAAGGTATCTACAACAAAACTTGCACTAACGCGAGGTTTTAATTCTTCAATTCGTGCTACAATCTCATCAGCTGTGTGTCCTTCTTTTGCCATAATTGCGGCTTCGATTACAAGAAGTCCGATTCCTGTAGAAAGGTTCGCCGAGTCAATAACATGAATTTTGTCTTCTGCATCCAAGTCCTCCGCAGCCAGGCGCATTACATTATTATTTGCAGACATAGTGCTGGAAATCGAGAAGACAATAATCTCATCTCCATTTTCAATATATGGTTCGAACAACTCTATCGCCTCAATCATAGATGCGGCAGAAGTCTTTGGTGTAGTATTATTGGCATCTGCCCAAGTGTAAATCTCGTCAGGCGTGATTGTTAAGCCATCCTGATATTCTTCCTCTCCCAAATGAATGTGTAGCGGTAAAATTGTAATGTCATATTTTTCAATTAACTCTTTTGACAAGTCGCAAGTACTGTCTGAAATAATTTTAATCATATTAATTCCTCCTAAACACAAAGTACATTATATAGGAAGAAAAAAATTTTTTCAAGAGAACATAAAAAAAGTAAATAATTCTTGATTTTTCTAATTAAGAGGACTATACTTGTCTGTGGTTAAAAACTGGAAGGAGAGTAAACAGCTATGAATATATTATTATCAGTATCTATTGCCCTTTTGGCAGGGCTTCTTATGACAAGATTATTTAAGCCATTCAAGTTGCCGGACGTAACGGCATATCTGATTGCAGGTGTGTTAATCGGACCTTACTGCATAGGAGCACTTGGAATTGGCGGATTGGGATTTGAATCCATGGAAGCTGTACATGCACTTGGTCTTATGGCAGATGTGGCACTTGGGTTTATCGCATTTTCAATTGGTAGTGAATTTCGTTTGGAAGAACTCAAGAAGACAGGAAAACAAGCTTTCGTAATCGGTATTGTGCAGGCACTTGTTGCAACGTTGTTTGTTGACCTAGCACTTTTGGCAGTACATATAGCAATGCCGGACAAATTATCATTGCCACAACTTATTGTACTTGGAGCTATCGCAACAGCAACAGCTCCTGCAGCAACACTTATGGTTGTTCGTCAGTACAAAGCAAATGGTCCGCTTACAAAATTATTGCTCCCTATCGTTGCGCTTGATGACGCAGTAGGACTTATCGTGTTTGCCGTATCCTTCGGTGTTGCGAAGACACTTTTAAGCGGACAGGTAGACTTGGTATCTATCATTGTAAATCCATTGATGGAGATTCTCTGCTCGTTAGTTCTCGGTGCAATCATGGGTTGGATTTTGACACAACTGGAAAAAATGTTCCATTCCAATACAAACCGTTTGAACTTGGCGACAGGATTTGTATTCTTAACAGTAGCGCTGTCTATGTTGGATTTCCACGTGGGACCGGTGCATGTTAGTTTCTCTTCCTTATTAGTATGTATGATGATGGGAACGATTTTCTGCAATATATGTCCGTTGTCTGAAGACTTGATGCAACGTTCAGACAAATGGACCTCACCGCTTCTTGCAACCTTCTTTGTAATCAGCGGTGCAGAACTCGAACTCAATGTATTTGCAGATATAGCTATCGTTGGAATCGGTGTTGTATATATCCTTTTCCGTTGTCTTGGAAAATATACAGGTACACTTGTGAGCGCAAAAGCAACAAAGTGCGAACCGCAGATATGCAAATATCTTGGTATCACATTGTTTCCGCAAGCGGGAGTTGCGCTGGGAATGTGCAGCATCGTTGCTTCATCTGCTGATTTTGGAAATGAGGGAGCGCTTATTCGCAACATTACTTTGTTTGCAGTACTGATTTATGAATTAGTCGGTCCTCTTATGACAAGACAGGCGCTTATGTCTGCCGGGGAAATCAAACCGATGGAACAACATGTCAAAGACCGTCGACAAATTAAGCTCGAAGAGGCAAAGAACAGAAAATAATAAAAATATCTATAGAATCCGCGTTGCTATAACGCGGATTTTTTATTATAATGAGAGAAAGTTTTATTTGGGAGTTATTAGAATGAAGTTAAAGAAAGTAATGTTATCTCTTGGAATGGCAATTGTTTGTCTGGCGACAAGTATCACTGCAAATGCAGTCAATGTCGTGCAGGTGCCGGCCGAGGAGATTGATGGTGTATATAACCAAAGTGTAGATTCGAATCAGTTAGAGGGCTGGGCGAAGGGCCCGCACATTTACAGTGAGGCCGGTATTGTCATGGATGCAGACAGCGGAGCCATTCTGTATGCCAAAAATATTGACAACCCACATTATCCGGCAAGTATCACGAAGATGCTCACAGGGCTTGTTGCGTTGGAAAACAATGAACTGACGGACCCGGTTACGGTGACACCGGACGATTATAATTTCCTAAAGAGTGGAGACAATCATATCGGCCTTAAAAACGGGGAAACGATTACCATGGAGGAAGCCCTTCACGGAACCTTGCTCGCTTCCGGAAACGAAGTGGCGCATGCAGTAGCCAGCAACACCGAAGGTGGCTATGACAATTTTATCAAACTCATGAACGACAAGGCGGAGGAACTTGGATGTAAGAATTCCAACTTTGTGAATTCCCATGGTCTTCACGATGATGAACACTATACTTCCGCAAGAGATATGGCACTAATCGGGGCGGCATGTTTCCAAAATGCAGATTTTATGAGAATCACAGGAACTAAGGAGTATACCATTCCAACTACGAATGTAACCGATGAGACGAGAACCATTGCACAACATCACAAGATGCTATTCAGTTGGAGGAGCCAGTATTACGAGTACTGTGTGGGCGGAAAAACCGGTTACACAGATAAAGCGCTCAATACCTTGGTGACACTTGCATCTAAAGACGGTGTCAATCTGGTAGCAGTTGTCCTTAGAACACACGGTAGCGGAAATACGTACAATGATACAAGAGCGATGCTTGACTATGCATTCGAAAACTTCACCAAGGTGCCTGTTACCGAAGACATGGTGGAAGTAAGCGGTTTTAAATCCATTGACCAAGACGGATATGTAATGCTTCCGGAGGGGATAACCTTTGACCAACTCGACTGCGCCGTGGAAAACCCAACGGATTTAGGAGACAAGAGTGGAAAACTCATCTACACTTATCAGGGACAAGTTGTAGGGGAAGTTGGAACAACAATCACGGATGAACTTTACAATCAGATGCATGGAATTAAAGAGACAAAAGAGAAGGATGAAGCGAAGAAAAAGGCAGATAAAGGAACTGTTCTTGGCATAGTCATAAAGATTGTATTTGGAATTCTCGGAGTGATGCTTGTGCTATTTCTTCTATTATTGTGCTATGTGGCATACAAAAGACACCAGATACGAAAGAAAAGAAAGATGAGAAGGATGAAACGCCAGAGAGAATTAGAGTATCAGAGATATCTGGAGAGAATGCAGGATAGAGAATGATAATTATTTAAAGGAAACCCTTGACGAATCAAGGGTTTCTTCTTATAATAAAGGCGTTATATGAAAAAACGATGACGAAGACAGTAGAATATATTTCAAAGTCACAGCGAGTCGGGGATGGTGCGAGCCTGATATGAGTAGAATATATTTGAATATCACTTCCGAGTTGCAGCGCTGAACGGCATTTGAGATTCCAAATAAGTGCTGACGGGTTTCCACCGTTAACAGGAACACATATGATAGTATGATGTAATAGGTGGTTGATAAATAATAGCAGTATGCTTTTATCCTTTTACAGGGTAAAGGCTTTTTTTATACTAAAATTTATTCCTATACATCAATTAAAGGAGGAAATGAAATGTATCAGAAAGTATCGACAGACCTTAAGTTTGTAGACCGCGAAAAGAAAACAGAACAGTTTTGGGCTGAGAACCACATCTTCGAGAAGAGTATGGAAAATCGCAAAGAGGGCGAGACATACACATTCTACGATGGACCACCGACAGCCAATGGTAAACCGCATATTGGACACGTTTTAACTCGTGTTATCAAGGACATGGTGCCAAGATACCGCACAATGAAGGGTTATATGGTTCCAAGAAAAGCCGGATGGGATACCCATGGTCTTCCGGTTGAACTTGAAGTAGAAAAAATGCTTGGCATTAACGGAAAAGAACAGATTGAGGAGTATGGTCTTGCGCCATTTATCGCTCATTGTAAGGACAGTGTATGGAAATATAAAGGAATGTGGGAAGGTTTCTCATCTACCGTAGGTTTCTGGGTAGACATGGAGAACCCATACATCACATATGACAACAACTTTATCGAGTCAGAGTGGTGGGCATTAAAACAAATCTGGGACAAAGGACTTCTTTACAAAGGTTATAAGATTGTGCCGTACTGCCCACGTTGTGGAACACCTTTATCAAGCCATGAAGTAGCGCAAGGATATAAGGACGTAAAAGAACGCTCGGCAATCGCAAGATTCAAAGTGAAAGGCGAAGATGCATATATCTTGGCATGGACAACAACACCTTGGACCTTGCCATCCAACGTTGCTCTTTGTGTAAACCCGAATGAAACTTATGTAAAAGTAAAGAATGGTGAATACACATACTATATGGCAGAAGCTTTGGTAGAGTCTGTATTAGAAGGTGATGTGGAAGTATTAGAGTCTTATGTAGGTAAAGACCTCGAAGGCAAAGAGTACGAACCATTATTTTCCTTTGCACAGTTGAATAAAAAGGCATATTATGTAACATGTGACACCTATGTAACACTGACAGATGGTACAGGTGTGGTTCATATTGCTCCGGCATTCGGTGAAGACGATGCGAACGTTGGACGTAAATATGATCTCCCATTCCTTCAGTTAGTAGATGAAAAGGGTGAAATGACAGAGGAGACACCTTGGGCAGGAACTTTCTGTAAGAAGGCTGACCCGTTGGTACTTCAGGATTTGGAAGACAGAGGACTTCTTTTCTCTGCTCCGAACTTCGAGCATAGTTATCCGCACTGCTGGAGATGTAACACGCCACTTATTTACTACGCTCGCGAATCTTGGTTTATCAAGATGACAGATGTGAAAGAAAACTTAATCCGCAATAACAATACTGTGAACTGGATTCCGGAAAGCATCGGTAAAGGACGTTTTGGCGACTGGCTTGAAAATGTTCAGGACTGGGGTATCAGCCGTAACCGTTACTGGGGAACTCCGCTCAATATCTGGGAATGTGAATGTGGACATCAGCATTCTATCGGAAGCATTGCAGAATTAAAAGAAATGTCAAACAACTGTCCGGAAAACGTGGAGCTTCACCGTCCATTTATCGACGAAGTGACAATCAAGTGTCCACACTGTGGAAAAGAAATGCACCGTGTACCGGAAGTTATTGACTGTTGGTTTGACAGTGGAGCGATGCCATTTGCACAGCATCACTACCCATTCGAGAACCAAGACTTATTCGAGCAGCAATTCCCGGCTGAGTTTATCTCAGAAGGTGTAGACCAGACACGTGGATGGTTCTATTCACTCTTGGCAATCTCTACACTTATTTTTGATAAGGCTCCATACAAAAACGTACTTGTACTTGGACACGTTCAGGACAAAGACGGTCAGAAGATGAGTAAGTCAAAAGGAAATGCGGTAGACCCATTTGAAGCACTTGAGAAATACGGCGCTGACGCAATCCGTTGGTACTTCTATATCAACAGTGCACCATGGCTTCCAAACCGTTTCCACGGAGATGCAGTTGTGGAAGGACAACGTAAATTCATGGGTACACTTTGGAATACCTATGCATTCTATGTGCTTTACGCAGAGATTGACCAGTTCGATCCGACAAAATATGCATTAGAATATGATAAATTATCAGTTATGGATAAATGGTTACTGTCCAAGTTGAATACACTTGTTAAGACAGTAGATGATAACCTTGGAAACTACAGAATCCCAGAAGCGGCTAGGGCACTTCAGGATTTCGTAGATGATATGAGTAACTGGTATGTAAGAAGAAGCCGTGAACGTTTCTGGGCAAAAGGAATGGAACAGGATAAGATTAATGCTTACATGACACTTTACACAGCGCTTGTGACTGTAGCAAAAGTGGCAGCTCCGATGATTCCGTTTATGACAGAAGACATTTACCAGAACCTTGTAAGAGGTCTGGATGCAAATGCACCGGAAAGTATTCACCTGTGTGACTTCCCTGTTTACGATGCAACAATGGTTGATGCAGAACTTGAAGCAAACATGGATGAAGTATTGAAGCTCGTTGTTATGGGCCGTGCTTGTAGAAATGCAGCTAACATCAAGAACCGTCAGCCAATCGGCAAGATGTTTGTAAAATCAGAAGTGACGTTGCCGGAATTCTACCAGGAAATCGTAGAAGAAGAGTTAAATGTTAAGACATTGGAATTTACAGACGATGTCAGAGCATTTACTTCCTATACATTTAAACCACAACTGAAGACTGTGGGACCGAAATACGGTAAATTACTTGGCGGTATCAGAGGTGCGCTTGATTCACTAGATGGAAATGCAGCTATGGATGAAGTGAACGCTACAGGTATGTTGAAGCTTGATATCAACGGTCAGGAAGTGGTATTACTGAAAGAAGACCTTTTGATTGACATGGCTCAGATGGAAGGATATGTATCAGAAAATGATAACAACGTAACAGTTGTACTTGATACGAATCTGACAGAAGAATTGTTAGAGGAAGGTTTTGTTCGAGAACTCATCAGCAAGATTCAGACCATGAGAAAGGAAGCCGACTTCGAAGTGACAGATAAGATTCAAGTTTCTTATATTGGAACAGAGAAGGCGGAGACACTTTTTGCAAAATATGCGGATGCAATCGGCGGAGAAGTTTTAGCGACAACAGTAGAAAAGAAAGAGCCGACAGGATACACCAAAGAATGGAATATCAATGGCGAAAAAGTGACTTTAGGTGTTGAAAAATAGGAGAAGTAAATGGCACAGAATAAGTTTGACAAAGCAGAATTTCAGAAAAAAGTAAAAAATAACGTAAAACGTTTATACAGAAAAACAATCGAAGAAGCATCAGAGCAGCAACGTTTTCAGGCTGTTTCTTATGCAATCAAAGATGAGATTATTGACAAATGGTTGGCAACACAAGAGCAGTACAAGAAGGATGACCCGAAGACAGTTTACTACATGTCTATGGAATTCCTTATGGGTAGGGCGCTTGGTAACAACTTAATCAACTTGACATCTTACAAAGAAGTACGCGAAGCGCTTGATGAGATGGGTATCAATCTCAATGCGATTGAAGATGAAGAACCAGATGCAGCTCTTGGAAACGGTGGTCTTGGACGTCTTGCAGCATGTTTCCTTGATTCGCTCGCTTCTCTTGGATACGCTGCTTACGGCTGTGGTATCCGCTACCGCTATGGTATGTTCAAACAAAAAATCAAAGACGGTTATCAGGTAGAAACACCTGATAACTGGTTAAAAGATGGTAATCCATTCGAGGTTCGTCGTGATGAGTACGCGAAGGAGGTTCGTTTCGGCGGAAACATCCGTGTAGAAAAAGACGAAGAGACAGGGCGTTACAACTACATCCAGGAGAATTACGAGTCTGTTCTTGCAGTTCCATACGATATGCCAATCGTTGGTTACAACAACAATATTGTAAATACACTTCGTATCTGGGATGCAAAAGCGATTACAGAGTTCCACCTCGATCACTTCGACCGTGGGGAATACCAAAAAGCGATTGAGCAGGAAAACCTTGCAAAGACAATCGTAGAAGTATTGTATCCAAACGACAACCACTACGCAGGTAAAGAGCTTCGTTTGAAACAACAGTATTTCTTCATCTCTGCAAGTTTGCAGGAATTAATTGCAAAATATAAGAGAGACCATGACGATATTACAAAGTTGCATGAAAAAGTAACAATTCAGATGAACGATACGCATCCAACAGTTTCTGTAGCAGAGCTTATGAGACTTCTTATGGATGAAGAAGGACTTGAGTGGGATGAAGCATGGGAAGTAACAACAAAGACTTGTGCTTACACAAACCATACAATCATGTCAGAAGCATTGGAAAAATGGCCAATTGACCTCTTCCAAAGACTTCTTCCACGTGTATATCAGATTGTGGAAGAGATTGACCGCCGTTTCGTGGCTGCAATCAAAGAAAAATATCCGAACAACGAAGAGAAAGTTCGCAAGATGGCAATTCTCTACGATGGTCAGGTGAAGATGGCACACCTTGCAATCGCAGCCGGTTACTCAGTAAACGGTGTTGCTGCACTTCACACAGAGATCTTAAAGAAACAAGAGCTTCGTGATTTCTACGAAATGATGCCGGAGAAATTCAACAACAAGACAAACGGTATCACACAGAGAAGATTCCTTCTTCATGGTAACCCACTTCTTGCTGACTGGGTAACAGACCATATCGGAGACGGCTGGATTACAGACCTTTCTCAGATGTCGAAGTTAAAACCGCTTGCAGATGATGAAAAAGCAAGAAAAGAATTTATGGAAATCAAATACCAGAATAAAGTTCGTCTTGCAGAGTACATTTTGAAGCACAACGGTGTTGAACTTGACCCGAACTCTATTTTCGATGTTCAGGTTAAGAGACTTCACGAGTACAAGCGTCAATTCCTCAACATTTTGCACGTAATGTACTTGTACAACCAGATTAAAGACCATCCGGAAATGTCCTTCTATCCAAGAAGTTTTATCTTTGGTGCAAAGGCAGCAGCAGGATATCGCCGTGCAAAACAGACTATCAAGTTAATCAACTCTGTTGCAGACGTGATTAACAACGATGCAAGCATCAACGGCAAATTGAAAGTTGTATTTATCGAAGACTACCGAGTATCGAATGCAGAACTTATCTTCGCGGCAGCAGATGTCAGCGAACAGATTTCAACTGCATCGAAAGAAGCGTCAGGTACAGGTAACATGAAGTTCATGTTAAACGGTGCTCCGACACTTGGAACCATGGACGGTGCAAACGTTGAAATCGTCAAAGAAGTTGGTATGGAAAACGCATTTATCTTCGGGCTTAGCTCAGATGAAGTTATTAATTACGAAAATAATGGCGGATACAATCCAATTGATATCTACTTCAATGACTGGGATTTGAAGCGTGTAGTTGATCAGCTTGTTGATGGCACTTATGCGAATGGAGACAGAGAGTTGTACAGAGACCTTTATAACTCCCTTCTGAACACATACAGCAGCAGTAAAGCAGACACATACTTTATCTTGAAAGATTTCAGAAGCTATGCAGAAGCGCAAAAACGTGTGGAAGAAGCTTACAGAGATCAGGATAAGTGGTCAAGAATGGCACTTCTTCAGACTGCATCATGTGGTAAGTTCACATCGGATAGAACTATCCAGGAGTATGTGGATGAGATTTGGAAACTCGATAAAGTGACCGTAGAAATGTAGTGTCGATTGATTATGCATAAAACAGCAAAAAATAAGAACCTTGAATGGGCTTTCGAGCTCGTCCAAGGTTCTTTTTATTCATATCACACAACTGCAAAAAAGTACTCCGTTAT
>JAZQRQ010000017.1:0-28223 GCA_045629665.1 Faecalimonas sp.
AATTCAGGACAAACACTACCAAAGTGATTTTGATAAATTATTGCTAGAAACTGACACACCTTTACCAGATGAAATCGAAGCAATTACACAAGCTGACAAAGAGATAAGTAACAACAAATTAATCTCTCACGACGACATCAATTGGAATTAAACAACCACGCCACACATATATTCTTATAAAAGTATATGTGTGGCATTTTTATGGATAAAAAGAATCTCAAATCTCGCATCACAGATGCGACCTGCATGCCAAAGGATGTCATTCTCGGTGTTCCCATCATAAGCGTGGTCGGTCAAAATGAAGCATGTATTGAGAACTATCGTGGCATCCTCGAGTACACCGACAAACTCATCCGCATACAGACCAAACTCGGTAAAATTCATGTAACCGGGAGAGGCCTTACGATTGAACACTACAACAACGATGAGATGAAAATTACGGGCCACATTACGATAATTGAATTTCATGAGGGGGGTTAGCCGTGCTTATTTCATTGCTTCGATATATACAAGGTTACCTGAAGATACGCGTTACCGGTTATTCGCCGGAACGCTTTTTAAATTTGTGCAAGAATAAGAAGATTGCCGTGTGGGGACTGGAATCTGGACATAATGCTTACGATATGTATATCAAAGTATCAGGGTTTCGCAAACTAAAACCCATCTTGCGAAAAACACAGACGAAGGTATCTATCTTAGAGCGCTATGGCCTTCCTTTCTTTTTTCATCATTATCGGAAAAGAAAACTATTTTTCACGGGAATCTTCACCTGCCTCATCATCATTTACAGCATGACTTTTTTTATCTGGAACATTGATTTGGAAGGCAATCAGACAATTACCGATGACGTATTGATTGAATATCTGGCATCAGAAAAGATTTATCACGGCATGGCAAAGCGAGACGTGAACTGTGAGCAGATTGTGAAGGATATTCGAAAAGAATTCGACGAGATTATCTGGGTCTCTGCTTCTGTGGATGGTACACGCCTTTTTATTCATGTAAAAGAAAATGCGGATACATTTGTTCCGGCTGAGGAAGAGGCAGAACCAAGCGACATCATCGCAGATAAGGCAGGTACAGTTGTAGAGATGATTACAAGAAACGGTGTGCCACAAGTGTCTGTCGGAAGCACGGTCGCCCAAGGTGACCTTCTGGTATCGGGAACGGTAGATGTCCTGAATGACGCAAAGGAAGTAGTGTCACACAATTATGTGGCAGCGGATGCAGATATTACACTGCAGACAGTAGTTACTTATGAAGATTATATTGAAAAAGTGTATGAGCAGAAGAGATATACAGATAAAAAAAGAACGTTGTTTTATTTGAAGTTCGGGAAACGCACAGTGCGATTTGGCTTCCGAAAAAACAAATTTAAAGACAAAGACCAACAGACAGAAGAGAGACAACTTCGCATTGGAGAGAATTTTTATCTGCCGATTTATGCGGGCAATCAGAAAATATATGAGTATGAATTAGAATCTTTGGAATACACCAAGGAGGAATTGGAAACCTTATTAAAGAAAAATTTTGAAGAGTATTGCAAAGAGTTAGAAGAAATGAACAGTGTCATTCTAGAGAAAAACTTTGAAATTGTTCACGACGAAAAGGGTGCAAAGGCCACAGCAACACTAACTCTTCTTGAATCCATAGGTATCAGTCGGAAAATCGTTGATTTCTTACAAACGCCTATGGTAGAATAAAAGTAATTATGAGATAACAGAGAGGAACGATACATTTCATGAGTATTTTAGAAGAACATATCGAGATTCCTGCAGAGCACGAAAGCAATATATTTGGTCAGTTCGATGCTTATGCGAAGAAAATAGAGCGTACACTTCACGTCACCCTGATTGCAAGGGACGGCGATGTTAAGATTCTCGGCGAGGCACTTCGCGTCAATCAGGCGAAGCGTGTGCTTGAGCAATTAACCGCGTTATCCAAGCGCGGCAACAGCATTACCGAACAAAATGTGGACTACGCAATTTCACTTGTTTTTGAAGACAATGAAAAAGAGTTGGTTGAGATTGATAAAGACGTGATCTGCCATACACTTCAGGGAAAACCAATCAAACCGAAAACAGTAGGACAGAAAAAATACGTGGATGCCATAAGAAAGCAGATGATTACCTTCGGTCTTGGCCCTGCCGGAACCGGTAAAACTTATCTTGCAATGGCGATGGCGATTACAGCATTTAAGAATAATGAGGTTGGAAGAATCATTCTGACAAGACCTGCAATTGAGGCGGGAGAGAAGCTTGGTTTTCTTCCGGGCGATTTGCAGAGCAAGATTGACCCGTATCTTCGTCCGCTTTATGACGCCCTGTATCAGATTATGGGAGCGGAAAGCTTTATTAAGAATTCAGAAAAAGGATTGATTGAAGTAGCACCTCTCGCATATATGAGAGGACGTACTTTGGATAATGCGTTTATCATCCTAGATGAAGCGCAGAACACGACTCCGGCGCAGATGAAGATGTTCCTGACACGTATCGGTTTTGGTTCCAAGGTGGTTATCACAGGTGATGCCACACAGAAAGACCTTCCGTCAGGAATGATTTCAGGATTGGATGTAGCGACCAAGGTTGTAAAAAATATTGAAGATATTTCTGTTTGCAATCTAACAAGCAAGGATGTTGTAAGACATCCGCTTGTACAAAAGATTGTAAAAGCTTATGAAGAATATGAACAAAAAAGTGAGCAGAAAAAAGCACGTACAAATGACAGGAGAAAGAAATCATGACATTACTCTTTGAAGAAGAAGGCGAACTCCGATTAGATTTGCCTTGTGAGGAACTTGCGACAAAAGTGATTGAGGCAGCATTGGATTATGAGGACTGCCCTTATGAAGTGGAAGTGAATCTTTTGCTTACCATGAACGATGAGATTCAGGAGATGAATCGAAACTTCCGTCAGATTGACAGACCTACGGATGTACTTTCGTTTCCTATGATTGATTATGAAGAAGCAGGAAACTTTGAATTTTTGGAGGATGTGATGGATGCGTTTCATCCGGAATCCGGCGAGCTGATGCTTGGCGATATCGTGATTTCAAAAGAAAAAGTGATTTCCCAGGCAGAAGAGTACGGTCATTCTGTGGAGCGTGAATATGCATTTTTGATTGCACACAGTATGCTGCATTTATTTGGCTACGACCATATGGAAGATGACGAGCGCATCGTTATGGAAGCCAAGCAGAAAGAGATATTGGAGCAATTACAGATTTTAAGATAGAGGTTAGATTATGAACGGGGAACAAAAGAAAAACAACAGCAGTTTTCTCGTGCAGGGAGCAATATTGGCGGCTGCAGGAATCATTACAAGGCTGATTGGAATTGCATATCGTATACCGGTGAATAATATCCTTGGCGATGAAGGACAAGGGTTCTATGGTTGCGCCTATTCCATCTACAATATTGCGCTCTTACTTACATCCTACAGCTTACCGCTTGCTGTTTCGAAATTGGTTTCAGCAAGGATTGCAAAGGGCGAGCATAAGAATGCCATGCGCATTTTTAAATCAGCGCTTTTATTCGCGCTTGTAGTCGGTACGTTAGTTGGCGTCATTGTATTTGTCTTCTCGGATTTTATTGCCGGCAATATCATGTCGCTTCGCCTGAGTGCTTATGCACTTCGCGTGTTGGCACCGGGGTTACTGATTGTCGCTGTAATGGGCGTTATTCGAGGATTCTTTCAGGGTATGGGCACAATGGTTCCGACAGCACTGTCTCAGATACTGGAGCAGATTGTAAATGCGATTGTCAGCATTATTGGTGCGAGCTATCTGCTTCAAATGGGTAAGAAAGCGATAGAATCAAGGAATGAACCGTCACTTCCGTTTGCGTATGGCGCTGCGGGTGGTACACTCGGAACCGTATCAGGCGCGCTTTTTGGACTCATTTTTTTACTTGTTTTATTGAAATTGTTTTATCCGAAACTGCAAAAACGCATGCTCCGTGATACCATGCACAGAGAAGAATCTTACAGAGAGATATATACAGTGTTATTACTTACGATTGCACCTGTTATTTTAAGCACGGCAATCTACAATATCAATGATACCATCGACCAGGGAATCTTCAGTAGCGTTGTGATTTCTCAAGGGTATACAGAAAAGAGAGCAGCTGAGCTTCTCGGTATGTTTACAGGTAAATACAATACATTGATTCATATTCCGCTTGCCGTGGCAAATTCGCTTGGAGCGTCGTTAATTCCAAGTATTACGGGGGCTGTGGCAATCGGAGACCGCAAAGCGATTCATGCCAAGATTCAGATGGTTATTCGTTTTGCGATGCTGATTGCAATTCCAAGCTGCGTTGCATTTATGGCAATTCCGAATCAAATATTGTCCTTGCTCTATGTTGGAAATATTGATATTTCTGCGAAACTTCTGCGCATCGGTGCAATTACAGTTGTGTTCTATTGTTTGTCTACTGTGACAAATTCAATTTTGCAGGGACTTAACCACATGTCCACACCGGTAAAACACGGTGCAATTTCGCTAGGAGTACATTTAGTTGCAGTTGTGATTATGCTTATAGGTTTTAAGTGGAACATATATTCACTTGTTGTAGGCAACATTGTATTCTCGCTATGTATGTGCATTCTGAATGGAAGAGCCCTTCGCAGATATGCGAAATATTGCCAGGAGGTCAAAAAGACATTCCTGCTTCCGTTTGGTGCTGCCGCAGTCATGGGCATTGTGCTTGTGATTGTATATTTTGCGACAGCAATGGTTATTCCAAAGAAATTGGCGACGATTCTTGGTATTTTTATTGCAATCTGTGTATACGCAGTCTGTCTGCTTAAGTTTGGTGCATTGACTGCAGATGAGATTGTTGCATTGCCAAAGGGCAGAGCGCTTCTTAGAATCTTTCAAAGACTTCGTCTGATTCGTCAAGAAGCTGAATAAAATTTGAAAAATAAACCAATACTGTATGAAAAAAAGGAGTAGCCTTTATGAATAAAAAATACGGTATTGGTTTTTTGATTGCATTTATTGCATTGATCGGATTATTTTTCCTTGCCTATCGCATCAGTTATAACAGGGCGTTGGAGAGGCGAGAGAACGAGGAAAAACAAATGGTTCAAAACGAGGTGGAAATATGTTACTATATCAAAGAGGCGAACGGGTATGTGATTGTCTATGATTCTGACGAAAAGACACCTTATGAATACACATCCATTTTGGTGGAGGACCTGCCGGAGCATGTGCAAAAGCAATTAAAAAAAGGAATTAAATTCACTTCTCTGACACAGGTTTATGGATTTTTAGAGAATTATTCCAGTTAAAATGTGTGGACGAACGCGCCGTTATGGTGTAAGATAAGATGAGATTTGAGGAAGGACGAAAGAAAATGACAGACGAAAAGATTCAGAGAATTAATGAGTTATATAACAAAGCAAAAAAGGAAGGTTTGACTGAGGAAGAAAAAGAAGAGCAACAGACACTTCGCAAACAATTTATTGCGGATTTTAGAAACAATCTTCGCGGTCAGCTTGACAATATTTCTATCAAAGAAGCGGATGGAAGTATTACGAACTTAGGA
Source organism: Faecalimonas sp. (assembly GCA_045629665.1). Lineage (GTDB taxonomy): Bacteria > Bacillota > Clostridia > Lachnospirales > Lachnospiraceae > Faecalimonas. Next base: position 5,550 of record JAZQRQ010000017.1, read on the forward strand.
GAAAAGCATGGAATCAAAGAAGGACATTAGGAAATGTGTTCTTGCAAAACGTAATTGCATATCGAATCAAGAATGGGAGGAGAAGAGCCGTCTAATCTGCGAAAAGGTGGTGACTCATCCTTTCTTTTTGGATTCCAATGTTATCTATTGCTATGTAGATTATCGAAATGAAGTGTGTACTCGTGGGATCATTGAGACTGCATGGAAACAAGGAAAGAAGGTGGCTGTTCCAAAGGTGAACAGTGATGAGATGGAGTTCCATTACATTCAATCTTTCGAGGACTTAAAGGAAGGTTACAGAGGGATACACGAACCTAAGAAGCAACACCTTACAGATGATGCACAAAATGTCCTGGTTATTATGCCGGGAGCTGCTTTTGATATAGCGTGCAATCGCATTGGTTATGGAAAAGGATACTATGACAAATATCTGCATGCACATCCAAACTACAAAACCCTTGCCCTTGCATTTGAACTCCAGATGGTAGAGAATATACCGGCAGAGGAGTACGATATTTGCCCGAATTTGATTATTACAGAGGAGAATACTTATGAGCGATAACTTACCAAATGACCCGATTCTGTTACTCAGTGTCGTCAATATGAAACTTCGAGATTATTATAAGGATTTGGATACACTTTGTCAGGAAATGTCAGTTGACAAATCCAAATTAATTGATAAACTTGCAGATATTGACTATGAATATGATGCTAAGACAAATCAGTTTGTTTAGAAAGGAACTTTTGAATGAAAGATTTAGAAAAATACATAGACAGTATGGATATTACAAAAGAAGCGCCGACAACTGACCCGGAACGCCAATATTATTACATAAAAAAGGCAAGGGAATATGTAAAAGAGGCTTACATAGAAGCAGGTCGTCCGTTGACGTTCTGTGTGACGACTTTCGGCTGTCAGATGAATGCGCGTGATTCCGAAAAGTTAGTCGGTGTATTAGAGCAGATTGGCTATCAGAAAGAGACAGACGAGGACAAGGCGGACTTTGTTATCTACAATACATGTACCGTCCGTGAAAATGCAAATATGCGCGTGTACGGACGTCTTGGACAGTTGAAGCATGCAAAGAAAATGAACCCACACATGATGATTGGGCTTTGCGGATGTATGATGCAAGAACCTCATGTTGTGGAAAAACTCAAAAAAAGTTATCGTTTTGTGGATATCATCTTCGGAACACACAATATCTATAAATTTGCAGAACTGATTGCAACACGCTACGAATCGAAGCGCATGGTGATTGATATTTGGAAAGACACTGATAAGATTGTAGAAGACCTTCCGAGTGAACGAAAGTTTTCGTTCAAGTCCGGCGTAAATATTATGTTTGGCTGTAATAATTTCTGCAGTTACTGTATTGTTCCTTATGTGCGAGGACGTGAGAGAAGCCGTAATCCGAAGGATATTGTTCGTGAGATTGAAACTCTCGTAGCAGACGGCGTGGTAGAAGTTATGCTTCTTGGCCAGAATGTCAACTCGTATGGAAAGAATCTGGAAGAACCGATGACTTTTGCGCAGCTTCTTACGGAGATTGAAAAGATAGATGGCTTAGAGCGTATTCGCTTTATGACCTCTCATCCGAAGGATTTGTCAGATGAACTCATCGAAGTGATGAAGAACTCCAAGAAAATATGCAAGCACCTTCACCTTCCGGTGCAGTCGGGAAGCACAGAGATTCTAAAGAAGATGAACCGCAGATACACGAAGGAACAGTATTTGGAATTGGTTGACAAAATCAAGACGGCAGTTCCTGATATATCTCTTACAACAGATATTATTGTCGGATTTCCAGGTGAGACAGAAGAGGACTTCTTAGAGACTATGGATGTCGTGAAAAAGGTTCGCTATGACAGCGCATTTACTTTCATCTACTCTAAGAGAACAGGAACACCTGCTGCCATTATGGAGAATCAGATTCCGGATACGATAGTAAAGGATCGTTTTGACAGACTTCTAAAAGAGGTACAGGATATTTCCGCTGAGGTGTGCAGTGTTCATGAGGGAAGTATTGAGTCGGTGCTTGTGGAATCCATGAACGACCACGACGATACGCTTGTCACAGGACGCATGAGCAATAACCTGCTTGTGCATTTTAAAGGGGACGAGAGTCTGATTGGAAAAATAGTGGATGTAAAACTTTCAGAATGTAAAGGTTTCTATTATCTGGGTGAAATGCTGTAACTCAATAAATAAAATATCAAATAACGTCCAAACTATGTAATAAATGCATGGGGAGGACGTTTTTATGTTCTATAAAAGACTTTTGGAATATGGCTTTTTGTGGGTGCTTGGCGGAACACTTTATTATTCTTTTGAACTGATATTTCGCGGATTTTCGCACTGGAGTATGTTTATACTAGGCGGTATCTGTATGGTATTCTTTGCGTGGCAAGGTAGAAGCGAGCGCTTTAGTAAACCATTGTGGATACAAGTATTTCGATGCACAATATTTGTCACTGCCTGTGAATTTATCACAGGTCTGATTGTGAATAAATGGTTGAAACTTGGTGTATGGGATTACAGCGACCAACCGCTTCATCTCTTCGGGCAAATCTGCCTTCCTTTCGCTATTATTTTTTCGGGACTCTGTGCGGCAGGAATTCTTCTGGACGGATACCTCCTGCACTGGATTTTCAAGGAAGAAAAACCTGCGTTTAGAGTGCTCTAAAATGCAAGAAAACATTTGAATTTTCCTTTGATTTAAGATATAATTTACTCTGTATGATTATGTAAAAACAAAGGAGAAATATCGTGGCAGAATTAACACCAATGATGCAACAATATATGGAGACAAAAGAGCAGTACAAGGACTGTATCTTATTTTATAGACTTGGTGACTTTTATGAGATGTTTTTTGATGATGCTATCACGGTTACCAGAGAACTTGACATTACGTTGACCGGTAAAAGTTGTGGATTAGAAGAGCGTGCGCCGATGTGCGGAGTTCCTTACCATTCCGTAGAGGGTTATCTGAACCGTTTGGTGCAAAAGGGTTATAAAGTTGCGATCTGTGAGCAGGTAGAAGATCCGAAGCTTGCAAAAGGCATTGTAAAACGTGAAGTTGTCCGTATTGTAACACCGGGAACCAACCTCAATATGCAGGCACTTGATGAGAGCAAGAATAATTTCATTATGTGCATTGTTTACATAGGAGATCATTTCGGCATGTCTGTGGCGGATGTCACTACCGGAGACTATTTTGTGACGGAACTAGACAATGAACGCAAGCTCATGGATGAGATTGCAAAATTTGCTCCTTCGGAAATTATTTGTAACGAACCACTCTATGTGAGCGGTATCGATATTGATGACTTGAAAAATCGTCTTGGAATTGCAATCTATGCTTTAGATTCCTGGTATTTTGACGATGCAATGTGCGAGAAAGCGCTGAAAGATCATTTTAAGGTTTCAACCTTGGAAGGACTTGGATTATCTGAGTTTAATTGTGGTATGATTGGTGCAGGAGCGCTGCTTCAGTACCTCTACGAAACGCAGAAAAACTCCCTGGCACATTTGTCGCATATCAGCTGCTACACAACAGGAAAATACATGCTTCTTGACAGTTCCTCAAGAAGAAACTTAGAACTGTGCGAAACATTGCGTGAAAAACAAAAACGAGGTTCTCTATTATGGGTTCTTGATAAGACCAAGACTGCTATGGGTGCCCGTATGCTTCGCAGTTTTGTGGAGCAGCCGTTGATTGACAAAGACGAGATTATTAAAAGACTGGATGCAGTCAGTGAACTTAAAAGTAACGCAATATGCCGCGAGGAGATTCGCGAATATCTGACACCGGTTTATGACTTGGAGCGTTTAATCAGTAAGGTGACATATCAATCCGCAAACCCAAGAGATATGATTGCATTCAGAAGTTCGCTTGAGATGCTTCCGCACATCAAATGTATTCTTGGAGACTTGTCCGCACCGCTTCTTACTGAGCTGCACGATAATCTGGATACATTGGAAGAACTCTGTTCACTTATTCAGGTTTCCATTCAGGATGAGCCACCTCTTGCAATGAAGGAGGGCGGTATCATTAAAGAAGGCTACAACGAGATGGTTGACCAGCTTCGCAACGCAAAGACAGAAGGTAAGACATGGCTTGCAGAGGTGGAAGCAGAAGAACGAGAAAAGACAGGCATTAAAAACTTGCGTATCAAATACAACAAAGTATTCGGATACTATCTGGAAGTAACGAATTCCTATAAGGATTTGGTTCCGGATTACTATATGAGAAAACAGACGTTAGCAAATGCAGAGCGTTATATTACACCTCGACTGAAAGAATTAGAAGATATGATTCTCGGTGCTGAGGACAAGTTATACGCCTTAGAATATGAACTTTACTGTGAAGTTCGCGAAAAGATTGCGGAGCAGCTTCTGCGTATCCAGAAAACAGCAAAGGCAATTGCACAGATTGATGTTCTTGCATCTCTTGCATTAGTAGCAGAGCGCGGCAACTTTGTAAGACCGAACATCAACGAAAAAGGAATAATCGATATTAAAAACGGACGTCATCCTGTTGTTGAAAAAATGATTCCAAACGATATGTTTATTACAAATGACACCTATCTGGATGACAAGAAAAACCGTGTATCGATTATCACCGGACCGAATATGGCGGGTAAATCGACGTATATGCGTCAGACAGCACTCATTGTATTGCTAGCACAGGTTGGTTCGTTTGTGCCGGCTGAGAGCGCAAATATCGGCATTGTAGACCGCATATTCACTCGTGTAGGAGCATCGGATGACCTTGCTTCCGGACAGAGTACTTTCATGGTGGAAATGACAGAGGTGGCGAACATTCTTCGCAATGCAACCAGTAAGAGTCTCTTGATTCTGGATGAAATTGGTCGTGGAACCAGTACATTTGACGGACTTAGCATTGCATGGGCCGTTGTGGAACACATCAGTAACAAACGTTTACTTGGCGCAAAGACCTTATTTGCAACTCATTATCATGAATTGACCGAGTTGGAAGGCAAAATAGAAGGAGTCAACAACTATTGTATCGCCGTAAAAGAAAAAGGCGACGATATTGTGTTCCTCCGCAAGATTGTAAAGGGCGGTGCAGACAAGAGTTACGGTATTCAGGTTGCAAAACTCGCCGGAGTTCCGGAATCTGTCATCACAAGAGCCAAAGAGATTGTAAACGAACTTGTCGATGCAGACATTTCAACAAGAATTCGTGATATTTCCGTACAAACTGCCGAGCCTGTCAAGAAAACAAAACGATATGACGAAGTAGATTTGGCGCAGATGTCACTCTTTGACACTGTAAAGGATGATGACGTGTTAACGGAATTACAAGAAATCGATGTCAGCAATCTGACGCCGATGGACGCACTGAACACCATCTATCGTCTGCAAAACAAACTGAAAAACAGATGGTAATATTTAAAGGAGTATTATGGCAAATATTCAAGTATTAGACCAGATAACAATTGATAAAATAGCTGCAGGAGAAGTGATTGAAAGACCGGCCTCGATTGTAAAGGAACTAGTGGAAAATGCGATTGATGCCGGGGCGACTGCCGTAACTGTAGAGATTAAAGAAGGCGGTATATCCTTTATCCGCATTACAGATAATGGCTGTGGAATTCCAAGGGATGAAGTTGCTTTGGCATTCCTTCGCCATTCTACCAGTAAGATTCGCACCGTAGAGGATTTAACAACTGTTGCATCTCTTGGATTCCGAGGTGAGGCTCTTTCCAGCATTGCGGCAATTGCGCAGGTGGAATTAATTACTAAGACAAAGGATTCCCTTCTCGGAACGCGCTATGTGATTGAGGGCGGCGTGGAAAAGAAGATAGAGGATGCAGGAGCAAAGGATGGCTCGACATTCTTGATTCACAATATCTTTTACAACACACCTGCCAGAAGAAAGTTTTTAAAGACTGCGATGACTGAGGCGAGCCACGTCAACGAACTGATGATTCGTTTGGCACTGTCTCATCCGGAAGTTTCTTTTGAATTCATTACGAACAATCAATCGAAACTACATACTTCCGGAAATGGAAAACTCAAGGATGTGATTTATCAGCTCTTTGGCCGTGAGATTGCCATGAATCTTTTAGAGATTGACGAGGCTTTTGCCGGCATAAAGATTACCGGACACATCGGGAAACCGCTGATTTCAAGAGGTAATCGCAATTATGAGAATTACTATATCAATGGCCGCTATGTAAAAAGCAACATCATTGCAAAAGCCATTGAGGATGCTTATAAAGATTTCACCATGCAGCACAAATATCCATTTACGGTATTACATTTTGTGATGGATGGGAATGATTTGGATGTAAACGTACATCCGACGAAAATGGAACTGCGTTTTTCAAGACAGCAGGAGGTCTATAATTTTGTATATCAGGCTGTGAAAAATGCACTCAGTGAGCGCGAACTGATTCCGCGTGTTGAGGTTCCTGAAACCAAGAGTTCTGAGACGAAATCAACAGAACAACCTGCAAAACCGGAAGAAAAGAATCTGGATTACTTCATGAAAAAGATGCAGGAGCGTGTGACATCTTACCATAATCAGATGTCTCAGGCAGAAGTGAAGGATGTGCATGAGGTACATCGTAAGCAGGAGCAGGCTGACCGCATTCGCGAGGCTGTGAATTACAACAAACCGAATCCAAACGTTCAAACAGCAATGACACAAAATGTGGAAACAAGAACTCCAGTTACACCTGCAAATGAAAAGCAATTGGACTTATTTGAAGAAAAATTATTAAGCAAAGAGTCAATGATAGAACACAAAATTATCGGACAAGTTTTTGATACTTATTGGCTTGTGGAATTTGACGAACAGTTATATATTATCGACCAGCACGCCGCACACGAGCGTGTATTGTATGAGAAGACTTTGCATGGAATGAAAGATCGAGACTATACATCACAGTATTTAAGTCCACCGATTATTTTGAACTTGTCGATGCAGGAGGAAGAAGTTCTAAAAGAACATATGGATACTTTTGCCGGCATTGGATTCGAAATAGAACCTTTTGGTGAAACATCTTATGCGGTGCGTGCAATACCGGATAATCTGTTTGGAATCGCAAAAAAAGAGCTGCTCATTGAGATGCTGGACAGTCTTGTGGAAGGTATTCATTCATCCATAGCACCGGATATGATTGCAGAAAAGGTTGCATCTATGTCTTGCAAGGCAGCAGTAAAAGGAAATTCCAGATTATCTGCTGTCGAGGTAGAAGTCTTAATAGGTGAACTTCTGAAACTGGAAAACCCATATCACTGTCCACACGGCAGACCGACGATTATCGCTATGACAAAACGCGAATTGGAGAAAAAATTTAAACGAATTGTTTAGGAGACCTATGAATCGACCACTTATTATTTTGACAGGACCAACTGCAGTTGGAAAAACAAAAGCCTCCATCGGACTTGCAAAAGCCTTAAACGGCGAGATTATTTCCGCAGATTCAATGCAGGTGTATAAATATATGGACATTGGTTCTGCCAAGATTCGTCCGGAGGAAATGCAGGGCATTCGGCATTACCTGATCGATGAATTAGAGCCGGACGAGGAATTTCATGTGGTAAGATTTCAGCAGATGGCAAAAGAAGCCATGGAAGAAATCTATGCGAAAGGTAAGATACCGATTGTTGTTGGTGGAACAGGATTCTACATTCAGGCACTTCTTTACGACATTGACTTTACAGAAAGTAATGAAGATAGCACCTACCGCAAAGAACTGGAACAGTTGGCATACGAAAAAGGAGCGGAACATTTGCATGATATGCTTCGTAAGGTGGATCCTGTATCTGCGGATACGATTCACGCCAATAACGTAAAACGCGTCATTCGTGCATTGGAATTCTATCAGCAGACAGGAGAGAAGATTTCCGACCATAACGAGCAGGAACGAGCAAAGGAATCGCCTTATGATTTCTGTTATTTTGTATTAAATGATGACAGAGAAAATCTTTATGAGCGAATTAATCTTCGCATTGACCAGATGCTGGAAGAGGGATTAATAGAAGAAGTGCAGGCCTTGAAAGACAAGGGCTATACAAGGGATATGGTATCTATGCAGGGTCTTGGCTACAAAGAAATCTTAGACCATTTAAATGGTGAATGTACGCTTGAGGAAGCTGTCTATATCTTAAAGCGTGACACCAGACATTTTGCAAAACGTCAGCTCACCTGGTTTCGAAGAGAGCACGATGTGATATGGATAGACAAATCATTTTACAACTATGACGAAGATAAAATATTACAAGCAATGCTAAGTAGCATTCGAGAAAGGACAAATATTTCATGTTAGATACAACATCTATGTACGGAAGTCTTGGCATTTCAAAAGAAGTTTATGAGTATGGCAAGAAAATAGAACAGACTTTATTGGAACGTTTTGCTGAGATTGACCGTGTAGCAGAGTACAATCAATTAAAAGTTCTTCACGCCATGCAGGAATGTCGTGTGAACGAAGGATGCTTTCACTATGCCAACGGCTATGGATACAATGACAGAGGAAGGGATGTATTAGAGGAAGTATATGCAAAGACCTTCCACACGGAAGCGGCTCTTGTCAGACCGCAAATTACCTGCGGCACACATGCTTTGGCTTTAGCGCTCAGTGCAAACTTAAGACCAGGCGATGAACTCTTATCACCTGCCGGAAAGCCTTATGACACGTTAGAGGAAGTCATCGGAATCCGCAAGTCAAAAGGTTCTCTTGCAGAGTATGGTATCACATATAGACAGGTTGACCTATTAGAAGACGGAACTTTTGACTATGAAAACATCAGAAAGTCAATCAACGAAAAGACAAAACTTGTGACCATTCAGCGTTCCAAAGGATATCAGACGCGTCCAAGTTTTTCTGTAAAGCAGATTGGTGAACTGATTGCTTTCGTAAAAGAAATCAAACCGGAAGTCATCGTTATGGTAGACAATTGCTATGGCGAATTTGTAGAAACGATTGAGCCTAGTGATGTCGGCGCAGATATGATTGTCGGCTCCTTGATTAAGAATCCCGGAGGCGGATTGGCACCGATTGGAGGTTATATTGCCGGAACGGAAGAGTGTATAGAGAATTGCGCTTATCGCTTAACTTCACCTGGACTTGGCAAAGAAGTAGGTGCTTCTCTTGGTGTGATGCAGTCATTTTTTCAAGGTTTTTTCCTTGCCCCGACGGTCGTTGCAGGTGCACTAAAAGGCGCGATATTTGCAGCAAATATTTATGAACGATTAGGATTCCCGGTAATTCCAAATGGAACAGAGAGCCGTCATGATATTATACAGGCGGTGACGCTTGGTTCGCCGGAAGGTGTGATTGCATTCTGCAAAGGCATTCAGGCTGCTGCACCGGTTGACAGTTATGTTTCACCGGAGCCTTGGGCAATGCCAGGGTATGACAGCGATGTCATTATGGCTGCGGGTGCATTTGTACAGGGTTCATCCATTGAACTGAGTGCAGATGGTCCGATTAAGCCACCTTATGCAGTATATTTCCAGGGAGGACTTACCTGGGCGCACGCAAAACTTGGAGTCTTACGTTCGTTAGAGGAAATGGTGCGCAGAGGACTTGTGATTTTACCGGAATAAAAGAGGATATACTATGAAAAACAGAGATGTAATTATCGTTGGCGGAGGTGCCTCCGGTCTTGTGTCTGCAATAACAGCAGCAAGAGAAGGTGCAAATGTTACCATCATCGAACAGAAAGACCAATTGGGAAAAAAGATTTTATCCACCGGGAACGGAAGATGTAATTTAACAAATGAATATATAGATATAAGTTGTTTCCGCGGAGATGATACATCCATTGTACAGGAAGTGCTTAACCAATTCGGTTATTCGGAAACAATTGCTTTTTTCGAAGAATTGGGCGTACTCCTCAAGGAACGCCAGGGATATATTTATCCAATCTCTGATCAGGCAACAACGATTTTGGAAGTACTTTGCATGGAGATTGAACGCTTGCATGTTGAAGTGTTACTAAGCCAAACGGTACAAAAGATTGTTCGAGATAAAGATCAATTCATCGTTCACACAACCGAAACAGTTCTTACAGGCGATGCAGTCATTCTTGCAACCGGCGGAAAAGCAGCCTCTGTACTTGGGTCTGATGGCAGTGGATACACACTTGCAAAAGCATTTGGGCATCATTTATCACCGGTTGTTCCTGCTCTTGTACAGTTAAAAGGGAAAGGTAACTTTTACAAGCAGATTAGCGGTGTACGTACGCAGGCGAAGGTGAGTTTATATGTGAATGATGAATATGTTGCAGAAGATACCGGCGAATTACAACTGACAAACTACGGAATCTCCGGCATACCGGTGTTCCAAATCAGTCGTTATGCAGCGAAAGCTCTATGTGAAAACCAATCAGTCAGAGCAGAAGTGGATTTTATGCCGACGATGTCTGATGATGATTTTCGAGCATTTTTACAGGTACGGTTAGAGAATCATGGACACAAGCAGGCAGAAGATTTTCTTGTAGGTATGTTTCATAAGAAATTAATCGGATTGCTTTTAAAGGCTTCTGCAATAGATCATAACAGCGTGATGAAACAGGTACCACATGAGAAACTTGATAAGCTCGTATCAATATGCAAACATTTCAAAATAGAAATACAAGGTACCAATGATTTTGAACAGGCACAAGTGTGTGCCGGAGGGGTATACACAAATGAAGTCAATCCACAGACAATGGAATCCAATTACGCAGACGGCCTATATCTGACAGGCGAACTTTTGGATATTGACGGAATCTGTGGCGGATATAACCTGCAGTGGGCATGGTCTACCGGATACATTGCAGGCAAACATGCAGCGAAAGGAAATTAACATGATTCGAATCGGTCAACTAAAACTACAACCGAATCACAGCGAAAAAGAACTACTTCAAAAAATCGCGAAGACACTTCACATTTCCGAAAGTGAAATTGTGAATTATCAGATAAAGAAGCAGTCTATTGATGCGCGTAAAAAGCCGGATTTGAAATATGTTTACACCATAGATGTGATGGTCCGAAACGAAGCGCAGGTGATGAAAAGACAAAAGGAAAATGCCGTTTCTGTAGTTAAGGAAACACCTTATGTCTTTCAAACACTTGGACAAAACAGCTTCAAACACAGGCCAATCGTCATCGGCAGCGGTCCTGCAGGAATGTTTTGCGCCTATCTACTTGCACAGCATGGCTATTGCCCGATTTTATTCGAGCGCGGTGCATCGGTAGAAGAACGAACAAAAGATGTTGAGGAGTTCTGGCAGGGTGGTAAATTAAAACAGAATTCCAACGTACAGTTTGGCGAAGGCGGAGCCGGTACTTTTTCAGATGGTAAATTAAATACCTTAGTAAAAGACCCGGTCGGACGAAACAGAAAAGTCTTAGAAATTTTTGTTGAAAACGGTGCTCCTGAGGAAATTCTATATATCAACAAGCCACATATAGGAACAGATATTTTAGTAAATGTTGTCCGTAGTATGCGTGAGAAAATCATTGCATGGGGCGGTGAAGTGCATTTCCACAGTCAATTAACTGACTTAAAAGTGCTGAATGGTGAACTACAATCTATCAGCATCACATCAAACAATCAAACAACATTGTATCCTGCAGAAACACTAGTATTAGCAATCGGTCACAGTGCAAGAGATACTTTTTCAATGCTATATAAAAAGAATTTGCCTCTTAAGGCAAAATCATTCGCGGTCGGAGTACGAATAGAGCACAAACAGCAGACCATCAATGATTCACAGTATGGTAAGGACAACTCATATCATTTACCAACAGCTGCATACAAAGTAACTGCAAATCTGGAAAACGGAAGAGGAGTCTATTCATTCTGCATGTGTCCCGGCGGCTATGTAGTGAATGCCTCATCTGAGGAAGGATATCTCGCAGTCAATGGAATGAGTTATCATGCGCGTGACGGAGAAAATGCGAACAGTGCAATTATCGTCACGGTTACACCTGAGGATTTTGGAAGTGAACATCCGCTTGCCGGAGTACATTTTCAGCGTGAATTAGAAAAACGAGCATACCGAATAGGACAAGGTGCAGTTCCGGTACAATGCTTTGGCGACTTTTGTAAAAATGAGCCGACAAAAGAACTTGGAACTGTCACACCGCAAATCAAAGGTCCGTATCTTTTGGCAAATGTACGTGAAATATTCCCTGATAATCTTGCCGAATCACTGGAACTTGGCATAAAATCGTTCGACAGGCAGATTCAAGGTTTTGCAAATGCTGACACCATTCTTTCAGGTGTGGAAAGTCGTACCTCTTCACCGATTCGCATTGAAAGAAATGACATGTTTCAGATTGAAAACACAGGAATATATCCTTGTGGAGAGGGTGCAGGCTATGCGGGAGGAATCACTTCAGCGGCAATGGATGGCATAAAAGTAGCCGAAATGATTGCACAAAATTTTGCACCATTTGACGGAGAATGACAAATCATCTTCAGAAAAAATTAATGTGCTGACTCTATACACGTATTTCAAATTATGATAGAATAAATAGAGTTTGGGGAAAAGAATTAGGAGGAGTACATATGAAAAGAGCAGGTTCAAAAAGTCCATGGGTTTTATTGGTGTTAATGCTTGCAGGTATTGTGTTGGGTGGTTTTATCGGAACACTCACACAGGACTCATCTGCACTTAGCTGGTTGAACTATGGCCAGTCCTTCGGACTTGACAGCCCGATTGTTCTGAATCTCGGTATCATGATTATTACATTTGGATTATCGATTAAGATTACAATTGCAAGTATTCTTGGTTTGATACTTGCGGCAATTATTTACCGCTTTATTTAGGTATGACAGCAGGAGAGTCTAGGTACAAACTAGATGATACAAGCAAAATACAAAGATGAACTTCCCTACGAAAAATGTCTGGAGCAGGGTGCCGATTCCTTGACAAACACAGAACTCTTAGCAGTTCTTCTGCGCACAGGAACGAAGGGAAACAACGTACTGGAATTGGCAGACTATATTTTGAGTTCTTCCTGCGGTGACAGTGGAATCTTAAATATCCACAACTGCACATTAGAAAAATTAAAATCCATTCGGGGAATCGGAAATGTGAAGGCAGTTCAGATTCTCTGTCTTTCCGAATTGGCGAAGCGACTTGCAAAAGCGACAGCCAAAGAGGGATTAATCTTGTCTCTTCCATCTACAATTGCCGATTACTACATGGAAGAGATGCGACATCAGAAGCAGGAACACACAAAACTTCTGATGCTGAATTCGAAATCAAAGTTACTCGGAGAAAAAGATATTTCCAAGGGAACTGTAAACTCGTCCCTGGTTTCTCCGCGTGAATTGTTTATAGAAGCATTGGAAAAACAGGCTGTGCCCATTATACTCATACACAATCACCCGAGCGGAGATATCACTCCAAGTGAAAACGATATTTTGCTTACAAAGAGAGTACAGGAGGCCGGTAGGCTGATTGGCATTGAACTGTTAGACCACATTATTATTGGGAATAATTGTTATATGAGTTTTGCAGAGTCAAAACTGTTATGACAATTGAAAGGATAAAACATGTTTGGCAACGTATACGGATTGGATCTCGGTACTTACGAGATTAAAGTTTATGATAAAAAACAGGATACGCTTTGGAAAGAGAAAAACGCCATTGCAATCGCAAACGAAAAGACCATCTTTTCAGTGGGAGATGATGCTTATGCAATGTTTGAAAAATCACCTCTCAATATTGAGGTTGTTTTTCCGATGAAGGAGGGCGTTATTTCTCATTTCTATAACATGCAGTATCTTCTGGAAAATTTGATAAAAAAAGAGCGTCATTTTATGCGAGGTTCCAAGTATGTTGTGGCTGTTCCGACGGATGTAACAGAAGTGGAAAAACGCGCATTCTATGATTTGGTCGTTCATTCTTCTGCAAAGGCGAAAGAAGTTCGCATCGTGGAGAGAGGAATCGCAGATGCGATTGGACTTGGATTAGATGTACAAGAATCACCGGGCCTTTTCGTTGTGAATCTCGGTGCTGAGACGACAGAACTTTCCATATTGGCTTATGGTGGTGTAGTTCTAAACAAGATGCTCAAATTCGGAAGTGTTTCCTTGGACCATGCAATTATAAACTCCGTCCGATATAACCAAGAATTTTTAATTGGCCAGTTGACGGCCGAATTACTGAGAATGACGTTTGGAATTCAATCAAAAGTTGAGTCGGATTCACTTTCTGTGGCAGGTCGAAATCTACTTACAAGAATACCGGAGCAGAAGAGTGTTCCGATGAGTCTGGTGCATGCCGCGATGAAGGATTTGATGAAACAGTGTGCACATGAAATACATGCACTTTTAGAACGAACACCTCCGGAGGTTCAGCGTAACATAAAAAAAGATGGCATATTTTTGACTGGTGGATTGGCAAACTTAAAAGGAATTGATGCTTTTCTAGAAAACTCCCTTGGGATAAAAGTTCATGTTGCAGCGAAGCCGGAGTTCTGTGCTGCAAATGGTTTGAAAAAGATCATCGGTTCCAAGGAACTGATGAAGATTACATACTCAATGTTAGATGAAAATTATAGGTGGATGAGATAATATGCGTAAGAAAAATCAATCATCGTTTTCAAGTAAATACTGGCTTCTAATCCTTTCCATAGTATGCATTTTATTGATGGGATTGTCACTAATTACAGACAAGGTGAATGGTCCTCTTCGGACAGTAGCTAATTACACAATTGTTCCGATGCAAAACGGTATCAATACAGTCGGCGTATGGATGAGTGACCTTACAAAGAATCTGGATACATTAAAGGAATTACAGGATGAAAATGATGCGCTCAAGGCAGAAATCAATGAATTGACAATGAAAATCAATCTGTTACAACAGGACAAAGAAGAACTTGCTCGTCTGCGCAAATTATATAAGTTGGATGAATATTATTCCGATTATAAAATGGTAGGGGCACGCGTCACCTCGAATGATTCCGGCAACTGGTTCCGTTCTTTTGTTATCGATAAAGGGAAAAACGACGGAATCAAAGTAGATATGAATGTCTTGGCAGAGGGCGGTCTTGTAGGTATTGTAACGGAGGTTGGTCCAAACTGGTCGAGAGTGCGTTCTATCATAGACGATGCAAGCAATGTGAGTGCACTGGTACTTGCCACATCAGATACCTGTATTGTCAATGGTGATTTAACTTTAATGCAGGAAGGCAAAATTCGCTTTGAACAATTGCCAAACAACGATACAGAGATTAAATCCGGCGAACCAATTGTAACTTCCCACATCAGTAATAAATATTTACAGGGAATTTTAATTGGATATATCAATGAGATACATGTAGATGCTAATAATCTAACACGTTCAGGGTATATTATCCCGGCAGTAGATTTTCAACATCTTCAGGAAGTTCTCATCGTCACTTCGACGAAGGCTGATTTATTGGAGGAATAATTTTGAAACGAAAGATAGTTACCTTTGCGATAATATTGGTATGTTTCTTATTGGAATGCACCGTGTTTCAAGGGATTGCACTGGGCAGTGTAACCCCGAACCTTCTGATTGTTGTAACGTCATCTTTTGGCTTTATGCGTGGTAAAAAAGAAGGTATGATGGTCGGTTTTATCTCCGGCCTGTTAGTAGATATCATGTTCAGTGATTTGATTGGTTTTTATGCACTAATCTATATGGTGCTAGGCTATGTGAACGGATTCTTCCGAAAAATATTCTATGATGATGACATCAAATTACCACTTGTTTTGATAGCGGCAAGCGATTTCATATATGGAAACATTGTCTGCATTTTCATGTTTGTGATGCGAAGTAAGTTTCATTATTTTTACTATCTCAAGAGTGTCATCATCCCGGAATTAATATATACCATTCTTGTGACCATTATTTTATATCAGGTAATTCTGTTGATTAACAAGAAACTGGAAGCAGAAGAAAAAAGGAGTGCAAGCAAATTTGTTTAGTAATATAAAAGATTTTTTTGCAAGTATTTTTAAATCAAGACTTGTTGTACTGATAGCATTCTTCAGTCTGTTATCACTGGTTGTATTACACAAACTCTTCGTTCTTCAGATTGTGAACGGAGAGGATTATCTCGAAAACTATACACTTTCTATCAGTAAAAAAGTGATTACAACCGGAACGAGAGGCAATATCTATGACCGAAACGGTGAGATCCTTGCAACAAACCGACTTGCTTATTCGGTACAGATAGAAGACAACGGTTCTTATAATGATACAACGCAAAAAAATAAACTCATTAACGAAACCATTGATACCGTTATAGATTTGATAGAGGCTAATGGTGATAAAATTAATAGTGATTTTGGTATTGTTTTTGAAAAAAACGAATATCAATTTCAATATGCCGAAGGGAACAAACGATTGCGTTTTCTGGCAGATATTTATGGTTTTAAAACAATAGATGAATTAAAAGAAAAAAAACTTGATACGTCCTCGACACAGGATGTTATGGATTATTTATGTGCAAACAAACGAAAAGATAATAGTTATGGTTTTGGTGTTGACACAGAAAAATACAGTCCGGAGCGTGTGCTTAAGATTGTGACTGTACGTTACCATATGAAGCTAAATAGTTTTCAAAGATACATTGCAACAATAATTGCTTCAGATGTAAGTGCAGCAACGGTTGCCGCAATTAAAGAAAATATGAGTGAGTTGCAAGGAGTCAGCATTGGTGAGGAATCCTTGCGCGTATATCCTGACAGCGAATATTTTGCATCCATTCTCGGATACACGGGAAAAATTTCAGAGGATGAATATGATGCAATGTCAGACAAGCAAAAAGAAAAATATACGCTTACTGATATTGTTGGCAAATCCGGTATTGAGCAAGTGATGGATGAATATTTGCAAGGAACAAAAGGTGAAAAAATCGTATATGTCAATGATGTCGGTAAAATCTTAGATTCAAAAATAATCTCTGAACCGGAAGCCGGCAATGATGTATATTTGACTTTAGATAAGAACTTACAGATTACAGCATACAAATTAATTGAAGAAAAATTATCCGGTATTATATTGCGAAAACTTAGTTACATTTTAGATTATACCCGCAATCCTAACGGAGAAGCATCTGATGTGATTATACCTATCGGAGATGTCTATTATGCGTTTATCGGCAATCAGATTCTGGATACAGACCATTTTGCCGAAGAAGATGCTACATCAACGGAAAAGACTGTGTATTCGCGTTTTACTGCAAGACAGGAGAGTGCGATTTCAAAAATTGTATCTTATATGCAGTCACCGACCTCGCCTGCTTATAAGAGCCTGCCAAAAGAACAACAGGCATATATGAATTATATTGCAACACAGCTTTTAATTAACAAAGAAATTCTTGTTAAATCAAATATTGATACAAGCGATGCAATTTACAAGGCATGGAAGAATGAAACCATTAATCTTTATGAATATCTGAATCATGCCATAGCACAGAATTGGATTGACTCGTCTGCAATTCAAAAATATATCAAAACAGACAGTAAATACTCCGATTCCAATGAATTATATCAAGGTATCATCGCTTATATTTCAGATTATCTGAAAACAGATTTTGAGTTTGAAAAGCTTGTATACCGTTATATGATTAAGGATGGTACTATCTCAGGTAATATGATTTGTATTTTATTATATGACCAGGGAGTTTTGGAATATGACCAAAAAATGTACAATCAGCTCTTGAGCGGTTATAGTGCTTATGCTTTTATGTATTCAAAAATAGAGTCTTTGGAAATCAAACCGGGACAGTTGGGTGTAGAGCCTTCTACCGGCTCTATGGTGATGACAGAGACTTCCTCAGGAAGAGCATTGGTCTGTGTTTCTTATCCGGGATACGACAATAACCGTCTGGCAAATACGATGGATGTTGCATACTACAATCAGGTATATGCGAATTCATCTCTGCCATTTTACAATAAAGCAACCCAGGAATTAACAGCACCTGGGTCTACGTTTAAACCACTGAGCTCCATTGCCGGTTTAACAGAAGGGGTTATCAATGGTGGTTCTATCATTGGTTGTTATGGCCCATATAAAAACGTGACACCAAATCCAAAGTGCTGGATTTATCCGAGTGGACACGGTAGTTTGAATGTGGTTGGCGGAATCGCTAACTCCTGCAACAATTTTTTCTATGAAGTTGGTTTTAGACTTGGTTTATCGTCCAATGGAAATTATAATTCTAACATAGGTACGGATAAGCTTCGAAAATACGCAGAAATGTTCGGCCTTGATAAGACTTCCGGTCTGGAAATTGCAGAGAGGTCTCCAAATATCAGTGATGAAGACGCTGTGCGTTCTGCAATTGGACAAGGTACTCACGTGTACTCTACAAGCCAGATTGCAAGATATATCACCGGTGTTGCAAATAAAGGAACTATATATGATTTGACTCTATTGAATAAAGTCACTGACAAAGACGGTGCATTGATCAAAGAGTACGAACCGAAGGTAAATAAACAAGTTACAGAGGTCAGCGAATCAACCTTTAATCTGGTTCATGACGGAATGGAAGCCATGGTTGCAAAAGATGCCCGCTTCCAGGTTCTTAGAAATGCAGGTATTTCACTTGCAGGAAAGACCGGAACGGCACAGCAGAGTAAGACCCACGCGGACCATGTTCTTTTCGTCGGTTTTGCTCCGAGTGAGCAGCCGGAGATAGCAGTTGCAACTCGAATTGCAAACGGTTATAGTTCCGGATATACCGCAGAACTCGGAAGAGACATTGTTCGTAAATACTTTGGAATTGCTACGGATGAAGAACTGCTGAAAGGTGGAGCAGGAGTACTCGGAACCGAAACACATGGAGATTAAGGCACAAAAGATACGCCAAAATACCCACGAGAACAATCAAAATATAAAGGAGGATTATAACATGGGTGAAGTGATCGTAATCACATCAGGCAAAGGTGGCGTAGGCAAGACCACAACAACTGCCAATATCGGAGTTGGACTTGCAAAATTGAATAAAAAAGTAGTAGTAATTGATACCGATTTGGGGCTTCGTAATCTCGACGTAGTCATGGGGTTGGAAAATCGCATTGTTTACAATCTGGTAGACGTAATTGAAGGAAATTGTCGTATGAAACAGGCTCTTATCAAAGACAAACGCTACGAGAATCTATATTTACTGCCATCTGCACAGACAAAAGATAAAACTGCCATTTCTCCGGAACAGGTCAGAAAATTAACAGAGGAACTTGCAGAAGAATTTGATTATATATTATTAGATTGTCCTGCCGGAATTGAACAGGGCTTCCAAAATGCCATTGCGGGTGCACATCGCGCAATTGTTGTCACGACACCTGAGGTCTCTGCAATTCGTGATGCAGACCGTATCATTGGTTTGTTGGAAAAAAATAACATTAAAAAAATCGAACTAATTATCAACCGTATTCGGATGGCAATGGTAAAACGCGGCGATATGATGTCGGTAGAAGATGTGACGGAAATTCTTGCAATCAATCTTTTGGGAGCTGTCCCGGATGACGAACAGATTGTTGTTGCAACGAACCAAGGAGAACCGGTTATCGGCACAGACTCTCTTTCCGGCAAAGCGTTCCTCAATATATGTAAGCGTATAACGGGAGAAGATGTTCCTTTCTTGGACCTTGATGCACATACAGGTTTATTAAAAAAACTGTTTAAGCGCAATTAGAAAAGGGTAAGGAGGGGTAGACATGAATTCTGTTTCTGTTGCAAAAGATAGACTAAAGACGCTGCTTGTTTCAGACCGCGTAAACTGTACACCCGATACATTCGAAAAAATACAAACGGAATTATATAAGACAATATCAAAATACGTCGAGGTCATTCCGGAGGAATTTGACGTCAAAATGACGCGTTCTTATATTTACATAAAACTTATGGGAGAAGATTCGTGAAATTCTTAAAGAAATATGAATTAAAACACTTTAATTTTACACTTGTTATCGCAGTTCTCTTACTGTCTGTAGTAGGAATATTAGCAGTAGGAAGTGCATTGCCTTCCGCACAAACAAAACAAATCCTCGGAGTTGCTTTGGGTGTTATTGCAATGCTTATTATCTCTGTGATTGACTTTGAGTGGGTGCTTAATTTTTATTGGGTCATCTACATTATTAACATTCTTCTTTTACTCTGTGTAAAATTTTTCGGAGTAAATTATAATGGCGCACAACGGTGGATTGACCTCAAATTCACAACTTTTCAACCTTCAGATTTAACCAAAATCTGTCTGATTCTGTTCTTTGCAAAATTCTTTATGAATCATGAAAACAGAATCAATGAACCGCGAACAATTATTAAGAGTATTCTCTTGGTTGCGCCATCCCTGTATTTGATTGTCACACAGCCGAATCTTTCGAATACACTTTGTATTGCAGCTGTATTCTGCGTGTTGATGTTCTTGGCGGGCCTTAATTACAAGTTCATTTTAACGACACTGGCGATTGCTGTCCCTACACTGATTATTTTTTTAACGGTGGCTGTTATGCCAAACCAACCGTTTCTAAAAGACTATCAACAGGAGCGTATCTTAGCATGGCTGTATCCCGAAGAGTATGCTACTGATACAGGATATCAACAATTAAACTCCATTATGGCAATCGGTTCCGGACAATTACAAGGAAAGGGATTAAATAATAATACAACAACATCCGTTAAAAACGGAAACTTTTTGTTAGAAGCTGAGACTGACTTTATTTTTGCAATTGTTGGTGAAGAATTAGGGTTTGTCGGATGTTGTATTGTTGTATTTTTGTTATTGTTAATTATCATTCAATGTATTATAATTGGTATAAGATCCCAAAATCTGGCAGCTCAGATTATATGTGGTGGTATGGCAGCATTAATCGGTTTCCAAAGTTTTATTAACATGGGAGTAGCCACTGGAATTTTGCCGAACACCGGATTGTCATTGCCATTTGTCAGTTCCGGTTTGACATCGATTGTATGTTTTTATATGGGAATTGGCTTTGTACTCAATGTAAGCTTGCAACCGAAAAAATACTAAAAGGAGTATATGGAATGAATATTGGTTTAATTGCACATGAATCAAAAAAAACACTTATGCAAAACTTTTGTATCGCATACAAAGGTATCTTGTCTAGACATAATTTATATGCAACAGGAACAACAGGAAGGCTGATTGAAGAAGTAACCAATTTATCCATTTATAAATATTTAGCAGGACCACTTGGCGGAATGGAACAACTCGGAAGTCAGATTGTGCAGAACGATATCGATGCACTTATTTTCTTGCGTGATCCGATGGAACCAAAACCTCATGAGCCAAATGTAAATGATGTGGTTCGTCTTTGTGATGTTTATAATATTCCAATTGCAACCAATTTGGCGACTGCAGAATTGATTGTTCTTGCACTTGACAGAGGAGATTTGGATTGGCGTGAAATGTATAAATAAAAAGCGTAGAAGACGCAGAAACAGGAAAAGAGAACTTAGAATCCGTCTGGTTTGTATAGTTGTATTCGCTCTGTTGTTAATTGCCGGCTTTGTCTTTGTCACAGCGTCCCGAAACCGTGTGAAACATTATGAAACGGTAGCTTATCACAATTCCGTACATCAGGCTGAATTGTTCGCGAATGATTTTTGCGTTACGGATGAAGACATAGACTTTGAAGCATTTCATAGAAATGATAAATTTCATGGCGCGTTATTGTTTGATATCGAGAATCAAAAGGTGTTATATTCAGAGCGCGCGAATGAGAAATTGTACCCTGCAAGTACAACAAAGATTATGACTGCCTATTTGGCATTAAAATACGGGAATGTGAATGATTTCGTCACTGTCAGTAAAAATGCTGTGAATGTTCCTTCCGATTCATCTACGGCTCATCTTCAAAAGGGAGATGTTCTGTCTCTCAAAGATTTGTTGTATGCGCTTATGCTTCCTTCGGGGAATGACAGTGCAATTGCAATAGCCGAACATATTTCGGGCAGTACAGAAGCTTTTGTGGAATTAATGAATCAAGAAGCACTTGCCTTAGGTGCTACCAATACACATTTTGTTAACCCTCATGGGTACCAAGACAAAGAACATTATACAACAGCTTATGATTTGTATTTGATTTTTAAGGAATGCATTAAGGATGAATTGTTTTTAAAGATTATTGCCGCAAAAAGTTATGACGCTGTAATTACACAGTCGAATGGTGCAACCAGAACTGTAACGTGGCCGCAGTCGAATCAGTTTGTCAGCGGTGGAAGAGAGGTGCCGAAAGGTATTACTCTCATTGGTGGGAAGACGGGTAATACGTTTGATGCGGGTTCCTGTATTTTATTATATGGCCATGATTCTGACCACACACCGTTTATTACCATCATGATGGGGGCAACATCTAGAAGAAATCTGTATGACAATATGACATCTTTATTAAGAGCAATAAAATAGAAAAGGGTTCTTTAAAGAGAACCCTTTTTCATATATCTATTAATCTCTTCGGTCGTTGATGCGGCCATAAAATGTAATCAAATATAAACCGCATAATCCTACGAGAATATAGACAATTCTGGAAAGTAATGTCATGTTTCCGAATAGAAAAGCCACGAGGTCAAAACGGAAGACACCAATTAATAACCAGTTAAGTGCACCAATAATGACGAGTGTAAGGCTAATGTTATCAAACATTTTCATATATGTTTCCTCCTTGTTTCTGGTATCTACAAGGATAGTATTG
>JAZQRQ010000018.1:0-13377 GCA_045629665.1 Faecalimonas sp.
TTTTACAAGAGCTGAGAACAATTTTTCTGATTCAATCAATGAAACCTGTACGTTTCCGTGTGGGTCTCTCTCTAAGAATAACTGTTGTTGGATTGCTTCCGGAAGGAGAGCAAATACAGCCATAGATTCTTTTGTAAGACCGTTTTCAATAAATGCATATTTTTCTGCCCATGTAGCAAGTGCGTTGAATTCATCTGCTTTGCTACCTGCAAGAAGTTCATTGATTTCTTGAATAAGTACAGAGAATTCAGGAATGAATTCTACAACACCTTCAGGAATGATAGCTACACCAAAGTTCATTCCCTTAGCAGCTCTTGCTGCTACGGAATCAGCAATGTAGTTTGTAATCTGCGCAAGAGACATTTTCTTTTCTGCAACTTCTTCTGAAATCAAGCACACGTTTGGTTGTGTCTGAAGAGCACATTCCAAAGCAACGTGAGAAGCAGAGCGTCCCATAACTTTTACAAAGTGCCAGTATTTTTTAGCAGAGTTTGAATCTCTTTCAATATTTCCGATGATTTCGCTATATGTTTTTGTAGCAGTATCGAAACCGAATGAGCATTCAATATCTTCGTTCTTAAGGTCGCCGTCGATTGTCTTAGGACATCCGATTACCTGAACGCCAGTGTTATTTGCTGCGAAGTATTCAGCGAGAACAGCTGCGTTTGTGTTGGAATCATCACCACCGATGATTACGATTGCTGTGATGCCATGTTTCTTACATACTTCAGCAACAATTGCAAATTGTTCTTTTGTTTCTAATTTTGTTCTGCCAGAACCGATGATATCAAAACCACCTGTATTTCTGTATTGGTTGATGTATTCATCGTCAAAGATTAAGTAATCGTCTTCGATAAGTCCGCTCGGGCCACCTTTGAATCCATAAAGAACGTTATCCTTGTTAGTTGCTTTCAAAGCATCATATAATCCACAGATAACATTGTGTCCACCCGGAGCCTGACCGCCGGAAAGGATTACACCTACAACCTGTTTCTTAGCCTCAGATGTGTTGGCACCTTTCTGGAAAGTGATTTCCTTTTTACCATAAGTATTTGGAAAAAGAGCTTTGATTTTTTCTTGATCAGCTACGCTTTGAGTCTCCGCACCTTCTTTAACGCAAATATCTGCAATGCCGTTTCTAAGCATTCCAGGAAGCTTTGGAGCATACTCATATCTTACTTTTTGTAATGGTGAAATACTCATAACTACGTCTCCTTTGTTGAATTTTCGTTTTTACATACAGATTTATTCTAATATATTTTAGGGGTAAAGTAAACCTTTTTAGTGATGTATTTTCACAAAAAAGGCAGTCATTGACGTTATTTCAGAAAAGGGGTATCATTAGAGAAGAATAACAAAAAATATGGACATAGGAAAGATTTAGAAACGAGGTGTCAGGATGAAGAGAAGATTTTGTGTATTTGGCTTGATTGCAATGATGACAATTGCAGGTTGTTTTGCAATAACAGGGCTTGCGGATTCAAGGGACAAGGAAGTGGATGTGATGTTCCTGCATGACACGCATTCACATCTCAATGAATTTGCGACAGTAGAAGATGAGAAAACGCAGGTTCTGGGTGGGTTTGCGAAGATTAAGACACTGATTAATGAACAAAAGGAAGATAATCCGGATACCCTTTTGCTGGATGCCGGTGATTTTTCAATGGGAACATTGATTCAGGTTATGTACGAGGAGGAGGCTTCTGAGATACGTATGCTTGGCGAACTTGGTATGGATGTCACCACATTGGGTAACCACGAATTTGATTATAAAGCAAAAGGTCTTGCAAACATGTTGAACAGAGCAGTGTCCAGTGGCGACAGATTGCCTGCTATGGTAGTATGTAATGTCGATTGGAAAGCAATGGAGGAGGCTGGCCTGACAGAGGACCAAAAGCTCTTAAAGTCAGCGTTCGCTAACTACGGTGTAAAAGAATATGTTGTTGTAGAAAAAAGTGGAGTAAAGATTGCAGTTACCGGTATCTTCGGAGAAGATTGCCTGGATTGTGTACCAAATTGTCCTCTGAAATTTAAAAGTCCTGTTGTAGCGTTAAAGGAGACGGTTTCAACGATTCAAGAAAAAGAAAATGTAGATATGATTGTATGCGTTTCACATAGTGGTACATGGGATGATGAAGACAAGTCAGAAGATGAGATTCTGGCAAAGAATGTGCCGGAGGTTGACCTCATCATAAGCGGACATACGCACACGAAACTGGACAAACCGATTAGGCATGGTGATACGTGTATTGTATCTGCAGGAGAGTATGGAAAATACTTGGGTAGCCTTTCGATGGAGCAGAAGAAAGACGGCAGATGGGAACTGGATGATTACGAGCTTATTCTTGTGGATAAAGACGTGAAAGCGGATGCAGAAACTCAGGCGAAGGCTGATTCATTTATGGAAAAGGTCGATAGCAAGTATCTAGAGCAATTTGGTTATACTGCAGACCAAGTTCTTTGTACAAATGACATTGAATTCGCAACCAGCGGAGATGTGGGTAGCAAACACACGGAAATGAATCTGGGAAGTATCATGGCGGATGCTTATACTTACTCGGTGGCGAAGTTTGATACCACAGACACAAGACCTGTGGATGTTGCAGTTGTGCCTGCAGGTGTAATTCGTGACACATACGCAAAAGGAAATGTGACAACGGAAAATGTGTTTAATTCATTTTCACTTGGAATCGGGCAGGACGGAATTCCAGGATATCCGTTAATTAGCATTTATTTAACCGGAGCAGAACTCAAGATTGCGGCAGAGATTGATGCCAGCATTTCCGGCTTCATGTCATCGGCAAGACTCTATACGGATGGTTTGTATTGGAATTATAATCCGAACCGCATGATTCTTAACAAGGTGACAGATGTGTATCTGTGTGATGTGAATGAGAAACGTGTGGAAATTGAAGACGATAAGCTGTACCGTGTTGTGACGGATTTTTATACTTCACAGATGCTTGGAGGAGTGACGGATTTATCTTATGGTTTACTTTCTGTTGTTCCGAAGTTTGCAGATGGTACACCTGTAGAAAACTATGAGGATGCAGTGATTTTGACGGGAGAAGGTAAGGAACTGAAGGCTTGGGCAGCGATTGCGGAGTACATGTCTTCCTTTGAAGATACAGATGGAGACGGAATTGGAAATGTACCGCAAAAATATGCGACTGAAGAAGGAAGAAAAGTTGTGGAGGACAGCAAGAAGGTTGGAGACTTGCTGAGGAATCCAAACAAATTTTTCTTTATGGTACTAGGTATTGTTCTTATAGTGGCAGCACTTGTTGTGGCAATCGTATTTGTAATTGCAAAAGTAGTACAGCGAGTGATAAGAAAGAGGAAACGTAAAGATGCGAATTAAGGATGCATTGGCGAATATACACAAGGAACATGTGGATGATACACTGATTCCACTCTATACGCCTTGGGGCGAAAACTTAGATAAAAGTAATGTGTGGCAGGAATATCCGCGTCCGCAGATGCAAAGGGCACATTGTCAGATGCTTCATGGTGAATGGGACTACGCAATTGCTCCGCAATCTGAGGAATACACGTTTGAGAGTCAGGGAAAAATTTTGGTGCCATTTTCACCGGAGACACTGCTTTCCGGTGTAGAGAGACAACTGCAACCAAACGAATATCTCTGGTATCAGAGGGGGCTGACATTTACAGACGAAGAGCGTCAGAGAAAAGAGAAGAACGAGCGTTGCATTTTGCATTTTGATGCGGTGGACCAGCAGGCGACCGTGTATATCAATGGCGTTGAGGTAATCAAGCATTATGGTGGATATTTACCGTTTGAAGTTGATATTACGGATTATGTGAGTGAAAAGGAATGTGTTTTACAGGTTCGCGTGCAGGACGACAGCGACACCTCTTATCATGCGAGAGGTAAGCAGACCCTGAAGCGTGGAGGTATGTTTTATACTGCACAGAGTGGAATTTGGCAGAGTGTGTGGTATGAGTGGGTGCCGGAGAACTATGTGAAACGAATGAAAATCACGCCGGACTATGATAAGGCAACTGTAACTATTGAGTTGAGGAGTAATGCATTCATTAAGGAAGTCAGTTTACAACTTGACAAAGCGGATGGGGGAGAACACTTAAATACAGAGGTTATGCGGGTAGTATATGAAGGCTCAAAAAAGCAAGCAGGAAAGGGATGGATAACCACTCTTGTCTTACGATTTGAGGAGGGTGTTTTTAAATCTTGGAGCCCTGAAGAACCGAATTTATACTACTTCACTTTAAGGGCAGGAGAGGAGACGATTCGTAGTTACTTTGCAATGCGTTCTTTCACCATTG
Organism: Faecalimonas sp.; assembly: GCA_045629665.1. Classification (GTDB taxonomy): domain Bacteria; phylum Bacillota; class Clostridia; order Lachnospirales; family Lachnospiraceae; genus Faecalimonas. Next base: position 4,306 of record JAZQRQ010000018.1, read on the forward strand.
AAAAGGATGAAAAAGGCATTCCAAGATTCTGCTTGAATCATCAGCCGTATTTCTTAAATGGTGTTCTTGACCAGGGATATTGGCCGGACGGACTGATGACAGCACCGTGCGACGAGGCTTTTGTATACGATATTGAACTTGCGAAGAAAACAGGTTTTAATATGATACGCAAGCACATCAAGATAGAACCGCTTCGCTGGTATTATCACTGCGACCGATTGGGAATGATTGTATGGCAGGATATGGTGAATGGTGGAACAACGTACAATATGCCGTGGGTATGTTATATGCCGACAGCGTTGCCGTTTTTGGGAAGAAAGATAAAAGATAATTTTTATCACATGTTTTCGAGAAAATCCGAAGAAGGCCGTAAGACATGGGAAGAGGAGTGCAGACAGACCGTCTCACATCTCTACAACATTCCGTCCATTTCCACGTGGGTACCGTTTAATGAGGCTTGGGGACAGTTTGATGCGGAGCGCATTGCAAATGATGTGAAGGCACAGGATTCCACGCGAACGGTGGACCATGCAAGCGGATGGTTTGACCAGAAGGCAGGAGATTTTAATAGTGTACATAATTATTTCCGTCGTCTCAGAGTGGAAAAGGATGACAAGCGTGCATTTGTGATATCAGAATACGGCGGATATGCCTGCTATGTAACAGGGCATTCGAGCGTGGAGAGAGTGTTCGGTTATAAGAAATTTGATACTCCGGAAGAACTCTCTAAGGCCTATAAGGAACTGTACGAGGGACAGGTGCTTCCATTGATTGAGAAAGGATTAAGTGGTGTGGTTTACACACAACTTTCCGATATCGAGGAAGAGGTAAATGGTCTTGTGACTTATGACAGAAAAGTTATTAAGATACAATAGGAGGACATATATATGGGAATTGAAGAGAAAGCAGCAAGAAATTTTGCGGAGAAGGGTTATAATTGTTGTCAGGCAGTCATCTGTGCATATTGTGAGGAGTATGGCATTGCAGATGATGATATTTTCAAAGTGACAGAAGGTTTTGGAGCAGGCATGGGAGGACTTCTCAATACATGCGGTGCAGTGACAGGTATGTATATGGCAATTGGTATGCACAATAGCGCAGGTGAAAAGGACAATCCGAGAAAGACCAAGATGGATACTTATGCAAGCATTCGTGATGTAGCTGAAAAGTTCGAAGAAGAAAATGGTTCTATTTTCTGTAGAGACTTGAAGACAGAAGTGAATGGGGTGCAGCGAGTAAGCTGTCAGAAGTGTGTGGAAGATGCAGCAGAACTTGTGGAAAAATATATTGCAGAACGCAAATAACAATAAAGGCATCCACTGTAGAGTGGGTGCCTATTTTTCTATTCGTCCGAATCCGAATCTTCTCCGGTTAATTTCAGAATATCCTCAATCTCATCCTTGGTCATGCCCATATAAACTGCAAGTTCATCAATGGTAACTTTTCGCCCGAGTTCTTCTGTAAGAGTCTTGATGCTCTCATCCAGCATTGTAACCTTTTCAACCATTTTTTTGTCACGACTGCTTAACTCTGTATGTTCTTCAATGAGCATCTGCATACTTTGACGAATTTGTTCTGTGATGGTTTGATGTGCCGTTTCCGCATCGGTTACCAGTTCTGCGCCAAGAATAAGTCCTACGTTTCCTTCCTGAATCAAATCGCCTAAGAAAATATCTGAATGATACATTTCTTTGGCAATTTCAATCACGTCTTTCAGATATATTTCCACAATACGATTCTTTGCATGAGAGTCACCTTTTATCATTTTCTCAAACAACACTTTGCGTTCTTGGTCTGTGACAGGTTTAAATGCCTTCAAATCTTCCTGATACTCTCTTAGGTATGCTTCTTCACCTTCGGTAAGTACTAAAGGTGTTTCTTCCGATACAGGCATGTCCATCTTAATATAGCCTTTTACGACTACCTTTTGTGCTAAAAGATAGTCGAAGACTAATTCTATCTGTTCTTCGTTCAAATCCATGCCCGAAAAATATGTTTTTACTTCGCTGGCTGTAATCTGATTTCCATTCTCGCGAACTACAGTCACCAAATCATTTAGTTTCTTTAAAAATTCTGTCTTGCCTTCCATGTGCACCTCCGCGCAGTTCATTTGTACCTCTATTATGTCACAATTACCGTCTGATATCCAGCCCTTTTTAATCTTCGTTCCAAGTTGCTTGCCTCATCGATAGTTCGGAAGTCCCCCACGCGCACGCGGAAGTATCCGTCGCCTCTCTCGATTCGTGCAGGGAAATCCATTTCCATCAGTTCTTCCTGCAAATCTTCGGCGTAATTACGGTTGCGGAAAGCCCCTACCTGAACGGAATATCTGGATTCCAACGTCTCCGGTTGCACATCAATTGTTTCAATAATGCCATCTGCAATTGCCTGTGCAATTGCCTGGAAATTCGCATCAAAGAGCATATTGTCGGTATCCGAATTGATAAATCCTGCCTCTACAAGCACTGCAGGCATTTTAGTACGTCTAAGTACAATGAGATTTGGTCTTGCTTTCACGCCCAAGTCTACGAAACCGACTGTTTCCAACTGTGCATTGATGTTTTGAGCCATCTCATACTTCACGCCTGACAAGTCATAGACAAGGCTCTCTACTCCGGAAACGACATTGTCCTCCGGAAATGAATTTCTATGAATGGAAACAAAATAGTCTACATCTGCTTCATTTGCAAGTTCAGCCTTTTGAAGCGGCGTTTGGTATACATCGGTTGTTCTTGTATATAGTACATCAATTCCGTTGTTTTGCAGGATAGGTCCAATAGCGAGAACGAGTGCAAGTGCATCATCCTTTTCCTGTCTTCCTTCGTAAACCGCGCCTGGATTGACACCACCGTGGCCGGCATCTAACATTACTGTAACAGGCATAAAAATCCCCCTGATGTCATGCTTTCATAATAAGATATGCATCAGGGGGTAAATTTGTGTATTATTCTTCGATTTCCTCGTCCTCGTCATCTTCAAGGTAGAAATCTTCCGGAATAAAGATGTGTACTTTTTCTACACGGTTTTTATCGAGAGAATCTACAACGAGACGCAGTCCCTTTTCTGTTGTAATCTCATCGCCGACTTCCGGATGTCGGTCCAGATTTTCAATGATAAACCCACCGAGAGAATCGTATTCTTCTGACTCTAATTTGAGTTCCAAGCGATCATCTAGGTCGTCCAAACTGATGGAGCCTTCCAAGATGTATTCAAAATCGTTAATTCTTGTAAGAAGCTCGTCTTCTTCGTATTCGTCGTATTCATCATGGATTTCGCCGACAATCTCTTCCAGAATATCTTCCAGAGTGATTAGACCGGCAGTCTCGCCATATTCGTCAAGAACGATGGCGATATTGTAGGATGCTTCACGCATTTCCACAAGGAGTTCAGATACAACCTTGTGCTCATAAGTGAAATACGCTTCACGTAGGAATTCACGGATGTGAAAATCCTCTTTATGATTATATAAAAGCAGATCCTTCATGTTGATTGTGCCAATTACATTATCCGTTGTCTCTTCGTAAACTGGGAGACGAGTAAATTTGTGTTCACGGAAAATGTCAATCAATTCGTCATAAGAACTTTCTACATCTGCAAACACCACGTTGACACGAGGTACCATGACATCTTTTGCCTTTGCATCGCCCAAATCAAACACGTTGTTAATCATTTCGCGTTCTTCTTCCTCGATGACACCGCTCTCATGGCTGACTTCCACAATGGTTCGAAGCTCGTCTTCAGTCATGGCATCCGGTTTTGCATTCGGGTCCACACGAAGGATGAAGAGAATGATGCGAGCCAGTATGTTGATGAGGAAACTTATCGGTGTCAAAACTACCATAATAAAATGGATTGGATAAGCATATACTAAAGAAAGCTTTTCCGAATTGATAGTTGCGACCGTCTTCGGTGTGATTTCACCGAAAATCAAAATAAGTACGGTGATGATACCGGTTGCAATAGCAACGGCAATATCCGCGCCAAATCCAATGGCAATTGTGGTTGTCAATGATGAAGCTGATAGGTTCACAATGTTATTGCCGATTAGAATGGCACTCAACATTTTACCCGGATTCTCGATAAGTTTCAAAACCATCTTTGCACGTTTGTTTCCATCATCTGCTAAGGAACGCATTTTGATTTTGTTTACGGTTGTCAGGGCAGTCTCTGCAGAAGAAAAGAATGCAGATAGTCCTAATAAAATTACTAAAATTACTATTTGTAAGCCGACAGCTTGCTGGGCGGCACTCTGTATGGCGGCACTAGGGTCCACTGATACATCAACTCCTTTTAAAATTAATTTTGTACATATTTATCCTACTATAACCTATTTCTGTAAAAAATGCAAGAGCACGTTGAATTTCACGGGAGTTTATTGTATGATGTGATATGGAACATTTCTATTTGCATTTTAAGAACATAAGGGGAATATTGAATGAATCCGGAAGTTTATAATCAATTGATTCAAATAATAGATAGAGAGCGTGTGCTTTTCGATGAACCGATGAAAAAACACACCACATTCCGTGTAGGAGGCAATGCAGATTTTTTTGTGAAGCCAAGCACAGCGGAGGAAGTGAAGCAGGTAGTGGCATTGTGTAGGAAGGAGAATCTTCCTTATTATATATTGGGAAACGGAAGCAATCTTTTGGTCGGTGACAAAGGTTATCGAGGTGTTATCATTCAGATTTATAAAGATATGAATGAGATTGTGGTAGATGGCGATAGAATTCGTGCACAGGCAGGAGCGCTACTTTCCAAGGTCGGAAGCGTGGCATTGGATGCCGGGCTTGCAGGATTCGAGTTCGCGGCAGGTATACCTGGGACAGTGGGAGGCGCTGTCATGATGAATGCAGGTGCGTACGGCGGAGAGATGAAGGATATTCTAGTGAGTGCAACTGTGCTTACGGAGAATGGAGAAGTTCTGCGACTTTCCAATGAAGAATTAGAACTTGGATATCGCACCAGCGTGATTGCTAAGAAGAATTATGTTGTGTTAGAGGCTGAATATCAGTTAAAGGTAGGAGACAAGGCGGAGATACGTGCGCAAATGGACGAACTCAAGGTAAGACGTGTAACGAAGCAACCGCTGGAATATGCGAGTGCGGGAAGCACGTTTAAAAGACCAGAGGGTTATTTTGCAGGAAAACTTATACAGGATGCCGGGCTTCGCGGATTTGAGGTTGGCGGCGCACAAGTTTCGGAAAAACATTGTGGATTTGTGATTAACAAAGGCGATGCCACTGCATCTGATATTGTGGAACTTATGAATCAAGTCTCTGAAAAGGTATTTCAGGAGTTCGGCGTGACACTGGAACCGGAAGTGAGACGCTTGGGAGAATTTTAAAGGTTATGAAACAGGAATTGACATTTTCCGGGGAGGTAAAGGAGGAACTTTCCCGGCATCAGGCAGAGAAAGAACACTGCAATCTTGCGGAAATTGCGGCCATTATCAGTATGTGTGGTAAGATTTCTATTGATAGCAGAGAGCGCTATTCTATTAAAATGCGCACGGAAAATGTGTCTGTGGCGAGAAAATACTTTACATTATTAAGAAAAACATTTAATATAGATACGGAAACTTTGGTCTCTATGAATAAAAAGAAGGACCATATCACATATACTGTGATTGTTAAGCGGCATGAGGATGCTATGCGAGTGCTGAAGGAGATCAAACTAATCGACAATGACGGTGAGATTTCAGAAGAATTCTCGATTATCAGAAGACCATGTTGCAAGCGTGCGTATCTCAGAGGTGCGTTTTTAGCGGTGGGGTCTATCAGTAACCCGGAGAAATCTTATCATATTGAGCTTGTGTGTGCGAATCGAAGGAAGGCAAACGAACTTCGAATGTTGATTAATGGTTTTCGATTAGATTCAAAGGTGATACTTCGAAAGAATTCGTATGTGGTATATTTAAAAGAAGGTTCTCAGATTGTAGACTTGTTGAATATCATGGAGGCACCGATATCTTTGATGAAGATGGAGAATGTGCGGATTCTCAAAGAAATGCGAAATTCGGTGAACCGCAAAGTGAATTGTGAGACTGCGAATATCAATAAGACTGTGTCGGCAGCCGCAAAACAGGCTGATGACATTGCATTTATTCAAAAGACCATGGGGCTTTCGAAATTGCCCGATACATTACAGGAGGTTGCGAGCTTGCGCCTTGCAAATCCGGAGGCGTCACTCAAGGAGTTGGCGGAACTTTGCACATCAGAAATTGGGAAATCAGGTATTAATCATAGATTGAGAAAATTAAGTGAGATAGCGGAAGAGCTAAGAGAAAACAAGGAGGAACAAACATGGTAAAGAAAACAGTGACAGTTCAGCGTGAGGAAGGCTTAGAAGCGCGTCCCATAGCAATGCTGGTTCAAAAAGCAAGCCAATTTTCAAGCAGGGTACATATTGAAGTTGGCAATAAGAGCATCAATGCCAAAAGTATTATGGGTATGATGTCTTTAAGCGTTGGCAATGGGGATGAAGTTGTTGTTGTGACAGAGGGAGCAGACGAGGTGGCTGCAGCAGACGAGATTGAATTATACTTAAAAGCACAATAGGAATCGATAACGTCAAAGAGCATATGTGCGATATGCTCTTTTTGTTACTTGACATTTTGATGAAGGGGGTAGCGACATGAAACGGATGTTATTCATATATAATCCGAATGCGGGTAAAGGATTACTGAAAGCAAAGTTATCAGATGTACTTGATATTATGGTCAAAGCAGGATACGAGTTAGTAGTATATCCGACTCAAAGTTATAAGGATGCTTATCGGAAAGTGGTTCACATGGATAAAGATTACGATATTGTCGTTTGCAGTGGCGGAGACGGTACCTTGGATGAAGTTGTGACCGGAATGATGAAGCGTGATAAAGAAGACAGAATACCGATTGGCTATATACCGACTGGAACCACGAATGACTTCGCAAACAGCCTGCATATTTCACGCGATATTATGGAGGCCGCCGATACGGCAGTACATGGAAAGCCATTTGCATGTGATGTTGGTAGATTTAATAAAGATGTGTTTATTTATGTTGCGGCATTTGGTCTCTTTACGGACGTGCCATACCAGACAGACCAGAAACTTAAGAACGCGCTAGGTCATGCAGCATATGTTTTAGAAGGAGCTAAACGTTTGTCAAATGTTCCTTCTTACCATATTAAGATAACAGCAGATGACAGAGTGATAGAGGATGAGTTCATGATTGGCATGATAACGAATTCTAAATCTGTTGCAGGATTCCGCAGTATCATGGGAAAAGATGTGAAGTTTGATGATGGTGAGTTTGAGGTGATGTTAATCAAAAAACCAAAGAGTCTCATCGGGTTGCAGGAGATTATCACTGCTCTTCTGATAGAAAGCTTTGACACGAAACATATATATACTTTCAAAGCAAAAGAAATCACATTGGAATCAAAAGAAGAGATACCTTGGACGCTGGACGGAGAATATGGCGGACAGCATGAAGAGGTTCATATCATAAATAAGAAACAGGCGCTTGAGATTATGATAGAGCGTGAAGATGAGGAGTAGAAAAATGGAAAACAGAGAGAAATTTTCATCGAGTTTGGGATTTATCCTGATTTCAGCAGGATGTGCAATTGGACTTGGTAATGTGTGGAGATTCCCATACATAACAGGAAAATACGGCGGAGGCGTATTTGTACTCATTTATTTATTCTTTTTACTTGCAATGGGACTTCCTGTTGTAGTAATGGAATTTGCCATGGGACGCGCGAGCCAAAAGAGTATTACGAAATCTTATGATGTGCTTGAACCAAAAGGGACGAAGTGGCATATTCATAAATATTTTGCGTTCGCAGGAAATTACCTGCTTATGATGTTCTATACAACAGTCGGCGGTTGGATGGTAGCATATTTCTATAAAATGCTAACCGGTAAATTCGTTGGGGCAGACAGCGAGAAAATCGTACAGATTTTTACGGATTTGACTTCAAACCGAAACGAGATGATTCTTTGGATGCTTGTAATCTCAGTACTTGGTCTTCTTGTATGTTCTGCAGGTTTGGAAAAAGGTGTTGAAAAAATTACAAAGCCGATGATGCTCTGCCTGTTTGGTATTATGATCGTACTTATTGTACGTGCTTTGTCATTGCCAAACGCAATGGAAGGTCTTAGTTTCTATTTAAAACCAGACTTTTCTAAGATAAAAGAAGCAGGTCTTGGTGAGGTACTCTACGCAGCAATGGGACAGTCTTTCTTTACACTTAGTATCGGTATCGGTTCACTTTCGATTTTCGGAAGTTATATTGGAAAAGAACGTTCACTTACAGGTGAGGCTATCAGCGTTATGGCGCTTGATACAGCTGTTGCACTTATGGCAGGACTCATTATCTTCCCTGCATGTTTTGCGTTCGGAGTGAATCCGGGAGAAGGACCGGGACTTGTGTTTGTAACACTCCCGAATATCTTTAACGGTATGGCAGGCGGTCGTATTTGGGGAACATTGTTCTTCCTGTTTATGACATTTGCTGCATTCTCAACCGTAATTGCAGTATTCCAGAATATTATTGCATGTGCAAGAGACCTTTGGGGATGGTCGCTCAAGAAATCCACATGGGTGAACGGAGCCCTTCTCATTGTGCTTAGTTTACCATGTGTACTTGGAATGACCGATTGGGCATCTTTCCGTCCACTTGGTATGGACATACAAGGATGGGAAGACTTTATTGTAAGCAATAACTTATTACCGATTGGAGCGTTGCTCTACATTCTCTTCTGTACAAGCAGATACGGATGGGGATGGAAAAACTTCCTTGAGGAAGCGAATGCCGGAGAAGGAATCAAATTCCCGGCAAGCAAGGCATATAGATTTTATCTGACATATATTCTGCCACCGGCAATCTTTGTGCTTCTTATTATGGCATATGTTACCTTGCTCAAATAACTAAGGTAAAAAATAAAAAAGTACTTGTATATTGTGGAAAAATGTTTTACAATGTACAAGTACGAGTAAGGCCCGTTGGTCAAGCGGTCAAGACGCTAGCCTCTCACGCTGGAATCAGGGGTTCGATTCCCCTACGGGTCACTAGGGGGACGGAA
>JAZQRQ010000019.1:0-3465 GCA_045629665.1 Faecalimonas sp.
GATTACCGATGCAACTTATGCTGAAAAAGAAAGATTAGAACTGTCAGACTTTGGTATATCAGAAGTAGTGAGTGATGTGGAACAAGGATTTAAGGCTTCAGATAAATCCTTAATCGGAAAGAGTGTAACAGGTATTTATAATTTCAATACCGGTGGCGTATTAGCATTCGGTAATAACAGTTGGTTGACATTTGTGCTTCAAGCTGTTACTGATAACGGTAACACGTATCTTGCACCATATTACAATGATGGAGAATGCGGTTACCTATATAAGACCCCTTATATTTACCCAAGCGACATCGGTGGAAAAGATGTAACCGGAACCGATTTAAAGATTGAAGCAATGTTTGACTTTGCAAAAAATGCGACAGATGACAAAGGTACTTTGACAGTAACATTACTGATTGACGAGCAGTACTCATTTACTTATACATGGGTAAATGTAGGTGTGGCGAATCTTACAGAGTCTATTTACACCAGAAATGCAACTGTAACTTTAAAAGCTACCGATTATTATGGCACGTTGACACCAAAAGATTTTGGAGTAAATAGTGCAAAGGTCCTTACAACAGAACAATCTATATCAACTAATACGCCGAGTGCAAGCCTGGATGGTAAAATAGTTAAGGGTATGTATAAGTTTAGTCCTGGCTCTACGTTAGTATATGGAAACAGTACATGGCATTTTGGTGCTGTTGTTTTGCAACCAAATGGTACTGGCAATGATGAATATCTTGCTGTAATGACTGGTTATGCGACCTGGCCTACAAGCGTTTATAGGCCACACAATCCTACTAATACTGGCGCGGCAATAACGGCCGCAGAAATAGGTCGTCAACAAATTACTGGGTCAGAGTTAGAAATCGAAGCGTATTTTAATTTCAGAGAGAATGCAACTGGTGGAACAGATTTAGACTTATATTTAACAATTAGTAAACAGTATAAGTTCATCCTCAAGTGGGAAAATGCAGATGTATCAGCCTTGAACGAAGTGATTTGTGCTAATCATAGCACTTCAAAGTTTACAGTTATCGAACCATCTGCATACCCGAATTATCGCTTACCACAGGCATTGGGAGCAACTCTTGCAACTGTTGCAACGAACAAAGATGCAGTAAGAATGGGCTTTAGCTTTGCAGATGTGATTGCAAATGAAGGTATTGCAAAGGAAAATATCTCAGAATACGGTGCGGTACTTGTGGCTGGAACAAAAGATGCAGCTACTATGAAAGCACAAGCAGAGAGCATGATTACAAATGCCCAATTAGATGTTAACGGTTATAAAAGAACACAAGGTGATATTGACAAACTGTGGGCATCAGAGAGTAAGGAGTATTTTGTAACTATTTCTAACTCTGCTGATGAAGAAAATATGCATATTCGTGCAACTGCGATTGCATATATTAAGTTGACAGACGGAACAATTTATTACTCTTCAGATTGTAATTCCGATCAAACGCAAAGACATAACAAGTCTGTGTACGGACTTTTGAAAGCAATCTTCACAGAATTGTATGTGAAAGATTATGATGATGCAGTGGCCGGAGGAACAGCAGGTACTACACCGCTTGAAAAAGCAATTGCGGAGTATAATAATGGCAAGGAAGAGGCTCAGCAGACTGATATTACTAAAATCAAAGCAATTATCAATAGTACAGATAAATCTCAACTAGAGCAAAGACGTACATTGATAGGAGTGCATTACGCAATGTAAACCAATTAGGCAAAATCAGATGAACAATAACTGAGAGTGCCAGAATGGAAAGGAGTATTTATCATGAAAGAAAAATATAGAGAACCCTTGATGGACGTAGTGATGCTTCTGTCAGAATGTGATGATATCATCTGTACATCAACGAATATCGACTTGGATTATAGCGGTGACAACTGGACGGATGGAGATGTAGATTAAGGTAGACTGACGGCAGGGCGTCATGCCCTGCCGAGGAGGAGCTCATGAAGAGAAAAAAAATTAAAATTCTCACAATGATACTTGTTGCGTTGTTAGTGGTGCTGACGATTTTTCTATGTCGTAATCAGGAAGAGGAAGTCAAGAATCCGCAACCAAATCATTTATCAGAAGAATCCAAAGATAAAGAGGAATCGGATGTCATAGATGATGACGAAAAAGACACAACATCCAAGAAGGAAGATGATTCAGAACAAGAAGCACCTGAGGATGAAGTGACTTTAGATTATGAAGCAGTGAAAGACGAAGAGGAAAATAAAGAAGATAATCCTTCGGATGCAGACGATGCATCGGGGGTAGAGGGTTCTAAGACGCCGGAAAAAGGTGATTCCGATACGACGGAGAACCAACCGAATGGAGGGACCTCCGGTTCGGGAAATCCGTATGACAAAGACGGAGACGGATATGTAGACGGATGGTATTAATAAGATTGTGAGGAAAGGAGAAAGAGATGAAACAAAAACTATTATCACTTCTGTTAGTAGTAGCGTTACTTGCAGGGATAGTGTTTGGAGGCCAGGTGACATTAGCCGGTCCAGGAGGCGCTTATGATGAAATGAATCCGGGTAGTTATGGCATCAATGGTTTTACTGAAATAAAAAATGATCACGAGACATGGACAAAAGATGCCGACAAATCACTAAGTGGTACATCAATAACCGGATATTATTACTTTTCTCCACAGAATTGTTTCTTAAATTTTGGTGGCGAGTGGGATGGTTTAAGAATCCAAAGTATCAATGAAGAAGAACTGAATGTGACTTTCTGGGAAGAAAACGGAACCGTTCCAAAGTATACAGATGCCAATAGCCAATGGAATATCACCAAGCAGGAAGCAGGTGTGAATTTAGCAGGAAGAGTAATTAAATTAACAGTGGCATTCCAGGTTGCGGACACAACTGCAACAAGATCCACTTTGCAGGCAGCTATAACAATTAATGACAATTACACAAAGACATTTACATACAATGATGTATTAGTGGAGGATGTGCGACAGGTCATCAAAGCAAATTCGATGGATGAAAACAGTCCGATGTTCTTGAATCTTGCATCTTTGCAGGATAATCCGTATGGATATACAGAGCAGGTAATCGGAGATTATGGATTTGCGAAAAGCACAGAAGTAGATAATCGCAAAGTAACAAAGACCAAGGACGCGAATGCGTTATTGGGCGGAATGGCGATTACAGGTTATTACTATTTATCACCACAGAATGATATCTTATGTTTTGGTGGTGAATATGATGGTTTGAGAATTCAAAGCATCAGCGAAGATGAGTTAAATGTAGTTTTCTCATATAACAATGGAGCTGATCAGCGAATTGATGAAACAAGCCAATACAATATCACGAAAGATGAGGCAGGTCTGACGTTAGCAGGAAGAGTTATGAAAATGCGCGTGGCATTCCGTGCGTCAGATATTACCGCAACAACATTGAACCTAAAGGCGTCAATCACAATTGATGACACCTATACCAAAACATTTACTTATTTAA
>JAZQRQ010000020.1:0-46738 GCA_045629665.1 Faecalimonas sp.
GCAAATTACAAGATTTCTCTCGTTCAAATGCATCCTCCTCGCTTTTTATTCAATTTTTTCTTTGGATTGTTCGTCCGAAATGGACTTTTTTGATAGTTAAAATTCTAGAATAACTAACTTGTACGTTGAATTATAAGCACGCTGTTTAAAAATGTAAAGTGGTTTTTTGAAAAATTTTTTTCTTTGGTTAATTTCTACAAAATGGGCATTGCAACTATTCCATAGAGCATCGCAACTCCCGGCAGACCGAGACACCCTGATACCAAGAAAGAAATCGCGTTAAATCCAACCTCTACAGCAATTTCTTTATGTACAAAAAACTGATTTGCGAAAAAAATAATGCCCATGCCCAAAATGGCACGAACTATAAAATTTACCAAAATTTGATTTTTGTCTTTCATAAAAATTTTCCTTTTTTTTTAGTCTATGCGAACCAATTTCTGTCTATACTATATAAAAGACAAAATGAATCAAGGAGGGGAACCATGCATTTATTTCACAAAACACCTCCAAAAGATACGGTAGACGAAGAACTGTTAGAAGAAATCAAACGCGTGAAGATGCAAATGGAAAATGCACATTACAATTTTCAGAATGCGATGGACCCGGATTTGATTGACTGTTATATCTTCGAGAGCAATGCCGCGTGGAAGAAATACCGTTTTCTTCTAAAACAGGCAAAAATGTTGTAGGGACGCTGTTCGCGTCCCTACTTATATGTTAAATCGTAAACTTAATCTCTCTTCCGGTTCTTTCATACTGCCTGTACTTCACGCCGGCTGCATCCATCATTCTCTTAGAAGCTTTTGTTGCAGGTGTATCTGCATATTTATCACTGTCATAGATTACTTCCTTGATACCACACTGAATAATCGCCTTGGCACACTCATTACATGGGAATAATGAGACATAGAGCTTCGCTCCGGCAAGACTTCCGCCACTATAATTCAAAATGGCATTGAGTTCACTGTGTGCCACATAAACATATTTGGTATCCAGCGCATCACCCTCTCTGTCCCATGGAAATTCATCATCTGAACATCCCTTTGGAAATCCGTTGTAGCCCATGGACAAAATCTTGTTGTCCTGACTTACAATACAGCATCCAACCTGTGAATTCGGGTCTTTCGAGCGCATTCCCGAAAGGATTGCAACTCCCATAAAATACTCGTCCCAGGAAATGTAATCTTTTCTCTTGCTTGACATAACTTATCCTCCGTATAAATCTTATTATTCAATCATGCTGATACGGCGCGCATGTCTCTCGTCACCTGAAAACGGAGTGTTCAGCCATGTGTCTACAATCTTAATCGCCAATTCTGTTCCTAACACACGTCCTCCAAGTGCAATCACATTTGTGTCGTTATGCAATCTTGTCGCTTCTGCCGAAAAGCAATCTGAGCAAAGCGCGCAACGAATGCCTTTCATCTTGTTTGCCGCGATGGAGATTCCGATGCCTGTTCCACAGATTAAGATTCCCTTCTCACATTCGCCATCTAAAATAGCCTGTCCTACTTTTCTTGCATAGTTTGGATAATCCACCGATTCTCCATTACATCCAAAATCCTTGTATTCCAGTCCCTTTTTCTCTAAATATTTGATAATCTCCAATTTTAATTCATAACCGCCATGGTCACATCCTATTGCTATCATACGTTTTTTGCCTCCTCATTTAATTTATCTGCTAATTTTTGAATCAACTCTCTTAAGAGTTCAAAATTCTCGCCATATATATTCAACGGTTGACCGTGTGACGAGCCTACTACTCTGTCATCATCAATGTATTCGCCTAATGTATAGACATGTTTCACATTTTCATAATCAGAAACAATCTTCCATTTCTGCGCTTCTTCAAATGTGAGAACCAATGTGTCATCGTCCAAATCGTCCTCGCAAAGCTGTGTTGCCTCATGCTCTGCAAGTGTCATCTGTCGGCTTCTCATAATCGCTTCCGCTTTCTGGTTCGCAGGTTCCGGAAACAGAACCACCATTCCACGAGAACCGATGACATATTCCTGCTCAAGACTTTCGTTCCGCAGAAGTTCTGCTGCCATCGGGCCTCTGCTGTTATCACTCTGACTCACAAAAAGCACTCTTCTGTACTTCTGCAACTTCGTAATATCCGTCGCCTGTATCACCTGATGACCTGCCGCCTTATTGAGACGGTTCATAATCGCATCTCCGATTCCTTCTGCCGCGAAAGACTCACTGTAAATATAGCTTACATCCTCTTCGTCAAATTCGCGCAACACCCGATATAGATTCTTCGCAATGGTATTCTCGTTGTTTCTTGTTCCTATATTCTTCACAATACCATTTGTATAGAATTCCTCTGTTTCACTTGTGGCAATGATTCCAACCTTAAGTCCGAAGCGTGTCTGCTCATAAGTAATCTGGCGAATCGCTTTTATCACGTCATCCATCTCGCCCTCTACAATGATGAGCTCAGCCTCCGGTGCGTAGTGACGATACTTCATGCCCGGTGCCTTCGGTGCTTCTCCGCTGTCTTCTGCGAGCAATGTCACATCGACGGCCACTTCCCCAACTACCTCTTCCAACATTTCCTTGGTAATTGCACCCGGTCTTAATATCATCGGTGGTTCTACGGTCATATCTACAATCGTAGATTCAAGCCCGATATCTACATTACCGCCATCGATAATCATGTCAATCTTTCCGTCGAAATCGTCTGCCACATGCTGTGCACTGGTCGGACTCGGTCTGCCTGATGTATTCGCACTCGGTGCCGAAATGTATCCTCCTCCTGCCCGAATGACTGCTCTTGCAATCTCATCGGTCGGCATACGAACCGCAACGGTAGAGAGCCCTCCCGTAGTTCCGAACGGGACAATATACTGTTTTTCAAAAATAAGGGTAAGAGGACCCGGCCAAAATCGCTCAATAATCTGCATTGCTTTATCGGAAATATTTCTTGCGACAATTGACAAATCCTCTACATCAGCAATGTGAACAATCAATGGGTTGTCGGACGGGCGCCCTTTTGCAGCGTAGGTTTTCATAGCTGCATTCTCATCCAGTGCATTTGCTCCTAACCCATACACCGTCTCTGTCGGAAAAGCTACAAGCCCACCATTCTTTAGTATTTTGCCGGCCTTAGCCAAAACCTCATCATCTATCTGATGTCTGTCTATTTTCTCAATTAATGTTTTCATAAACTCCATTATAACACGAATTTTTCTAATTTTCTAGCCATTTTACGATTCCTTCGCAAATTGCAAACGCAACCTCATTCTGATACTCCTCTGTTGTAAGCTTCTGCGCCTCCGTCGGATTCGTCAAAAAGCCACATTCCACAATAATCGTCGGCACTTCCGAGAATTTTAACATGTAGTATGTATCGTTCTCTTTTATCTCACGCTTGTTTGTCGGGTCAATCCCACGCAGAGACTCCTGCACCATGGTTGCAATATCCTCCGCTTCTGCTGTCTTCGTATGGTAAAATACCTGCGCGCCGAAAATATCCGGTGTCGTGTAACTATTCTGGTGAATACACAGCGCAATCGTCGGTCTTGTCTTGTTAATCAGTTCGACGCGATTGCCTAGGTCTTCCTTCTTGCGATCCGGCACCTTGTCATCCTCCCTTGTCATGACAACTTTGATTCCCACCTCTTCCAAAAGGTCTTTTACCTTCATGGATATCTGCAGGTTGATATCCTTTTCTAAGATGTCATTGATACCGACTTTTCCCGGGTCTTCACCGCCGTGTCCAGGGTCAATCACAATCACCGGATTGCTTTTGTCAATCTCATTTACCTTATCCTTTACTACGTCTGCCGTCCATTCGCTTAATTTGTAACTTGCTATAATTGCTCCCATCAGAAGGAACAATACCATAAATAATTCAATTTTTCTCTTCACGTCTTGCTCCAAGAGTTTTTGTTACAAATATATGCAAAAGAAGGGCAGTTCATTCTGCCCTTCTCCCTTGTTAATTCACATATTTTAAAATCAATTCCCATGCACTGGATGACTCAAAGCCTAATCTCCAACTCGCCACACCGGCAAGCTTATATTCTTTCATGAGCTTCAGTTTTGCTTCCAATGCCGCTTCATCCTCAAGCCATACTTTGTAGGTTGCGCCATCGGCCTGCCACTCGGCATAGTTCTGACCGGTAGCCTCGTCCACAACAATCTGTGCACCCGCATTGTTAATGGCTACATGAATTTTACTCATACCATAACTTTGACTGGTTACATTATATGGATATTCTGCCGCGTCAGTTTCCTCCTGCTCCGCAAGCTCTTCCTCCGTCTTTAGTACTTCCTTCCACAATCTTGTATAGAACGGAACGGCATTGATTAACTTCTCTGCCGGTACATCCTTTAATGCGTCCTTGATTCCCTTCCGCACGAATGCCAAAGAAGCAACCGGACCACTTTCAGGTGAACCTTTGTAGTGTTCATCATATCCCATTATTATGACATAGTCCACCACTTTGCCCTGCTCTTCTAGGTCATACTGTGTACTGTACTGCGACGGAACCGGATTTGCTACTGACAGAACAATCTCATTCTGTCTGCACTTTAATGACAGTTCCCTTAAAAATTGCAGATAATGCTCACCGCATTCTTTGGAAACGTTTTCAAAGTCAACATTAATTCCATCAATATCATGCTTTAAGGCTGCTGATATCAACTGGTTCACCAGATTCTCACGGTTGGAGGTTTTGCTGAGAAGCTTGAGTGTCTCCTCCGGTGAACCGATTCCTCCATCAAAATCTTTCACCAGTGCCCACACCTCTATATTGGACTGGTGCGCATAATTCACATACTGGGAACTCGCATAAGAACTAATATCTCCCGATGTATTTTTTACCATAAACCACGTCGGAGATATGGTCGTAAGTCCCTTGGTGTTGGCAATTGTCTCTAAAACTGTGTTGTTGGCAGCGCTGCTTCCTACCACGTGCCAAGCCAGATTAATTGTGTAGTCTTTTGTAATGTTTGAATACTTCTGTTCCTTGAACTCTCTTGAGATTGTAATGTCCTTCTGATCCTTCAGGCAGTTGGACTTAATATAACCAACGTAGCCGTCTTCTGTGCGAATCTTCTTCCACTTTCCGTCCTCGGAGATGATTGTCACATCTTTCTTTTTCAAGGTATTCGTTATGATTGCGCTCTTTACATCGGCATCTTCCCGAAGTTGTGTCTTCTTCTTCACCGTTGCCACTGTTGTCTCGCCCCAATCACTTACAATCATCACTCTGTCAGGGTCTTCATACAGTTCATAAGAAAGGTTCGTGTATTCCTGTACGAAATCTAAAGCTATGTATGCCTCGCTTCCCTCCATCTTAAGAATGACATAATCTTTACTCTTTGTTTCCTTCTGAAGTGTATAATCTTTGCTACCCACATCCACGCGAATGGTTCCCGTTGACAATGTATAGAGCAATATGTTTTCATTTACATCCAAGTAGAAACGTTTGTTCAAATAATCGCGCACTACAGCATATTCTACATAAGGTTTGCCGTCATAGAGCATTCCCTTCGCTCCGACCACCTCATTATCGATTGTAATAGCCAGTTGATTTTCTTTTTCTATACCATAATATTTATCAACACTTACCACTTCCTTGGACGGTCCGAATTTCTTAATCAGAAATGCGCCTCCAATGACACTCGCTATTAAAATGACAAAGATGGTAGCCTTAATCGTAAGGTCCTGTCTCCGTCTTCTTTTTATATAAGCTCTCCTGCTGTTTCTGCTCTGCTGCGTTCTTGGTCTGATTCTATGTTCCATATCACACCTCCTACTCGAATCTATTATAACAACATTTTTCGCATGCGTCATTAACTATTTCGACAAATTTTCCATTTAAGAAAAATTTAATTATCTCGATAGAGGGGTATCTTTCGTCAAATTAACTCTCCATTATGTTATGAAATGTCACTTCACGAACATATACATCATAAACATAATATGTTTTGGTATATTTTCTATAATATTAGCGCCCTCAAACGAAGGCGCTTTTCCTGTGTTATGCTTTCTTTAATTTACCATTCTTTGCAAGACCAATCAAGTACAGATTCTGGTCTTGTGTGCCTTTATAATTCTTTACACCATTTTTCTCCGCAATCGGTTTGCGATTCTTCGGCTTACCACAATAAACTTCTGGAACTCCAATAGCACGGAATACCGTATCGATACCGTACGAATTGCCAGTATACTTTGGATAGTATACAGATTTGACCGGAGTTGATGGTTTCACTCCGCACAACTCATTTACACGGTTACGCACTGTTTGATAATCATAAGGGCATCCTGCTTCTTTCAAGGATGCTTCTCTGACTGCATGTCCATCTTTATGTTTTCCGGCAATAACCTCTTTCGCCCAATCGTTAAGTGTTTTTGTAGTTTCTGCAGGTGCCGGTGTAGGCTCTGCCTTTACCTCTTCTTTTACTGTAATCTCAAAACAACCGAGAATGCCTTTTGCGATCTCATCCATGCGAGAATTGAAGATTTCAATATCACCCGGATTTGAAATGAATCCACATTCTAACAAACGATAGTTGATGCCTGCTGCTTGCGCTCTGTTTGGATTTGCAAGGTTATTTCTCTTTACTATTGTTTTAGAACGTCCCGGTAAAATGCCTGAAATAAATTCTGCTAAAGCAATATCCCATTTGTCTTCTTTTAGGTCTGCATCAATGATAACATGCGCTCCATGTGGCGCTGCATCCGAATTACTGTCCATGTGTAACTCTAACACCTTCGCGCCTTTTGGAATGTTGGTATTGTTCACCAATTTATCCTTATACCAGTTCTTTGACATATCGCCAATCATTACTTCGGCGCCACCGAAATATTCGATTCTCTGTGCCAATGCACGAACTCTCTCTACTTCCTGATATCCGTTACCACATGCGCCCGGATCTCCTGCGCCATGTCCACAAATAATAAATAACATGATTCAAATCTCCTTTACGTTTAATTTGTTTTGTTGCATCGGTGCAACTTCTTATCTTGTTGATGTTGCTTCTACTTCCGGAATACCTGCTACACATGTAAAGAAAATGATTACTGTAGCAAGTGCTGCTGTACTAAATACTGTTGGCCAATTAACAGAACCCAATGTTGCTGCGGTTGTTGGAAGTGCAGCTACCATTGTTGCGCCAAATGTTCTTACACATCTTACTCCTGTTGCTTTAAGCCATTTCTTTGTGTTTACTGATAATTTGAATACATTGTTTTTAAACATTGATTTTTTCCTCCTCTATTTAACCATTGTTAATAAATAAATAAGACCACCAGCAATGGCAGTCCCTATCGCACCTAGAAAAGCGTTGAATAATGCCTTGGTGGATTCTTTCCAACGCTTTGCCGGTTCATGTTCTAATTTTTCAACTTTCTCTTTGGTTTCCTCAACCGTCTCATTCATATGTTGCATCGAACCATTCATTTCAACCAATGTTTTACTCATTTCATGGATTGCTTCCACTACCGGTTCAAGTTTGTCAAGACGATGAGAATTGCTTTTTGACCTTGCTTCTACTTCTGTTAATCGTCTTTCATGTTCTAAATCCATCGGCATACTCCTTTACGCATAAAAATAAGACCTTATTCGGTCTCTACTTTCTTCCATCCTGGTGGATATACATCCGGTCCCCATACACAACCATCCATCTGGCAGATGTATTTGTTTCCATCCGTGTATGTCATTTTATCCCCAGTGTTGTATGCGTCATGCGCTCCTGTTGGTTGAACATACTCCGGATATTCCTCTGTAGGTTCTTCAGGTTTGACTCCACCATTCTTGAATGTAGCAATCTCTTGCGCGAGTTCTTTCATATTTGCAAAGAGTGCGTCGATTTGATTCTGCAATGGTGCGTAACTGTTCTCTGCTTTTGCGTTGGTTCTTGCCAATTCCACAAGTTTCTCTCTCTGTGTGTCAGAGATATCTCCCTCTAACCACAGTGTTTTGATTTTGGTCAGCATGGTTGCCAGTTCGTACTCTTTTGCATTTAGTACGTTTTTGATGATGTTATACATTTCACTCATTTTACTTTTCCTCCTAAATAATTGCTTGTTGAATTTGTAATAACTTTTGATTCCAGTGTAGTTCTTGGTCTGCTACATAAGTCAACCACATCGGACACCCTTGGTCGTTGTACACATTCGTCACACCGTAATACATTTCAAGATTATGAAGTAACTCTTGTTCTTCATCTAGTAATGGGATGAAGGCATGTTCTTCGGTTGTTTTATATTGTACAAAAGCCCCTTCGGTCAAACTTCCTGTTGTACTCATATATTCGTCTGTAATAGATTCATCCGTATAGGATTCTATCAATACACTCCAAACACTCCAACCCCAAACACCATCTCTCTTAACCAACTTATCCCACTTTGTGATTGGGACTGGTGAGGTGAGGGTGAATTGTTGGGATGCGTAATATCCGTCAAAGTCTGATAACTCAACTAGATTAACCCATATCTTAGCATTCTCTGGTAATGTATCTAAAATTGAAATAATAAACTTACAACCATTACCGCTGTTTATATTATAACTACTCCAATTACCGCTAGAAGAATCATTATAATATGCTAATACAATATTATTTTCGTCAACAACACAAAATATTGCTCTTAATAATGTAGTTGTTTGTTCTTTTATATTCAACCTAGCATATACCATTGTATTTGGAGGTACGTCTATGATTTGATAACGCCCAATATTATTGGTTGGGAAATTCAATTTTTTTCCAATACCTGATATTTGTGGATATCCCATTTTCCATCCATTTTCATCAACCAAGTTCTTAGCATGAAAATAACACCCAATCTCATACCTACCAGTCTCTTCGTTCAACACACCTGCAAGTTTAACCTCTTCCTCGTGTTCTGAATTTGGACTAGGCATTCCTCCGACATATTTCTCGAATGGTAAGGCTGTGTCGCCTTTGTTGAGCATGATGTCACTAATAGTCGCAACCGAACCACCTACATCAGCATACCATCTCACTTTACCATCTAACATCGCTTGTGTTATTACTTTGGATTTTCCAAATGCCCAAGTACCACCACCGTCCGTTATGTATATCACTTTTGCAGTCGTACCACTTACGTTAGCATTTAGTGTATACGTTTCACCAACTATTAAATGAGGTGCTAAATCTTTTAAGGTGCATCCATCCCCCACTGAACTAGAAGTAATAAGTTTAACCGATAGGCTACCGTCACCATTATTGGTTAATGTTGCGTCTACGTTACCATACGAATCGTTGCTATAGTTACCCACCTTACTAATATCAAACAACTGATTACCCGGTGTCGTCTCCTGTTCCGTTATCCCTTTCATACCAAAGTCCACTACCTTCATATTAGCGCTGTCTGTGATGTGGTGGAATGGGGCTTTGTCGGTGGTTACTTTTACAAACGCTTTGAGGAGTTCTGCTTCATGCTCTTCCTTTGTGACGTAGCCTGTTAGGTCTACTTGTCCTGCTTGAGCCATGAGGTCTGTAAACTCTTGCTCTGTTCCTTCAAATCCACCTTCCTTCGCGTATTCGTAGGCTGATTTACCGTTGTCGCCTTTCTCTCCCGGAATACCGCTAAACTTGCCATTGTCTGCATCGTCACGCACGCTCTGAGCGATTTCTTTTGTCTCGACCATGACTTGTCTTACTTCCTGCAGAAACTTGTCCTTTTGGTCTTCTGGGACGTCTGTGGTCGGCTCTGCCCTTGTGTCAATTGTAAATACAATCTTCCGTATGGTACGGCCACTTTCTCCATCTGTTACGTAAATCCATGCGTATGCTTGGTATGAATCCGTATATACATCTTTCTTCTGTAGGATAAAGTCTGGGATGTTTACGGTGATTACGTTATCCTTGACAGAACCGATGGATATTGGTGCTTCTCCGTTGTGTTCTGTTAGAGAAAAATGCACTTCAACGTTTCCATCAGGAAGGGATAGTCCTTCAATTTTGAGAACTTGTCCGTAGTCACTTTGTGTCAGGTCATTACTGTACATCGTTTCCCAGCCTTCTTTAAATATGACTTTTACTATTTTATCGTCCATGTTATCACGCTCCTTTCTATCTGATTCTTTCAACTCTAATGGTGCAATGTACACCGCCACCTCTTGCTTCGTATTGTTCTGTTGTTCCAACTGTAATCACATCTCCAGATTCAACCTTAAGTATCTGATAGCAAACAGGAGAAGTAAAAGCGCCATACTGAATTGCTCTGCTGTGTGGCACTTCCGTTCCATTCTTGCGGATATACGCCCAACACCTTTTTAATGATGAGTTAGTGGCCGCGCCACCCACTATAGCAGTTACCCGGACTAGATTTACATTCTCGCCAACTACTACTGAACCGTCACTTGCTATTGTGAAATAGTCTCCTATCTGTTCTTCTAGGACAAATGGAATCACGCCATACGCCTCAACAATAGCACTACTTTTCACATGACCGTATATATATCCGTAACCACCAATGGATTCACCTAATACTGTAACTGGCACATTAAAATTAAAATCATTCTCGCCCCAATCGAACACCGGAACCGTCTTAACGACTTTCTCGACACTCTCGATTTGTATTAGCGCATCAATAGACATTGCTTGGAATGTGTATTTGTTCTGATAATCAAGGCCGCTTAACGATATGTTGGCAACATATGTGTTGTCCTCTGTATAGGTTACGATATCCTCGACTTTTATCCAATCACCATATTCTTCGAATCCTGCTTTGTATCGGTAATACACCTCAATGGAATTGTCTACACTTCCAAATGAACCAGCGAAGTAATTTCCATCAACAGAAAATGTAAATTCTCCTTCTGCATTAGGAAATTTGGCATTGAGGTTGCATGTCAGGTTCACATACTCTACAAACGGTACATTTACAGTTGTGGAAACTGTGTTTTTACGATTATCTGTAACAGAGAAGATGAAAGAACCACTGCTCACACCTGCAATGATGCCACTTCCATCACTAAGGCTTTTACTGCCGCAGATAACTCTCTGACTTTCGATTGTTGCCTCCTTATATACGGTTGCTCCAGATTCAACAAGGGCATTACTAAAATTTCGTATTAGTATATGTTCATCTCCTGTCAATTCAAATGTCTTATCGTTGACATCTACTACACTAGGTTTCAACGTCGGCGTTCCGTTTATAATGGTAAGAGTTCTATCTAAAGTGCTATAATAGGTATTGCCTCCTATTACAGTTGTTACATAGAACTTAACCGTTCTACTGTTACTGCCTGTTACTGCAAGGCGTAGTGCCTCTCTTTCTTCCTCTGTAAAATTAAATGTATAACTTGAACCAGTCTTGTCAATATTTCTATATGCTATGTCTGCCCCTCCGGTCCAAGATATGCATGCCTGTAATGATGTAACCGCAGTTCCTGCAGGATTACTGTATGTAATTGTCGCATTGCTCTCATCATCAAAGTTAGGAGCAGATGATATACTTGCCGCTCTAGGTATTGAATTTAAAGTCCATGAGTTGCTATTACTACAATTAACTGCACTTGTATATACTGCGGCTTGAATACTACCGCTAATGGCTAAATAGCCCGTACTGTCGTGTGTAACTGTAAAACTACCAGAGGCAACTCTACCGGCTCCACGCATTACTCTATCTGTCTTATCAATCAATGTTTTGCCGGCTAAAGTAACTTTTAATGTACGTTCCGCAACTGTATAAGGATATGTGCCAGCAGTATCAACCCACCATGTGATGGTAGATTGGTTATTTGCTATTGATTGGGTAGCACTCCACGATAATGTATAACCCCTAGATTGTCCGTTCTCAGAATACCAATATCCCGCAGTCAGACTTCCACTTAATGCCATTTATTTTCACCTCAACTTCCTATCCAGAAACAAGCAGTCCTTCTGCCCTCATTGTAATCCTCAAGACGACTGTTATTTCCTATTATTAGGTACGACTTTGCATGTAAATCGTATGCTTGTACACCTTTATTATTAGCAATCAATACGTCATTACCACTTTTCTTGACTATCATTCCATCCTCAGAAATACGTGTTTCCATTTCAGAACCAGATTTCTTAATAGTTAAGTCCTCAGTATCAAACTCAAACGCCGTTTTATTTATATTGTCGGTGTTTTTATTTACTTCTTCTTTTAAGTTCCCAACATCTTGTGCTGCAGATTCAATTTCAACCTTTAGTGAATCTACAGTTTGTGTGATTGTTGTGGATATTTCGTTTTCCACATCTGCAATCTTTGCCACAGTCTTTTCTACTGTCTTTTCAAGAGAATTAACCTTCCCCCTAAGTTGCTTTACCTCTTTATTTACTGAATTGATCTTTTCCGCATATTCGTAAACGCCTTCTGCAGAAAATGTATCTCTTAGACTTTGAATACCTTTTATCGTTCTCTGCAGAATATAGCTTGCAACATCTTTATTCCTCGTATGAACAAGAATCGAATCGCCAACTTCTATACACAGATTACCTCTAAGCGATACACTCATAGGTCGGTATTGAATTAACCGAATTTTCTCAAATGTCTTATTTGCGATTTCTTCCAGGTCTGCAGGTTCCTTTCCATACACAAGAAAATTATCCTCGATAATGTATGTATTATTTCCTTCTCCAACAATCACACCAATGTCATTTTGCTCCTGGCGTACTTGCAATCTGGATATAAGACTTGTCTCAAAATCTTCATACTCGCACGTGATATATCTTCTTTTATCTAACTCTTCACAGAAACTCTCTTCTAGCGATTTGTACGCAAACTGTCCTTGTCTGTTGATGTGTCCGAACACACCATTTAATTCACAGACGGCTGTAATGATGTCTTTGCCGGAAATACCTGTTGTAGCTATGGTCTTTTCAATCGACATGTCATCATGAATCAATTCCATATCCACTTGCGTTATATCGAAGTGTGAAAAGAATAAGTCTCTAAATTCTTTTAGCGTGAGTGGAAATGTTAAACTTTCATACCATGCTGAAACATCAGAGTTGATAATGTCATACATGGCATCGTAAGCTGTCACATTGCGATAATTTCTGTCTCCGCTCGGCACATCCGATACAACTTTGTACTTCCCTATTTGGAACGGAACATTTGCCTGTCCATTAAGCACCTGTGATACCGTCAAATTCTTATTCATTAAGGAATCAACCGTGTTGGCAATCTTAAATTTAAGCATACTTGCTTCACACGATCCGAAACGTAATTCATTCTGCGAGCAGAGACTTTCTGTTAATTCAAAACACTCAGAATACAAATCCTCATTTGTTATCTCTCCGCCTTCATAAGCAATAGTAAGCTGCTTATCCACGGAATCCTGATTGTATAACCCTTTGTATGCATGTTCTATCATATATTCACCGCCTTAATATCCGATAAACGCTAATCGAACTGAGTTGTAGCGAACCCGTCCATTCAGAATACTATGCACGGTTGGGGTTATATCCGGCATGTACATTTCCTGCGTGATATAAGTCCTTTTTTCGGGAATATACGCCGTCACATTTGCTTTGCGTTCTAGTTCATCGATAAAATTGCTTTCTATATTTCCCATCAGCTCGTCAAATTCAGCTTCTGTCATCATAGGAGTTGTTTCGAACTCCGCTTTGCAAGGAACATGTGACAATGCATTTCTATGTAATTTACCATTTCCATCTGTGTGCGAATCGAGGTCCTGTACGCTTCTGTATCCATTATAAGTACCTGCTTCCATGTACTTGAGTGGAATCTTATAATCTCCGACTTTCACAAAATAATCTTGAAAAGCCATCTTTTATCACGCTCCTTCCGTAAAATTACGCACCAAAAAGACACCCAACATTTGTCAGGTGCCTAAACTATGTTTTACTATTCTGTTATTTGTATTTCTTTTTCGAAAAGAAGTCTGTCGCTCCAAATATTAAAAGGTCTGACTTCCAATGTTACATTATCTGTGCTATCTCCCAATTCAAAAACCTCTGCAACCGTAATAGTTGCGTTTGGTTGAATTTCTTTTGAACCGTTTTTTTCTTCGTCGCAATCATAGATGTAATTCGTTTCCAATTCTACCCCGTTTTGAAACGCCTGGCAGTCAACTAAATAATCAAACGCTTCGTTTTCGTCAGAATTATTCGTCATTTCAAAATATACATACAAGCATTTTTCATCAATCGAGCTGTAAGCGATTTCACTTCTCAAATACTTCATTGTTATGTCTGCATATTCAAAAGTATTTACCTGTTCCTCTGAAACTTGTTCAGTTTCTTCTTGTGATATGGTATCCTGCGATACATTTTCTTCTTTCTCTTCGTCACTATTCTTGATAACAAAGAACAGGCATACAATACATATCAGTACATATATGCCTATTCCTTTGAATATCATTTCTTTCACATTACGCTGACTCTTATAACAATAATGACAGTTCTTTGCATGATATGGTATTTGCATTCCGCAATATTTACATGTTTTCGTGGTCTGACTTTGATAATTTGGTGTCTTGTATTCCATGTCTCCTCCATCGGTCTTACATTTAAACCTCACTCACAAAATACCACACTTGTTTGTATTTTTCAAGTTTCATTGCAGTATTAAGCAAACGCAGGCTCTCCGGTTCGCCTTGTATACGAATCCGCGGATTTCCTTACACTATTAAAGATATCGTCTGACGAAATACCGCTTTCTTTTTCGAGAATGCCAAATAGTAGTTCATTCTGTTTTTGTAATAATGCAATTTGCTGTCTCATTAACACATTATTCTCTTGATTACCTCGATAAACCGCCGAAGAAATACCTTCGGTAATCTGATTGTTGTTTGCGACTACAGATTTACCATTATCAAACTTACCCATAATCTCGCCATGCTTTGCTCGGAACCAACCATCCTCTGGAAAACCACCTTTTGCAAAAAATTGTAAACTAGGCCATCCATCAAGACTCAATGCACTAACAACAGCTTTTTGAATTGCTCCACTTGCTTTCTTATAAGTTACCTTAAAATTGAGTTTAGGAATCGAAAGTTTTACGTTGTCATTCCACCATTTTTTTGCTTTATCCCATGAATTCGACAACTTAGATTTTAAATCCTCAACTGTTGTTGTAATCTTATTTAATGCCCCTTTACCATTCCACCAATTTTTCGCAGAATTCCATTTGGACATTAACGCCTCTTTTATACTGCCAATGTTTTCTTTCCATTTTTCAGAAGAAAAAGCTGGCTTGACTGTATTTGTAAAAAAATCACTTACACTTGTCGACATCTCATCAAAACTATTTGCGAATCCGTCAACTATACCAAGTAATATATTCTTACCATAAGGCTTCATTTCAGTAGCCGGACTATGTATACCGAACGTGTTACATAATGCCTTTATAAAGAACGAGAAAAAGTCAGATATTGACAATTTCGCATCATCTTCACCAAGTTTTACACCTTCAGTTATACCCTTGACAATATCTTCACCTGCTTCCTTATTCTTATTGCCGATAGTTTTCTTCATCTCTTCTGGCAATTTGTCCCACATTTCAATAAGATTTGCAATCCAATGTAGATTTTCTTTTCTCAGGGCAAGAATAACGACTCTTTTAAAAACATCTCCCCATTTTACTTTCTTTAATGCATCTTCGAACCCTTTTGCTATTTTTTCAGTATTAATTCCATCCTGTAACGCTTCGTTTATACCCTCAGCAATTTTATCCGGAAGTTCGGCTAAAGATAGGGAAAGTTTTATTGCATCTATCAACAACTGAGCGTAATTTATACCTTCAAAAAAATCAATGAACGCATCTGCAATGTCTTTAGTCTCTAGAGCATCTATAAACCCTATAATGCTTTGTAATATTCCGCTTGTCCAAACACTAAGACCTTCTGACAAATCTCCCGCCTTGAAGGTTTTAAAGAAATCATTAATTCCTGTGGCGATTGATTCTCCAAACTCATAGAATTCAAATTCTTTGCCAAATGCGAGTACACTTTTAATAGCTGTATTTAAACTTCCTGCAATCGTTTTTCCTACCGCACCGAATGTATCTGGCTCAATAAGACCATTTAAAAAACTGGCTAATCCAGTTCCGAAACCTTCAGCACCTTCATACACATCATCCCATTTAATCTTTTCGAGAGATGTTCTGATTCTTGTGCTGATATGTTCTCCCAGTTTTTCTAGCGAATCCAATTCACTTTCATAGCCCTTGAAGATACTATCAGTTTTTACCCACTGACCGCCGGTTGAACCTGCCCCGCTTCCAGATGAGCCACTGCCACCACTACTAGAGTCTTTACTTGAAGATATGACATTTAATTCATCAATGCCACGAAGTTGTTGTTTTAACTTTTTAGCGCTGTCTGCAGCACCATCAATTCCACTCAGGATATCGCCTGCCGAAGTTGCGCCACTCTCCAAATCCGATGCAATTCCTCCACCGGTATCCTCGTATTTCCATCCGAAGATTTTCCCCAGTGAATCAGACACCACTTGTGCAAACGCAGTGAATTTACCAATCACAGTGTTTAGTGTACTTATCAATGGTTTAAATGCATTGATGAACGAGCCACCTATTACAGTTCCTAACTGTTGCAAATTTAATTTCAGCAAACGTGTTTGATTCGCCCAAGAATCAGAGGTCCTTAGGAAGTCACCGTTTGCAGCCGATAATTGACTTTGAACATAGGCGTAACGAAGAGCGACCTTCTCTGCTTCGCTCATGGATTTTGTAGTTTTTCCAAACCCATTAGCCAACGCATAAGCATCTAATGCAGACTGTGTCATTACAACACCAATCTCTTTCAAGGTTTCTGTCTCGCCTGAGAATACGGATTTTAATTTTGTGTACGCTTCATCCTGCGACATATTATAGAATGAGGCAACATCTCCTGCTAATCCAGTAAGTGTTGTTCCCATCTCGTACGCCGCTTTTTCTGTAAAGCCAAATTGTTTTGCCATTGTTCCGTATAGTGAACTATATTTCTTAGCCATTGTTTCAGACAAACCAAAATTCGCCGCAGCACTTTTGGCAAAATCATTCATTTGTGCCGTCATGTTAGGAAATGCCACATTTGCAACGTTTTGTACCTCTTGAAGATCGGAAGCAAGTTCAATGCATTGCTTACTGTATTTCACAAGTTGCTTTACTCCGAACGATGCAACTAATATTTTTCCTGTTTTTTTAGCAATCGACTGTACGCCCACCATTTGTTTATTAAATTGATTCTGATTAACGACCAAATCAAGACCTATCTGTCCCACGCTTGTCGCTGACATATCTATCACCTGCCTCTATTTCTGAGGACATCGACACATGGCACTACTTGTCCTGATTAATCTTAATTTCAAATTCTTTTTTGCAATGTCTTGCTTGACACCTAACAAAAACACCCCGGCATATCGCATCCGAGGTGTATTGCACTTTCTGTTCATGTCCACAATGCGGACATTTTACTTTCTTCTTTTCAATTGCTTCCACCTCCAGCCATAGAAATAAAAGCTTGTTTCATCTGCTCTAAGAAATCCATTGTCTGTTTTTCTGTCATTTGCTTTGCTCTCCGGTTTCTCCACTCAGAACGGATTTGTTGTTGACCTTTAGTAAAGTTCTTTAGAACGTCAGGGTCATCCTCTGCTCTGATTTGAATAATACGTCCTAATGGCGTATCTGTACCCAAGCCATTTAGCAATGCGCAGAATTCATGCCAACGCATTTCTTTAAATTCTTCGGAATAAATCTTTATCCCATACTGCGCCCGAAACGAGGACACGATTAAATCAAAATCCTCGATAATATCAAAGTATGGGTCTTCTACTCCGATTTGCTTTCCTCATCCAAATCCATATCGTTTCCAGTCGCTACATTGATAGCAGCTTTTACAAGCTTTTGGAAATCAGAGAAATTTAGTTTTAATGCATCGATTTTCTCGCGGTCTTTTTCAGGAACAAGTAACTCGTACATATCCACAATGTCTCGTGGTGTGATGTCATCTCCTAATTTTCCCATAATTCTAATCATTGTCGATGCGTCATCATTAACATGCACTTCAATGTTCTTAATTTTGAGAACTGGCGACTCTTCGTAAGCCAGTTTGTCTGTAATATCAAATATTTTACTCATATTGAACCTCCTTCAACTTACAGCGCTGGTGTAATTGTTGGTTTTCCATTACTGAGCACATCAAATTCCAATGGTCCTACCGCCGTAGCTTCGCCTGCTGCAACATTCTTGATGTTGTAAATTGCGTTATCCCAACTAACAATTGTTCCATCCGGGAATGTCCAACCGAAGTAACCTTCTGCTTCTTGTTCGTTTTTAAACTTCAAACCTGCAACAAAGTCATTTCCTGCATCACCGATACTTCTCTTTCCGTTTACAGAGATTGTGATACCTTTGCCTGTCATTAAGCGTCTTTTCCAACCTTCTGTATCATATGGAGTCCACTCTTCGATGTTGTTATCGAAAGACACACCGAATGTTTCCATATCGGCAATTGAGGTAGCCGCCTCTTTAGTCGCTCCAGCTTGGAACTGATTTTTATAACATGGATATACTCCTGATTTCATGTTTGTTTACCTCCTATTTTTCATACACTACTGCCGCATCTATCACCATTTCATAAACACCATCATCATCAGTGCCTACGCCAATTGGCTCATTGTAAAGCAGTTGAATAAATTTAATTAATGTTTCGTTTATTTTTATTTCTCTTGTATCTCTCAAAGCCTCAAATAACGCCATCGCGCTCTTTTCCGTGTCGCGTGGTGATTTATTCCAATGCACTAGAAAACTCACGGATTTAACACCATACGATTGTAGAGAAGGACCGCCAATAGCTGTCGTATATGTCGTTTCTCGTTTACTGTGATAAACACCTATAGACTTTTCTTTTTTGCTATCTAATTTTCCCATATATGTATGTTCTGACAGTTTAAGAGAGTCAATATAATCTCTTATATCTTCTAACATCATATTCCCGCAATCCTCCTGTATAGTTTTTTATATGCTTCCTGCGCAAATGTATCGTACTTTCCACCCGGAACATAATCTTCGTACCATTCGCCCTTAGCGTTTGGGTTTTCGTCTTTCTTAAAGTTATATTCCGGATGAAAATATAATCTTCTAGCATAAGGTCTAGATGACACAATGCTTGCTTTTCCTTTCGAACTTTGACTATTATCTATAAAAGTGCTTTCTTCTTGCAAATTACCTGTATTAAACGGCATAACCTGCTTTTGTATAACCTCTGTATGAAGTGTATCTGCAGTCTGTTCCAATGCTTCTATCTGCGCACTGCACAACTGGCTTATTGCAGCCATATTAAGTTTAATCGTTGGATTACACTTAATCATTGTAGCATCACCTCTGTATAATTCACTGTTGCATCTGGATTTCTTGCTTTGGTGCCTTTAATAATCCTCCGCTTTACTCCATGAATAATTGCAGAGCCACCGGATATAACCGGAAGTTCTGGACAAATGTCTCCAGGAAACATCGCAACTCCTGTTATTTGTACAATTTTCTTCTGATCCGTCAGAATACGTTTTGCACTGTCCTGGTAATTGCATTTACCCTCATAATGGAACGCTTCCAATGGCTCTCCATATTTGTTGACGCCTTCTTGCTCTAAATCTAGTACGATATCCGTCTTGCAGAAAGCCTTTTGTACTAAACATGGCCATTTCATATCCATCACCTCGCAAGCCTACAACATAATCCTGTTTGAAATAACTTCTCGTAGGTATCTCGTTTCATTGGAATACCCTTTTCTATTTTTACATTCCAAGAATCTCCAAACTTCATTGAGACGCCGTTAATAGAATATCCCTGCAGAATCATGTCAAAGATTTCTTTATTTTCATACTCGAAATCAGCCTGTTCGCAACACACTTCTCTGACCAGTTCTTGTTGAAACTCGGTCAAATTTGAAAATCCCCTACCCACAATTCGATTGTAGGTAAGGGAATCAATATGTCTTGATGCCTGTTTGAGATACTTTTCTACATCTTTGTCTGATAGCGCGCTCCCTTTAAAACTTTGTTTATAATACAAAAGTGATGCGTAAGATTCATACATCCTACTCACCAGCCTTAGGTTCATTAATTTTCTTAATGATTCCTGCAACAGTTGTCACTCTGCCAAGATCTACCTCGTGTTCCTGGGCGTAAGCTGTTAAAATTGCAATCACTTCTGCATTATCAGCGTTTTCATTCGAACCAGCCTTTAAGGTTTCGATTTCGGCTTTTAATGCTACATTCTCTTCCTGTAATTTAGCATATTCTCCGTAAGCAATTTTCTTCTTCGGAGAATGCTCAATGATTTTTCCATCTTCATCGTAAATATCAAAACCTTCATTCAAATAGCGTTTTTTCTCTGCTTCGGTCGTGATACGATAAACCTTATTTTCTTTCTTCGCTCTCATGTTCTTACTCCTCCGCGTTAATGATACAAGCCTGTTTCAACTCTTCGTCAAGTGCAAATGTACCATTGTATCTTCTGTTCTGATACAAGAAGTTATCTGCCGTACGAGAGTCATGACCTGGTGTATATGTGTTGATGTATGCATATTTCACACGAGATACCTGTGCTTCCGGGTCAACTAAGATATAGTTGATTTGTTTGCCGGTAGCATCTGCTTGATATCCTTCTGTAAAGTCGTATGCTGTTTTGAATCGTTCTACCGGAACAACCTTGATTTCCTTCAAGTCGTCCAATGTGTGAATACGACGATCAAGACCTTTGGCTCCACCGCTTACTTCGAGTGTACGTTGTACTCCCTCTGCATTCTTCAACGCTTTCTTGTATGCTGCTGTGCAGTACAGAATACATCTTGAAAGCGGAACACCAGCATCTTCAAATGCCTCGCAGTTGTCATCAAAATCGCTTAGGATGTTAGCCGCTGTAATAGCCGTGTGTTTGATTTCTGCCCCTACTCTCACTGCTTCTGAGTACAGTTTTGAGAATGTATAGCAGTCTAATTCTGGAATACCCTGCTTTCTCTCGAAACGAGCTTGAACGTTTGCGATAGAAACAATCTGATTTGTTTCATCCACATCCATTGGGTCGATAACAAACTCGATATCTCTATCGTGGTCAAGTGTTTTTACCTCGAAATCATTTGAATAGTTGCCACCATTGAACCCAAGACTACCTCTTGTGTGGTCTTTATAACCGCTTACACTCAAACGTGGAATTTTGATTTCTTTTGCTCCTTTAACTTGGATATCCTGATTGCTGTGATACAGCGCATCAGAAATAAGTTCGTGTCCGTATAATTCACGGATTCTTGTTAAAAATTGTGTTACATACTGTAATACTGCCATGTGTATTTACCTCCTAATTTTTCTTTACTCCAAAAATGTTATCTAATTGTTCTTCTACAGCAGTCTTGGTTTGTGTTTCTCCCGCCGCTCCAATTTGAAATCCGCCTGCAGGGTTTGTCTGCTGTTTTAATTGTGGAAGCGCTTCTAAGACTTTGTTTAAGGCCTCTTTCAACTTGTCTTGAGCTACTTGTCCGTCTTCGCCTACTACCGCTCCTAAATCAGCCATTTTAAGAACGTAAGGCATGGTTTTTAAGTCAACTCCAAGTTCCGCTGCTAATAAATAAGCATCTCGCTCAATTATCGCCTGCTGTGCTTGTTGTTGTGCTTGTGTTGCTTGCGTCTGTAAAGCCCCAATATCTGGTTGGCTTTCTGCCCTTTGCTTTTTGAATGTTGAAATTGCCTGTTTCATTTCATCCTGCGAGAGACCTTGTTGTTTGAAATAGTTTTTCAAAACAGTGTCCTCTGCTACAGATTGTTTTCCGCTGATTATATCAGCCAATTTCTGATAGTCAAACGTCGGTGTTTGAACTTGTTGCCCCGGTTGCTGTGCGCCGGCCCCTTGACCGCCATCTCCACCTTCTCCTCCTTCTGCGAAGAATTGTAGGTTCAATGGAAATCTCATTTTTTGTGTTTGCATAATGTTGCTCCTTTCAGTTTTTAGGGTGTCTCCCTTTTAATCAGTTTTAAGTGTGTCTCACTATGTCAGTTGTTTACCCGGTGTCTCCGTGTAGTTTTACGCCTTCGGGCGTTAAGACATAAAAAATAGACGTCTTTTAAACGTCTACAATCTTAATCTTTCTTCACATCTTTCTTCTGTGGTATTTCAACCACTTTCACAACTCCCTCTTTTACAAGGAAATCTGCTCTCTTATCCTCTACGTCAAATTCAGAGTTCGGTTTTGGATACTCTTTTCTGACCTTGTCGTAGTAAGGTGCAATTACTTTAACCTTTGGCATGTTGCTCACCTCCGTTCTAAAAATGGGTATAAAAATACCACTCAATCTTTCGACTGGGTGGTATCTAATTAATATTCAATTTCTTTTTACACTCACTACATTCAAAACAGTGAGTTGTTGTACAATCACCTATTGACTTTAAATGACCTTTTCCACATACAGGGCAAAGAATCTCTTCCCCATTTCTTAATTTTTTCATCATTTCATTAAACTTATAAGGATCCATTCACTATCACCTCCATGAGAACTCTGGATACAATACTTTTATTTCTTTTATTATATCCCTAATTTGACTTCCAGTCAACTTATCTCTATTGACTTTGTGTTTAATTTCCTGCGCCTTACATACGCACTCAGCCCACTGGCTACCACCAATATCATATCTGTGGTGAGCGACTTCGTGTATAAGGACTTCTGCAGTTCTTTGTATGGTTTTTGTATCAGATGCATAAACTCTTATCGTATTTCCCAATTGTTCGCCATCCACGCCTGGTGTATGGTCAATATCATAGCATATTTGAATATCTAATTCTGGATGCTGCACAATATACTCTATTGTTTCTTTTCCGATTTTAGATTTATTCAAATTCTTTTGAAGACTCCAATGACTAACAACATCTTTTTGCCCTGCGTTATAGTCTTGTAACATTTCAGTAAATTTAGATAAATTCCAATCATGTGCTCTTGACTTCCATTTATCTGCCAATCTTTGATATTTTCGTTGATTATCTGTGTCTATAGAGTTTTTCGCTAACCTCGTGTATTTTTCTGATTGTTTTTTTGCATATATTCTTCTCTGCTCTTCTCTGTAATCATCCTCTATCTGCTGTATTTCAGCTCTAGTGTACTTGTCATCAGGCGGAGTACTCACGCCCTCAAAGTATGTAGTGTGACTATCCTTGCATCTCGGATGATAAAGACCTGCTGCAATTGCAGAACTCATTAGTGGATATGGTCCATCATCGGCTGAACCACCGCTCCAAACATCATCAATAAGTATCTTCCCACAGAATGGCAAGCACTTTGGGCAAGGATTCCCACGTTTATTCACTATAACCGTTGATATTCCCCAACTCTGTCGCATTACGCCTTCGCCTTGGAGATAAGCTCGTTTGGATGCTGTTCTTATAGCCATGTCTGCGTAATCTTTCAACGTATGCCTTGCTCCATTTGCATACTCCACACAATTAAGTCCTGCAGATAACATATCTTTCGTTGCCATATCCACAGCCTTTTCGTATGTACCTGCACCGGTATTGGCATATACCTGTGCATTAAATATTGCTTTGCGATATTGGTCGTTGGCTCTACGCAAGATAGCATGCTCTGCTTTCTTCAAATCGTTTGTGGTTGCTTTAATAAGAGCCTCTAATTTTCTTTCATTCAGCTTAAAGAATTCAGCCTGCATTGTATTAGATGCTCTTTTGTATCCACGAAATCCATTCCTAATAGCCTCTAAGATTTTAATCTCTTGCTCCATTTGGCCGTTCTGGTTTGCTTCCTTGATAAGCTTTCCTATTTGATCATTAATGCTAGAGAACCATTTCTCAAAATCAGATTTATTTTTTTGCTTATACTGTTCGAGTGATTTCAACTGCAACGCTTGCCACATTTCCCATTGCTTATTTTCATTGATTTCCTCAAGTGCGTGGCGTTTCATATTGCGCATCATTGAGCTTATGAGTTCATCTTCGATTGCTGCAAATGCGCCCTCCAAATCATAGTCTTTTCTCAATATCACTCACCACCATTTGCATACACTTTAAAGCCTTGTGACTTGAACTGTCTTTTGAGTGTTTTTAACCGCGACATGCTCTTGCAATGGTCCACTCGAAGTTCTGCATAGTCTTTCTTCTCTATGGCATATATACCAAAAGGAACCTGCTCGCTCGCAATTCCAAGAACTCCCAGGTATTTTCCCTTGCTCATTTGATATACTTTATTCGCTATCTTAACCTTCATTTTGACCTTCCAAATTAACATTAAAAACACCAGCTGCAGTATTAACACCCGGTTCTTCTACGACCTGTATTCCTTGCTCTGCTTTTAATCGAGCAACCTCTTTCTTTTTCCATTCTTCATCCTTAGAATCGCCATATAATTCCTCAACTGCCGCCTCGATACTCATAATGCCTTGTTGTTTACCTTTACCTACCGTTTCTACTTGGCTTTCAAAAGACGGATTTGCATATTCTCCAAATGGTATATCCACCGCAATATCTTCCACGCTTTTCTCGTTCAAAATATTCCATGCATTGATAGATACAGATATTAATTCTGGTAATGTTTCTTGCAAAGCCTCAACAATTGCATTTCTTGTGTAAAGCGTTGTCTTCTCTTTTTCTCTTTGAGCTTCTGCATTATCCAACTTTTTCACATCTATTCCAAGTGTAGACGGACTGATAATACCTTGTAAGCACAAATCTAATGCCGTGCAGTATGTAGCCGAATAACTTTCATGTGGAATATTCGGTTGTTCTGTTGTTACCTTGTTTGTTGCATTCTCATGTGTATCTGACTCAATGGCGATAAAACGGTTGTCAAATGGATTTGACCGCATCATTTCGCCTGTTTTTGGATCTCTTGGTATTAAACTCTCCGGTATATATTCCTTTGCTCTTCCTGCTCGGAGCGCATCCATCCATTGCGACCATGCTTCGTCAAGTGCATCGAAACTATCTAGTTTTCCGTCATAGATAGAACCTCCGCGTCCCTCGTATTTTGTGCTCTCGTATACCATCAATGGAACTGCCAACATCACGGATTTATCAAAAGTAACATCTTGAATATCTTCCGTAGCTTTTATTGTATTTAATGGCACTTCTTTTTCATCTTTGTACAAATGATTTTGAATATAGCCGTACCCATAATGTTCATGGAGTACATACTGTTTGTAGCCATCAACATATTGTGTCTTGAATATGATTTCTTTTGTTCGACCTCTGCTAAAGACATACTCAATTCGTTCACCAGGATACCACTCTAGGATTGGATATTCGCTTATGCTCGTGTCTATTGTGATTTTGTACGCACCTTCACCTATAAACAGAACCTCTTTTAAATGGGTTTTGAAACTCTTGGTAAATTTGTTTGCTTTAGCAATCTCTTTCCACAGCACTTCTTGTTTGCCATCATTAAACTCGAAATCGTTCATATCTGCTAACACGATATTTGTCAATACACGTACAATTAACGAAGGTAATCCTGTATGTATCTTTCGCATTTCCATACCAGGAGTGCATTTACTAGCCCAGAACTTTGTCTTATCTGCATATTCCGGGTTTTGTTGGTGCATTTGTTCTAATTCGTTCCCATCACCTCGGTACCAGATACGATTACGAATAGCAGTCAATTCATAATCCGCTACTTCTTGAATATTAATCGCATATGTTTGGGCTGGTTGAACCTGTAACCAATTTCTGATTCCCTTTTTTATGTTATCGCTCATTTTCTCGTACCACCTCATTCTTCTTCATCTCCTATCAACATCTTATACGGCAACCAAGAATATTGGCTGGCATTGATGGTATGGTCATTTCTATCTTCCGGTTCATTGTCTTTATCCTCTTTCCAACTGTATTGATTGAGTTCTGCAATATGATTCGTGCAATGTTCCAAAACTAAATAAGCCCCCTGTTGCAACCATGACAACATGAGCTTGATTCTATCGATTATCCTTGTTTTCTTGTATGCTGGTATAAAATTATAAATGCTACCATGCAATCGTTTATGCTTCTGCAACTCTGTTATTGTTGCCTGGTCTGCTGAATCAATAAACACATCTTTAGCAAAACCCCATTCATCTCGATTGCGTTCCAAAAAGTCAATGAAGTTTTTAACTGTATCCGAAGGAGCTAATGGTATATTTAGATCTCTATTGCTATATACCTTCTCGTCTACAGTGATAACCTTCCGGCATTCCGTTACAATTTGAAAGAGCATTGCGATCGTGTCTTTTGACTGACTAGAATAGGATGTGTCTAATCCTGCTGTGCATTTCTTAATTTTAATATTTCCAATTGCTATCTGTCGATTTAGCCATTCTTTAGAAACAACGTGCTTCTTTGTATCAAAATTAGGAAATACAAGACCTGTGGCTTTACCGCGCAAGCCTTGGATTTTATTTTTATACAGTTTAGTCCCTGGTGGCGCTGAATTGATTTTCTTTTTGATCTCTTCTTCTGTCAGACTTAAGTTGTCCCTGAATGTAAAAAACCAGTACCTCCAATTTGGTACCGGTGTTTCTATTAATTCCGACATGATTTCTGCCGGAATATCTGCAGCATATTTTTTATACGGTCTTGACCGATTAATGAATTCCTTATATACGGGAAGATTCGGATCATCCGGATTGAGTGTCGCTAACAAGTAATCGTTTCTTGTAGATATCTCTCGCACAAAATCAATGTTTGCTGTGTTAATTTCATCAATATATACGCATCCGAACTGAGAACCAAGAACCAGTTCCCACTTATCGCGATTATCGTATCCTAAAACATAAATTATCTTCCCTTCAAACTTAATGTGTGGAAGTTTATTATCTTTGTCGCCATTTCCAAAGTACTTGGCTTTTGCGTGTATATCCAGAATGCCATTATCTTGTTGAATAATGTTCTTCTCTGCTGTTCCTGTTGTCTTGGATGCTATAATGTGCAATTTCTTCTTGCTCAGGCTAACCATCCGCATAAATTTAACGCCTGCGCCTACAGTTGTCTTGCCTGATGCAGTGGTTCCTTCTAAAAATTCGGCATCCACATTTTTAACCGTGTTTATGAAATCAATATATTTTTGCGATAAAGGAAAACTATTCTTCAAGGCTCTCACCGCCTAACTGGCTCATAATGTCGCTTAACTTCTCAGAAGCAGCAACATTTACATCGCTATCTATCTTTGTAGAATATCCATGCTTTGACATCCATAATCCTGCCAACTGTGTTGGAATGATTCCAAGTTCAAACTTTTCTCTTGCATCTATTTCACATTCTTCACGCATACGCGTAACGATGTCACAAAACTCCTCGTCTTCTGCATACGTCGCGTAAAAATCTTGTCTTGCAATTTTAGTAAATACACAAAATCCCTCAATAGTGTACGTTACGCTTCTTTTAAGTTCCTTACTTACAAACTCACTATTTCTCGAACTGAAATCATGAGTTAAAGCCTTGCGATTGTCACAATATTTTTTATATTCTTCCCATTCTTTCTCTAACTGCTCTACGCTATCGAATTTTCTTGGTCTCCCCATCATTTCACCTCGCTTCTAATTTATGGCATAAAACCACTCAGGCTCTCTCGTCAGAGAATTATGGACCGTACAACAGTCAACACCTAAGTTAAGCGGAGCACCTGGAATCGAACCAGGACACAGGTAGCGACCCTGCACATCTACCATTGATGATATGCTCCACATACATATACATTATAAAAGCACCCCGAAGGGTGCCTTACTAATTATTCTTCATATGTATCTCTTACATTTGCCAATAACGTATTTCCGCGAACTTTTTTACCTTCTCCATCAAACACAACAAAATCGTATCCTGGATATTGTCTTTTTAATTTATTAACAATATGTGACACATTTGCTGAATTTTTAGTCATTCTTTCGCATTCATAATTCTTTGGAACAGATGCGTCACTTCTTACATCTTTTCCATCTTTGTAGAACTTTACATCTAAGTTCTCTTTTTTGTAAATAGTCTTTTCGACAAACTCAATCCTTGGCATTCTTCCTCCGTTCCACCAAACATCGAAACCTCAATTTCATAATATATCAATCTTCGACATTTGGCAACGAAAAAAACACCCAACAATGAAGTGAGCGTCTTTTTCTGATACTAGCAATTCAGGAAGAACATCAAGTGAATTATTCACTTTGTTCAGTCTACATTATATAGATTTTAAAACGAAAAGTGCGAAAAAAACGAAATTAGTTTTATTTTTTCATAAAGTTATTAAATTCCATCCTCACACTATCTGCCGTTGCGTTTCGACCTATAAGTGTAGCAGTCTCTTCCCAAGTCATATCTTTAAATATTTTATACTTGATAATCCTCTGCATTCTGAATGGAATTGTCTTCATCCACTCATCTACTCTAACTTTTAGATCTTCTGCTTCCTCCCTCTGAATCTCAAGAAGTTCTCGTTCTCTCCTCAATGCATCTGCGTTTTGATAAGTTTCAATTGTTCCACCGAGATTAAAAGAACGTTTTTCATACGGATAATCCGGATTGCTTCCTTCAACCTTATCTTGAACAGTTTTTTTGTTCTTCTCCAGTTTCTTTATTTCTTCTTCTGTTTCTTTAATAAACGCACACGCATCTATGTAATCATTTAAAACATTCTTATCCACTTATATCACACCCTTCCTCTCCAAATATTACAACACGCTCATAACTGGTATTCATCCATTCTGTTTCTCCTCGACTACCGCCTTAACAATCGCATGCGACTTAGCAGCTTCAACATCACCGCCACAGTAATCGTTTGCGTACCTGCGTATGTATTCTTCTACTGTTCTAGTCGGATCACTCATTCTTACCACATCCTTCCGGCTTATAAAAACTGCACTTTCGATTCATGCAGATTAACTCGGTCATTACCGTGCAATCTTGCTTTTCCTTGTCGTATCCGAAACAGTCTGTTTTGATATTTAGACCATTTTGGATACGCTCTACTCTCCCTGCTTTTGTTCGTGCCATTACTCAACACCTTCTTCCACTTCTGATTGTAGCCATTCAAGTATTTCTTCTTTCGTCTCTGATATTTGATTTTTAATTGCTAAGTAATTCTCTGTGTAGAAAACTTCTGCCAACTCTTCATCCGACATATTCCGTATTCGGTCTGCGTTGGTCTTTGGCTTTTCGCATTGACATTGTGATTCGACATATTCTCTTTTGTTGAAAGTTTCTAAATTACCCATTACTCTGCACCTTCTTTCTTGTATGGTTGTGGCTTAATGCATGGCATCCATGCTATTGCTTTTGGATATGGTCTTGGTTCGTCTAATGGATAATTTTGCACGAATTCCCCATTAAACCAATAATGTCTAAGAACTTTTCCGTTTTCGTGAGTTACCCACACTTCCATTTCTTCTTTCGGCATCTCGACTTCACAAGGAATCCACTTGTCTGCTTGTGGTTGCTCTGATAATTCTGTCAGAAAACCAAGCATTTCTCTTTTCTCTTCATTTGGCAAATATGATGCCATTACTATTCCTCTTAGGATATTAAACTTCTTTTCATCAATCACTTGTTCCACCTTCTTCCCAATCTAATTTACTTAAATCATTCCAATCAATCTTCTGTCCACATTCGCAAGGCAACGGATTGACAAGCACTTGGCTTTTACATCTAGGACAAAGATACAATACTACATAACCTTCGTTTCCTTCCTTATCTCTTGAATAGCACTCACCTTTTACTTTCAATGGCTTCTTCGGAATCTGCTTTGCCATTGCTTCTAGCAGTGCTTGTTTACCTATGCAATCCGAACATCCCGTTTCATTGTAGGAACACTCAATGCCTGTCAAATGCTTAATCAAGCAATCTTCGTTCATTTCTTTTAAATGTTTCAGTTCTTCCACAGTTCCCAAGGCTCTGTACTGTTCGACTTCTTCCATACATTCGATTGCTATTTCTTTTGCCTTGATATAATCAATTGTTTCGTAACATCCATCTGCTTTTACAATTACACATTTATCAAAATCCTCAATTACTTTTTTCGCTTCTTGTACTGTCATTCAATCCCACCTTCTTCCTTGACTACCATGATTGCTTTGTCAACGCCACTACAAACCTCATCTTTCATTCCATACCATGCAACTCTTTGTACTACGATACCTTTTAATCTTTCTAAAATCCGTTCCATCGGCTTGCGAATTATCTCTTTTTCATCAACTGTCGGAAAATCCTCAATGTATCTTTGTATATTCCTAATTTTAAAATCATCAGGTCTATCTTGTTTTATTTCTTCTTTCAAAAAATCTAATAATGCCCTTTTGCTTATATAATTACTCATTCTCTGCCACCTCGCTTTTGTAAATGATTACGAATAAAGTTCCATCATAAATATGTTCTGGAATAATCTCTAATACATTTTCATATCCGATTTTATTTATTGTTTCTTTTAGTCCTTGAAAATCCGTCCTTGTAGTTTCAACTTTCATCACTCGCCACCCCCTAATATCTCGTCTATGCAGGCGTTCTTCTTGCTATCAAGATAGCTAAATATCTTTCCTGCAAATTCATAACCACCCATATTAGATATGTCACACGCTTTTCTCCCAAGTTCTGCATCTGATACGTGATAGTTCTTTTGATATTGCTCTAATCGTTCTGCTTCTGGTTGACTGATTGGGTAACGCCTTCTACGGATTGCAACTCGGCGGTATGTATTTTTACCGTTGATTTTTCCAATAAGTGTGGATGCTTTAGCCATTCACTCCACCCCCTAACAATTCCGGATTGTCAAAGGTGTTGCCGATCACTTCACAGGTTGCACCTACTTCTTCCATATGAATCCAAAGAAGTATATCTAAATTAGGTTCATCTCCCTTTATATGTCGCAACTGATAACCCCAACTGTAATAACTGTTTGGATTTCCAAATTCAACTACTGCCATAAATTCCGAATTGCTGTTGTAATCAACGCATCTAACAACATCATTCTCAAAAATCTTTCTTCCGTGCTTGTCGGTCAAGCCTGTGTATTGGCAGATGGTATCTCCGTCAACTTTATAGAATCTTGTGTTTTCAAATTTCAAGATATCATCCGTCACTTCATCATGTTCACATATACACTTTTCATTGAACTGTGGCATATAGAAACTTCTAACACCATCATCCAAAAACTGAATAATGCTTCCACCCATTACCCATTCGCCATTGTCTAATCTCTTTGCCTTGAATAATATATCTCTAGCCATGCTTACTCTCCCTTCATCTTCTCCAGTGCTGATTGTGCTTCTTGCTCGGTTAGGAATATTGTCCTGCCAAAATCGAAAACAGGTATTTCAATATCAAAATGTTTTAATGTCACATACCAACCAAAACCATTGTTATATACGCTTTCTACGGTGGTTGTAAATTCTCTTTCAGTTCCATTTCCACAATCTTCACAATCACAATCATTTTCAAATGGACATATTGTATTTGGCAGAATGCTTATGCACTCACAACAGGCATTCAACTTTACCGTATCTCCAACCTTACACGGCAACTTCAACAGTAATCCTTGTTCTTCCATGTCTTCGTATTCTGCCAACTTGTTACATATCTTCTCTTCAAAGTCGCGCGTTTGACACTTGATTCCTACTGCGTCTCCATCGCACTTTTCAAAGCAGTAAGGATAATGTGCAAAACCCTGTTCATCTCTCGCAGTTAATCTTTCCATTTTCTACCCCTCCACTCTCTCAAACTCGATAACCCACACCCAAGGATTAGCATCCCATCCGTAAGTATCTTTCTCAGATTTCTTGATGGTAGATTCCCAAACTGCTATGAAGTCGCAACCATATGTACAGCCTTCTCGGACAACTTGATTGTTCGGTCCATGTGGACTTTTCATGATATCCTGCAACCGCTCCACTCTTACATCTGTAACCTTCAAGAAGATACGTGCTGCTTCTTTTGGCATGTGTATTGACGGATACCAACGATTTGTTTCGCCCGGTAAACACTCTGCCTTTAAATCAATTCCATCTGCTTTATAGCAATATTCTAATTTTGGCTTTCCGTCCTCATCAGGAATATAGTGGTCACTCCACGTTTCCCGGACGTACAAATAATCGCCTACTGCATATGGTGGCTTTTGAGAATTTTCAAACATTCTCTCGTTTTCGTCATAATCATATACTCCCATAAAGGCTCCGTCTGATTTTCTGAATGTCACAAAAAATCCGCACGCCTTTTTGGAATTTGGCTTTACTAATCGCCTTGTAACCGTCTTTCTGCCCTCTAATATCGCTATCACCATCTCGGTGTTAAACAATACCGGTTTTGCCTGTTTCAATAATTCTTC
This sequence comes from Faecalimonas sp., assembly GCA_045629665.1. Classification (GTDB taxonomy): domain Bacteria; phylum Bacillota; class Clostridia; order Lachnospirales; family Lachnospiraceae; genus Faecalimonas. The sequence continues at coordinate 32,242 of JAZQRQ010000020.1, forward strand.
TCTATTCATGCTTCACCTCATACAAATCTTTCATCTGTCTTTTACAAAATCTGCAAGGTGCAAGTTGCTTTGTGCATTCCTCGTACTTACACCCTTTACATCCGGTTTCCTCTAAATCTTCCACCTTTGCAAGTTTCTCCATTGCCTCTTTGTGTTTGCTCTTGTCTTTTATTACGGCTACATCGCCGTGGTATTCTGTGTATCTCATTACTTATCAACTCCATTCTTCCAATCACAAAACGTACACCGGTATATCCTTGTACGTGAGAAGTTCTCATTACCACATCTCTCGCAGGTACGGTTAAACTTGCTTACCTTTTGTCTCTTCTGCGGTTTCTTGCGTTGTTGTTTACCCATTATGATTTACACCTCTCCTGATAATCCTCTACAATCTTGTAAAACTCACTCGCTTTAATTTCTACAACAAAGTCCGGCAGATTAACCTCATCCACATTTTTAAGGCACCCATACAGAACACCGTCAATATCAAACAAGTTTTCGCTCCATTTGTACGAATGGAAATGGATGTAATTGTACAGTCTCGGCTTGTTGAAATGCTGAATGTCATTTACAAGTTCAACCCACATTCTGTTCACCGCTGATGTTTTCTTAAACTCTCCATAACTGCTTTTTTTCATTACTGACGCAAATTTCTTAAAATCATTTTCTGTCGGAACAATACAAAATCTATTCTGTATCATAAAAAACTCTTTTGTCTCAATTCCAAATGTTTCGCAAACAGCCTTAAAGGCTTCTTTAATTTTCTTTTCATCTTCCTTGTGCGAGAAATAATCAGTATACAACTGACATCCTTCGTTTACTTTGAAATATTTATCCATATCTATTTCTTCCTCCTGCCTATCACGGCTATTACTACTCCTGCCACCACTACAACCGAAGTTATAGTGAGTGACAGTGCTGTTATTATTTTATTTATTAGTGCTAGGACTAGTATGAATAGCCCGATTGTGTATGTATCCATTGTGTTGCTCCTTTGTTTAAATATCTAACATTATCTGTCTTTGCTCCGGTTCATAATTCATCCAAAGCACTTCAGTCCTTAATAATCCACATTCCGCTCTTGCTTGTCGCTGAACCTTGTTCCATCCGGAAAGCGTATCGTTATACATTTCATTGTCGTATCCTGAAAGAAGTACTTTGCCCGAATGTTTTAACAAAGTTTCCAACAATTCCTCATGCGCTGAATCAGACATCTCATGCTTGTACAAATAATTCTTTCTCGTACCATGTAAGTACGGTGGATCTGCGTAGATAAACACATCTTCTGTGTTATATCTGCCAATTAACTCTACGGCCGGCAAACACTCTATCTGTACGCCTTTCAATCTCTCCATTGCTACATCTAAAGTCCGTGGCAACTCTGTCCATGCTTTGGCCGGATTCGGTGAATGCGTCTGCTGTCCTGACTTAAAGCCATTTTGATATAGATTTCCACATCCAAATCCCATCCAACACTTCACTGCAAATAGCCTTGCTCTTTCTATCTCGTCATCTTGCTCCTTGTAAGCATTTATATACTCGATTCTCGAATATGGCGTCAGTTCAATTCTTCTTCTCAGTTCCTCGCCATTGTCTCGAAGTACACGGAAGAAATTAGTTACATTTTCATCAAGGTCATTTACTGTTTCGATATGGCTGCGTTTTTTGTTAAACAGAACCGCTAAACTACCGGCGTAAGGTTCGAGGTAGACTTTGTGTTCCGGAACATATTCTAAAATCCAATCAACGAGACGATTCTTCGCTCCTGGATATTTCAATACTGATTTCATATATCACTCCTCTGTCTAATTTTAGGCAATAAAAAACCAACCACCGAATATTGATGGTTGGTAAATGCTTTATAAATTATAGTACTTCTTATAGCGTTTTTTGATTTCTTCCTTTATTTGCTGGTTATCCATGTTCATAAATTCTGATTTCAAAACCCATACGCCCTGTTTTGTTCCTTTTTCCAAAATATCAAGTTTTCTCAAATACGTTCCTGCCCACGAGATATTATTTCTTGCTTGTTTAAAAGAACTTGGAGAAATATCTAAATCAAACAATACTTTATACAATACTCTGCTATACGTTTCCGTACCTCCTAATTCCTTTAATGCAAAAACGACATTCGGCATGATACTTTGATAACATGGAACAATTGACTTCTTTCTCATATGTGTTCCCCTTTCGCAATTTGATAGAAAAATCATACCACTCCAACCACCAATATTCTATTGTCAATGTTCGCTCAATTTATTGCCTTATTTTTCAGCACAATGCTGATTTTGAATTTTCTTTGTTTTCTCGCGATAGATTTTGTCGAGTTAAGTGTCTATATAAGTTAATCATTTACTGCCACCCTGCTTTCATTCTCAAACAAATCCTCCACATTAGTAGCCATAACCGATTTCAATTTCTTTTTATTCTTAGCATTCGGATTCAGCAGAAAGCACATCACAGCCCATTCAACTCTGAATTGCTGATATCCCTGCATACTTCCACATAATGCCAATGCTTTTGTCTTGTCTACCATCGCTCTTCCTACTCTTCAAACACAACCACATGCTCCTTCCTTGGTTTTGGTTTATTTTCCTCACCTGGAACAGTGCGGTAATCAATTTTTACTCTGTATCCTGCCTTAACAAGAAGAGTTGCAAGTTGCAATCTATCCTCTTCGTTCATCTTGGCAGAACCTTTTCTGATGTTTCTAACTTCCGACATTTAATGCACCTCCAATATAATTCTTGTGGATTTCATTAACTCGTGCAGACCACCAAAGCATCAGACCACATACATCGGTTCCGTTTCCATAACGCTTGCAAATATCGGCTGCATCATTGGTAAATTGCTCAATATTATGTGTTGCAAGATACTTATTAAAGGCAACTGCACCCTCGTTATACATGCTTTTTATTTCCTTCTCACCCATACTTCCTCCAAAAGTAACAACTTTTTATGCTAAGTAACAATATTTTCAACTCGGTAACAACCGTTTTGTTACCCAAGAATCCTTTAAAATCAAGGGTTTCACGGCTCGGTAACAAAGTAACAAAAATTTTTATGCCCTATATAAGAGCCTTTCTGTGTCCAATACACACACCCAAACACCTTTATATATATTAAAAATGCGTTGTTACCTTGTTACTTTTGTTACCTTTCATATTTATTCAAAAGGTAACTCTCCTTGAAAATTCATCCAATCGGTTGATTCTTCGCCTTCATCCGGCGCTAATTTTACAAAAACACACCTACTGTTTTTACCGTCAATCTTCTTCTGTTTTGTCGGATTTCCCTTAGAATCGGCTTGAATAATTCCTTTCTTAACTCCCCAAGACAAGAATGCTTTCTTAGAGAATCGACCGCTCTCACAGAGATCATCCAAAGCTTGATTGTAAAAAATGGCGTATCCGTTTTCTAATGCGCCCCACTTCTCGCAATTGGTTGTTGTGTCGAATCTTTGACCATTCATGGAAATCTTATCAAGCAAATATCTATAGCAGCGTTCATGCTCTGACACTTCATTTGTTGTTGCCAGGAATGCTTTTGCTTGCTCATAATCCATACATTCGTCATGGAACATATACTCTGAGATAATCTTATCGGCTGTAAGAATGACAGATAGCGAAATGCTTTGTTTTTCCGTCTTCTCTTCATCCATTATTTGCTTTTGAATGTCCTTCTGCATTGCGAGAATCGCCTCAGAACCAAGTTCTTTGACAATCTTTACAAACTGCTTACCTGCATGTCCATAATGCTTTTTAAACACATCCAATGCCTCTTGTGGATTATCAAACATGCCTTTTTCACATTCAATCTCTAAGACTCTGTTAATAGCACCGCCCTGCACCACATAGGAAATCAACGGTCTTTCACCATTTGTCATAATGCAGTTCTGCCACCGGTTCTCTCGCCGGATACCTAGATTCTTATCAGAACGACTCTTTCCTTTTCCGGAACAAAGGTTGTATACAAAACTTTCAAAATTATCACGAATCTTCGAACTGATTTTACTGGTATCATCTAGCATCATTGGTAAATGATTTAGCATGTCAGCACGAACTTCTAATTGTACATCTGTAGATTCAAAATCCCCAATAAATTGATGCTCTGATGGATCCGCCCAAACAGATGCTGCCATCATCATTGCTACTGTCTTACCACTTCCGGATTCACCCCACAAGTCAACGATAAATGGAAGTGCGCCTATCTGGTGAACAAGGACGCTTGCAAAAGAAGCTGCTAACGCAAACTTAATTTCAATGCGACCTGTCTTTCTTAATTTCGTCACATAATCCATCCATATAGCCTTATTGCCATTTGGACTAATGCTATTAAACACCTGAAGGAATCTTGTATCTCCATCAAATACAATGTCCGTATCGTAGGGAATAAAACCATCTCCTATCCATCCAAGTTTTGAACTAGATAATTGAACTGGGATATCATCTTCGTTTAAGTTCTCAACATCCGACAGATACTTGACTAATAACTTTGCGTTTTCTGAAGTAACGGCTACACCTAATTTCGACAGAGCTACAATCTTATTGGCCGATGATACGATATCTTTCGGTACCGTTATCTCTTTCCAACTTCGATTTCTTCTGTATGCTATGCGAAGTTGTTCTTCTCCGGTCTCAAGGTTCTTCATTCTCTTGATTGGAAGAATAGGATGATAACATACAATAACCTCATTACTGTAATCTTTGTTGAATGTTCGAATTCCATCATCACTCGCCATCCATGAACCACATTTCATGTTTTCATATGTACCAGTAAAGTTCGTCCAATGCTCTAATAGGCTCTGCCCTGATTGTTGCTTTCGCATATTTCGTTCTACGCTCTTATATGCCTTTACTAAATCATCAAAACTTTGTTTTACACCCAAGTCTTTTGCACGTTCTTGGCAAGACAATAGCATCCTCGCTTTTAATATTTCATCTTGTTGTTCAAATATTTCTACAAACACTTCCTCAGATAAAATAGTGTTCTTGTCATATTCAATTAAGGGTTTCACTGCCTCACCTCTTCTCTGTTTAATATTTCATGTAAATACAGTTGATACTGCAGAGCATTACAGGAACTGCACCATGCCTCGCTGAATGGCTCTGAACGGTTCATCCAGTACCGATACACATCTATTAACATGTTGTTCAGTTCCTTGCGCCTCTTAAGTTTTTCAGCCTCTTTAGCACGTTGTTCTTTCTTCTTTTGTGCCCGGTAGATCGCAAGCTGAGATTCAAACGTTGGTTTCTCGTAAGTTCCACCAAGGCTCTGAAATGCCGTCTTGAAATCTACTTGATCTATCTTTTGAATGAATGTGAATATATCTCCATTTGCATTACAACCAAAACAATGAAAACTGTCTTGGTAAACTTTAAGCGATGCGCCTTTGTCGCCTTTATGGAATGGGCAGTGAATAAATCCTGCCCTATTCACTTTAAATCCATACTGCTCCACGATATCTCTCATACTGTATTGTTGTTTTATTTCTTCTCTAGTCATGACTATCGCCTAGCAATTCCATAATTCTTTTTCCGGTATCTTTCTTCTCGCAAAACTCAAAGCGGACGTTATATCGGTCTCTGATGGTGCGCATTGATCTATACATCGTTTTACCATCAATAGCTTGTTGCATATACTTTTCTCGAAATTTCTTCTTTTCCCCTGCGATTATTCTTGTAACACATCGCCAGCGTTCCTTTGGTGGCTGATAGAAGAAATACACGTCTTCCAATGACTTAATGTCCTCTCCGTGTTCTATTAGAATAATTAATTGAATGTTTGCTTGCATTGCCTTCAGTAATTCTCTTTTGAACCTTTCGTGTTGCTGACAAACATTTCCATGTAACTCTTGCAAATCTTGTTTTCTATCGATAATCAGCCGAGGATTATCTAAGTTCATATAATCCCCGACCAACAACTTGCTTGAAAAATGATTCACACCGTTTTCATCAAATGTCTTAATGATTTTGGTAATTGCTCTTGCCTTTTCCCTGCTATCAATTTGAATGTCCACTATAATCACTCCTAGTTAAATGGCAACTCTTCATCAATTCCATCCGGAATATTCATAAAGCCATCTGTTGTCGGTGTTGCCGCAGCCGGATAACCGTTGACTGAATTTTTATACGCTTGTGTTTCAGAAATATCCGGAATTTGCGCATCTGCAACCTTGTCCATAGAAACAAACCAACGAAGTACACGCTTATGTAATACTTTTCCATTGTAGAAATCCATTTGTTCGCCGAATACACCGCCGATTTTCTTGCCTTTAAGACCTTGGAAATTAAATGTTTCGTCATTCTTCCAACAACTGAATCCTGCATTTGAGTTTTCTACGCAAGTACAGAATGTTTTAAAACTTCTACTGGTGTTTCCTTCTTGATCTTCGACCAATATGTACTGCGTTGCTTGATTTGGCCATGTCTTTTCTGGACGAATATCATCTGCAAATTGCTTGCTGAAATATCCTGGTTGACTATCATCTGGAGCAAAATCAAACAGTACAACAATCATATCCTTATTGTTTTTTGATTTTTTCTCACTCACCTGCTTGATTACTAACTTGTGTCCACCGAGTTCTACCGGTGTGAATTCTCCCTGTGCTTTTGTGCTTTCATAGTTATTTGGTTTCTTCATTTTCATTGCCTCCTAATTCGTAATATTCTCTAACCGCTTTCTCTACCAAGAGAAGATCATTATCAATGGTTAATGTTTCAAACATTCCCATTGGTGATTTGCTAACTGCTCCATCTGAAGCTTGTGTTACAAACAAATGTTTTCCTGATTCTTCGATGCAACGAAGAACAATTGTAAACATTCCTTCAAGACACACTTTTTCATCAATCAGTTTTCCGATTGTTTTTGGTTTAATATCACCAAAATCATTCTTGTCTTCGTGCATCATGACGTACACAATTTTATCTTTCGGAAGTTTAATGATGAATTGAATCAAGTTCCAGAAATAATCGCCAATGTTGTTATACAGAGTAAACACTCCGTTACCTGCTCCTGCAGAACTGTGACCACGCATGAAATGATTGGTAATCAAATAGCCTGCATCATCTAATACAATGTTTTTTGCCTTGGATTGACCAAGGGCCTTCATAACGGTTTGATAATCGTCTGTCGTCCAACCATTCACCTTTCCTTTGAATGGAAGTGGCTTATTAAGTACTCTGATAAGATTCCAATTGTCATTACCTACACAATTTCTCAAACTGGTACTTTTTCCACTTCCCGATTTTCCAATAATTAATACTGGTGTTGCCATATTTAATTCCTCCTAATTTATAATCTTTGCGTTTCTCCAAAATCCTTTACTGCCTGAATTATCGATTTGGTTTTGCTCCATGAATTTCTGATAGTTAGTTTCTCCATAGCGTTCTAACTTTTCCTGCTTATCTTGAAGTATCTTCTTTATCAGATTGCTCGCTTTATCTGTCCTGTAATAAAATCTAGGAAATTTATCTCGCACATACTTATGCTCGGTGATAAATGGTCCTATATTGTATCGATACTTAAGATGCTTCTTGCCGGGATGGTCGCTAATTCTAATTGAATTGCAAACGCCATAATCTAGTTTAAGATAAATGCTATTGGTAGAGTATGCATCGTATCTTTGAACAACAAATCCTGCCTCGACTAACTGTTTGCAAAGGATTTCGGCTATTTTAAATACTGACAAGGTAGTCCACCTACTTTATCTGAATATTATTCTTTTCAACCAAAGTCGCACCTTGTAACTCGACACCGCTTTTGAGTGCTTCTTTAATTTTTGTCTTGTCCGGTTCTGGTTTAAACTTCAAGTAGTCATCTCCGAGTAAAGAAATATCCTCTACTTCTACAGATTCTGATTTCCTGTAAGAAATACTCACCTTTGCAGTCTTAAACTTTTCTCCATCTAATGCGCTGCTAAGATATCTCTTCAAAGATTCTGCTTTGTTTTCGCAAGATTTTTGTCTTCCAGCAAGGTTGTCCTTTTCTTCTTTAATCATCTTAGCCTCTGCTAACAAATTCTTAATCCAAAGGGCAATACCTTCTATCTTTTGATTGAATTCAAGTTGTAACGCCTGCAACTTTTCTTCGTCGATAATTTCTCCGGTTTCAAAATCTACGCACGCCATAATCTGCGCATCAATTTCATATAAATTTGCCATTTGCTATTCCTCCTTTAATTTCATACATTCTTCACACATATAACCATCTATCGTTTTCAAATGGTCCTGTTTGCAAATTTGTATTCCGCATTTTACACATTCTGTTATGTCCTGTGTTTGTTCCATTACTCCACCTGCTCATTCTTATGAACAATCATTTCGAAGTTACCAGTATCTGCTACCATGATTTTGATGTGTGGCCATTGTTTAAAATCACAGACTGTAGAACTGTCATACATCTCTTGGACTGTAGAACTGTCACACATCCTTTGGACTGTAGAACTGTCACACATCCTTTGGACTGTAGAACTGTCATACATCCTTTGGACTGTAGAACTGTCACACATCCTTTGGACTGTAGAACTGTCATACATCCTTTGGACTGTAGAACTGTCATACATCCTTTGGACTGTAGAACTGTCACACATCCTTTGGACTGTAGAACTGTCACACATCCTTTGGACTGTAGAACTGTCACACCAAACCTTCACCTCGTTGAGAAGCTTCTTAACCTCGCAGCGTTTCAATCTGTAGTACCCTTGGCTGAGCTCGTCCACTTTCTGATCTACCAATACATGAGCCTTCCACCAATCGCATACATACTCGCGGAACTCCGCTTCGTATTTCTCTTTATCGAACCACTCTGGCACTTGGTCTTGGTCTACTATGAAATTCCACTTAGTTGGTTCTTCTTCCGGACTAACCCACCATTCATCGTTCTGTGGTACAAGTTCTGCTCTTACGAATGTCTTTGTCATTCCCATATAATCGTCTTTGATTCCTAATTCATCCAATAAAGCACTGTGGCTGTCATTGTCGCCTTGTGCGATAACGCATTTGTTTTTTAATATGATTCCTGATTTAAACTGACACAATTTCTTCATTCTCCTTTGTTTTTAATTTTTCTAATTCTTCAATAATCTTGTCAAAATCATCTAAGGTGCCTCTATCACTAGTCCAAGCATTCATTTGCATATCTACACCTCGTGAATCTTCGTCCCATCCTTCAAAATGGATGTCCACCTGCAAGTGTTCTGTGTGACCGAAATAATACACAAACACACTCGGCTTGCCTTTATTCACTTCAACAGCCAATTCCATAATCTGACGAAGTTTATCAATCTTTCCACTCTTAGGCATTTAACTTTCCTCCTAATTCGCTAAATCTAATAATTCCTTTACTTGCTTACCTGTAAAGGCATATTCGGGCGCATCGTTTGCAATAAAGTTCTTAATAAAATTGTTTAGATACTTCCAATCTTTGTTTTCAGTTCTCTTTTGCTCCACGATATTCGCCACGTAGTTCTTATAAATAGGAAATCGCTTCTTTGACATAATTTTGATATCTGCCATTTGACTTTCCTTCCTGATTGGTATACAATCTAATTGATGTTTAGTTTTGAGTGCGTTACGGTTTTCTCCCAATGAGCCTACGCCTCTAAAGATTCAGGACTTTCTCTATTGGAAGTCCTTTCTTTATTCTTGCCTCTATAGTATTTCTGCAAATACCTGTGATTTCAGACCACTCTGCAATAGTGTGTTTTCGCCCATCAAACTCAATAAATCTACTGGTTCTCTTGTTGTTACTCTGAACTTTTGGGGAAACCCATCGACAATTATCGGGTTCATAATTTCCGTCATTACATATTCGGTCTATACTTAAATCCTCTTTATATCCGTTGTTTAATGACCACTGATAAAAACTATCAAAATCGAAAAACCACTCATTACAAACACATATTCCTCGACCTCCATACGCCGGATAATCTTTATGGTTTTTATTACAACATCGAGTTTTTATACCGAACCAAATTCTTTTTAATCTACGATATGTATTCGATTTCTTAAACTTCTCTTGTGCATGCGCTCTTGAGCAACCACAACTCTTCACAGTTCCTTTTTTAAGATTGCCCCGACTGACAATAGTTGTATTTCCACAGTCACATTGGCAAAGCCACATTACTTCCGAGCTTCCGCACGGATACATCTTTTTCGCGTGAACTCTTATCGGAATCAATGAACCAAATCTGAGATCTGTTAAATCTTCCATTTGCCTTCCCAAAGCATTCACCTCCTTTCTGCGCACTCATTTTCCATTTCTTGACGCTCTTTACGTCTTGCTCGAACCTTGGCCCTTCTCTTAGCATCTAATGTTTCCATGATGTCAAACACCACCATACATACAAATGCTATTGCAAGTAGCTTGTCCAAAATTGGAACGCTTGACAGTATGTACTTGCTGTAGATGAATCCAACCAATCCTGCTAAGATTAGGTTCTTAATGCGGTTGTAATGTTTCATGGCTTTCACCTCCCTTCTTTATGTATTAACTTTGACGTCCTGCTGTCCACTTTTGCACCGACACATTTCTTTGTAGAACTCTACAGACGCTTGTTTAATTCTCTCTATCCTAATTTCCCTTTCCTCTTCGGTGAGAACTGGATGATGAATTGTAACTATGGCTCCCATAAATACTTATCACGCTCCCTTCTTATTTGAGTATCTTTTAAAGTTACTCTTTGGCAAAAAAAATAGCCACGGGATTATCAATATGTAATTCATCAATCATAATTTGAATTTCATCACTGCCAAATACGCCATTCTTCATTTTTTCATAAAATGTTTTTGGTGTAACACCAATTTTAGCAGCAACATCTGACTGAGAAAGTCCATTTTTTGCAATAATTCCCCTAAGCTCGTCTACTTTAATCACTATATCACCTCACTTTGTAACCTCTCAAGTTACTTTTACTATATCACATTTTTGTAACTTGTCAAGATATTTTTTATTGCATTTATAACTTTTTTGTGTTATTATTAAGTTACTCTCACAAAGGAAGGTGAAAACGTCGTGACTGTAGGCGAACGAATTAAAGAATTAAGAAACAAGTTAAACATGAGCCAAGTTGATTTTGCAGACAAAATAAATGTTTCTAAACAAACTTTGTATAAATACGAAAATAATATTATTACAAATATACCTTCTGACAAAATAGAGGCCGCAGCTAACTTAGGAAATATCTCTCCTGCTTACTTGATGGGTTGGGAAAATCCTGATATCCTGGTCACGTTAGAGAATGGAGAACAGGTATTGATTGAAACTTACCGCAAGCTTCCAGAAAGTTCTCAACGAAAACTGGAAAAATACGCCACTATGTTGTCAGGTCTTTATTCTATGGAAGAGCCTCTTCTCAATGCAGCACATGAGCGTGTAGACATAAAGGTAACAGATGAAATGCGTAAACATGACGACGACATCATGGACAGCGATGATTTCTAAGTCCTGATTTGTGGACAACACTTATATTAATATATAGCAGGGAGGTGTTGCCGATGACTAATTACGAACTACTATTAGACGAAGCATGCGATATTGGACTTAATGTGAAAGAAAAGCCATTGCGCTCTAGCGACGGTCGAATCAAAGGAAAACGTATCGCTATTAGAAAAGATATTGATACTTCAACCCAAAAGGCTTGTGTTCTGTCAGAAGAACTAGGACACTACTACACAACTGTAGGTAACATTATAAATCTCTCAGACGCGCAGAATCGTAAGCAAGAGCGACAGGCAAGACTTTGGGCGTACAACAACAGAATCGGTCTGTACGGCTTAATCAAGGCTTATGAGAACGGTTGTAGAGATAGATATGAAACAGCAGAGTTCTTAAATGTAACAGTAGATTTTTTAGAAGATGCGATAAATTGCTATTGCGAGAAATACGGAGTATATACAACTGTAGATAACTACACTATATACTTCATTCCAAATCTAGTCATTGGAAAGAAATTTGAATGAACCGTCAAATGACGTTCAGATAGAGGTTGTCAATGTAAAGAATACGATAAGGAGGAAGCGTTATGCCACAGTACGTAGTTTTACAAGTAACACTAAAGGAAAAACTAATTGGAACTACTTCCAAAAACCTTAGTGAGTTAGAAGATGTAATTAACAAACAAGCTTCAAAAGGATATAGACTTCATACTATATCAACTGCTTCTGCTCACAGTACCGGTTTTGGTGGTGGTGACAGAATCCAAGCCACAATGGTATTCGAAAAACTTTAACAAAAATAAAAACCGCCTCAGTGTTGGGAGCACTAAGACGGTTCAGATAGACTATATCCCCGAAGGTTGATACAGTACGTTCCATAAAATATTGTATCATCTTCGGAAACAGCTTGCAAGGGCAGATTTGCACTTGGCTGTTATTTTTATACTAAAATTTAGGAAGGAAGATGATTATGTGGACAGACAGAATAGCATATTACGAAACTCAGTATGCGGCCGATGAGATTCTTGTGTATTTGCGAAAATCAAGGTCGGATGACCCTTCACTCTCTGTCGAACAAGTTTTAGAGAAGCATGAATCTATTTTAAGAGAATGGGCGGAAAGAAACCTTGAGACTCCAATACCTGAAGAAAACATATATAGAGAAGTTGTATCCGGTGAAACAATAGATGGTCGTCCGAAAATGCAAGAAGTATTAAAGCGAATGGAATCACCTAAAATAAAAGCAATTCTCGTGGTTGAAGTACAACGATTGTCCAGAGGTGACCTGGAGGATTGTGGAAGACTTATGAAGCTTCTTCGCTACACTCACACAAGGATTATTACGCCTGTGAAAACCTATGATTTGGAAGATGAATATGACCGCGACGCTTTCGAACGTGAATTAAAGCGCGGAAACGATTATCTCGAATATACGAAGAAAATCTTAAAACGAGGTATATTATTATCTGTGCAAGAAGGAAATTATCTTGGCACCTATCCACCATATGGATACAACAAAATAACGATAACAATTGGAAAGAAAAAATGTCCTACATTAGAAATAAACGAGGATGAAGCGAAGGTAGTCCGCATGATATTTAATTGGTACGGAAACGAAGATGTCAGCACGAGACACATTGCAGAACGCTTAAACAACATGGGAATCCGGACGAGAAATGGAAAACTGTGGGCTAGATCCACAATCAGAGCTATACTTTTTAATGAGCATTATATTGGAAAAGTACGTTTTAACTATCGCATGATGGACAGAACAGTTATCGACCAAGAAGTTGTAACATGTATAAAATTAAACAGTGAATACGATTTGTACGAGGGAAAGCACGAAGGCATAATTGATGAAGAATTGTTTTACAAAGTCAAAAACAAGCCAAATAGGCGACCGAAAACCAAAATAAAAACTCCTTTGCAAAGCCCTTTAGCATCAATTCTTTATTGCTCATGCGGTTCAGTCATGGTATATCATAAACAAAGCAAAAAATTTATATGTGATAATCAAATACGGTGCGGTAATGGTTCTATTGATTATACAGAAATAATCCCTGAGATATGTCAATATTTAAAACATTCTATAGACGATTACGCAACACTTATGAAAAACTCCGATGGCGATTTAATCAAGCAGCACGAAGAACACATTGAATTTTTAAAAAAGAAACTTGATGAAACTATGAAGAAAGAAATCTCTATATGGGAAAAATATTCTGAAGAAGGAATGCCGAAATCCGTGTTTGAAAATTTGAAGCGCAAATGTGAAGCAGATAAAAAAGACTTGGAAAGTGCATTAGAGAATGCTTACAACAACATACCTGTCCGAGTTGATTACGAACAAAAGATAGTTCAGGTCCACAAATGCATTGACGCCCTGATGGATGATTCGATTTCTGCTGAAGCGAAAAACAAACTTCTTCGCACTGTCATTGACAGAATAGATTGCAGCAGACCTTTATCCGTCAGAATGAGCAAGGAAGAAGCGCGCGAAAAAGGTATATCGCTTAAGAACGGTTGGTATACCCGAGACTATAAATTGGATATCCGTTTATTGGTTTAGCCGCATTTCATGGTTAGGTCAATATGTTTATCATGTACGTGTCACTTCACGCACGTGTCCCTTATCGTCCCATACATAATCTCGCATATATGCCGATTCTTCCCGCACCATGTGTGCCGTCACAATCTGCATCGGACTTGCAGGATAGTTATTCAGCCTCATACTTACTCCGGAATGTTCATATTGTTCGAGCTCTGTATACAGTTGCTTATAAGTTTCGTTTTTCATATTTTTCCCTCCCAATGAATATGGTAGCTATGGCATAGATAACTTTATTCCTATATAAAGGTGTCGACTGTGATATATTATTGATAAGCTACCGCCGCTAACAAGAAGATAGGATTTGTTTTTCAATTTAATTTGGATTTCTTGATTGAAACAATCATATTGAAATGTTACTTGAATATACAAATGAAAATCTATTGAACTTACATTGAGAATAGAATTTTTCGTTCAGATAATACGTCCCTCCTTACATAAAATACACAGCCAC